>JAKQCM010000252.1 GCA_029559155.1 Chloroflexota bacterium
TTGCGGAGTTTGCGATTGCCATTATGAGCGGATCGACCGTTTTTCTGTTCATCATCGCCCTGATCAAAGCGGCCATTATCGTGCAGGTATTTATGCATGTGTCCCGTTTGTGGCGTGAGGAGAGTCATTGATGAGTGCTTATACAAAAGCCCAACCGGGAAGCCATCACGAAGCGCATGACGAAGATCGCGCGCACGAGTTACCTTACGCAACCCAGGTTAGAGCAAACCGATTGGGCCTCTGGCTGTTTTTTATATCTGAGTTTTTCTTATTCGGCGCTTTGTTGATCACCCGTTTTTATCTTTGGAATGTGCCGGGCGTTGGACAAACACGGCCGGAATTGAGCCAGGAATTAGGGCTGATTACCACCAGCATTTTGTTATTGAGCAGCTTTTTTGTCTATCGCGGCGAAACGGCGATGACGTATGGCGACCGCAAGACGTTTACCCAATCCTACCTGCTGGCGGCTCTGCTGGGGCTTCTATTCTTTGTGGGCGTGGTGGTGATGGAATGGAACTTGTTTGGCCTGACGCTGAACATGTTTGGCATTGAGTGGTTCGGTCATCTTAAACCATCGGACGGTGTGCATGGCGGCGTGTTTTACATGATGACCGGGATGCACGCGCTGCATGTGATTAGCGGCGTAGGGTTGCTGTTGATTGCCTGGAATCGAGGACGCAAAGGCGAGTATTCCGTGGAGCGTCACTGGGGCGTTGAAGGGATTGCGTTATACTGGCATTACGTCGATGTCGTCTGGATTTTCTTCTACCCGGCTTTGTATTTGATCGGCAAAGCGGTTTAGTGAAGAGGCTAATGGAGGGCGATTGGCGCTAGTCAATCGCCGCGAAACCCATGGATCCTGTCCTTAAAGCCGTTCTAACATCCTGGAACTGGCGATTAGAGATTATTTTAGTCCTGGCTTTGGCCGGGACTGTTTATATACGGGGGTGGCGACATTTGCGCCGCCGGACACGGGGCCGGCAACGGCCGTATCGCCCCGGACAACCCTGGCCTCTTTCCGCTAGCTGGCGGCTGATCTCCTATCTCGTAGGGCTGGTTTTCATCGCCATTGCCCTCATGTCCCCCATCGACGTGATGAGCGGACAACTCTTCTTCATGCACATGGTCCAGCACCTGCTGCTGATCATGATCGCCCCGCCACTTTTGCTCATCGCCAACCCGATGGCCGTTATGCTGTGGGGGCTGCCAGATCGCCTGCGACGGCCGGTTGGCCAGGGTTTTAGCCGAGCGCTGCACCGAGATTCAGGCTCGCGCAAGCTGCTGCGCACGATCACCTCGCCGGGTGTCGTCTGGCTGCTGTGGGTCATCGTGATTGTTGGCTGGCATGATCCCAATATGTACAATGCGGCGCTGCGCAGTGACTTTGTCCATGATGTAGAACATATCTCATTCTTCCTGGTGAGCATGGCCTATTGGTGGCATGTCACCGGGGCCGGTCCCCGCATTCATAAGCAGTTTGGCCTGTTAGGGCGCATTATCTTTGTTCTGGCAGCCATACCGCCTAATATGATGACCGGCGTCGTTTTGGCTTTTGCCGATAACCCAATCTATGCTTATTATCTGGACATTCCCCGGATTTGGAACATCAGCGTGATGACCGACCAGCGCATCAGCGGGGTTATCATGTGGATTCCGGGCAGTATGATGTACATCATCGCCGCCCTGGTGCTTATTTCTCAACTTTTGGGCCAGGAAGAGCGTAAACCCAATCTGCCGGAAAAAGTATGGGCTACAGACGAGGCTTTGCTGGCTCCGGGCTTAAAAAAATAACATCCGGGCGTTTGGGTTTCTGAGCCGTTCCTGAGGGAGCCAACATCGTTGGTTTGATACCATGAAACAATTACAACTCCTGGCACGCGCCTTGTTTAGTCGCAAATGGTGGTGGGTGACCATTTTGGTTTTGCTGCTGATGGCTGTTTTTTTACGGCTGAGTGTCTGGCAAATGGATCGGCTGCAAGAGCGCAGAGCGGCAAATGCCATCCTGGAGCAGGCTTTGGCCGCGCCGCCGCTGCCTTTAACGGCCGTTTCCCTCCCCGCCAATCCCGAATCTCTGGAAAACCACAATGTTCTGGTTTCCGGCAGCTATGATTTTGATAACCAGGTGGCGCTTATTGTGCAAAACTGGAACGGGCAGGCCGGCATTCATCTCATCGCCCCGCTGGTAGCGGCTGATGGGCAAACGGCCGTGCTCATCGATCGCGGTTGGATTCCCGATAGTCAGGCCGACCCGTCCGCGTGGCCACAATACGACCAGCCCGGACCAATCACCATCTCCGGCTATGTAGCCCTCTCCCAAACGATTTCGCGCCTGGGCGAAAAGGCCATTCCTGATACGGCGCAGCAGCAGTGGTATCGCGTGGACGTCGCCGCCATTCAAGCGCAGATGCCTTATACCCTGCTGCCGGTTTACGTCATCGAATCGCCGCCGGAAAACGGCGACACCGGACTACCTTACCACACAGCGCGAGAAGTCGATTTATCCGAAGGCCCACATCTGAGTTATGCCATTCAGTGGATTTTTTTCGCGCTGCTGCTGGGCGGTGGTTATTTAATTTATGTTAACAAAAGCCTTGCTAAACAATCACCTTCCCCCTAAGCGGCGTCTTTTTGCCTGGCTGGTATTGGCTTTTCTACTCTGGGGCGCAGCCGCACGGGCAGCCTGGGCGCACGGCGGCGGCACCGTCCACATTGCCGGCGAAGTGGCCGGCCCATACCGGGTAACGGTCTGGGTGGCCCCAAACGAGGTAGAAGCAGGCAAAAAGCTGCACGTCACGGTGGCTGTTGTGCGCCCGGAAAACAATCAGCCAGTGCTGGACGCCCAGGTAATGCTGCAGGTAACGGCCGTCGGCGACAATACGGCCGTGCTCTCTGGTCCCGCCACCACCCAACAAGCCGTCAACAAACTTTTCTATGAAGCCGATTTCACCGCGCCAACCGCTCCCGGCGAGTACCAGGTGCAAACCCGAGTCAGCGGCAGTGAGGGCGAGGGCGAAGTCCTGTTTGTGTTACCCATCAAACCGGCTTCGGGCAGCAATTTCCTGGTCATTGGCCTGGTTGGGTTAGCGGTCATCGGCGGATTGGGGCTTTTTCTAAGTCAACGGCGCGAAAACGGTAAGCGCACAGATTAACATCGGCTATAAATCGCGGGGCTTTTTGGTGGCAAAACGGTGACGTGCTGTTATAATCTGCGCGGTGGGAGCTGCTTACCAGATGCTTTGCTGTACGGAAACGGCCGTCAGCGCTCTGCTAATCCTTAGCAATTTAAGCGATGAAAAGGTGGCTTGGACATGCAAAAAAGCACAACCCTTGATCTAAAAGAAGGCTGGTCGACTCTGGGCCTGCTGATTTTGCTGGTTGCCATCGCTGCGGTAGCCATCATGCAGGCCGAACTCACGGCCGGCACCCACATCCTGCCCATCATCAGCACGCTGGCCATTGTCACCGGCTTGCTGCTCGCCAAAAGTCGTTTCTCCGCCAATACCGCCCATTTGTTCGCCGTGGTGTACGGCTTGTTCATGGTGTTTTATCTGGTCGGGACGACACTTCCTCTGGAACTTTCCTGGCACGAACGCGTGCTGAACATGATTGCCCGGCAGGCTGATTGGTTCCAGAAAGCGTTTGGCGGCGGAACCAGTCGGGATGGGTTGGTGTTTGTGGTGCAAACGGCCGTTGTCTTTTGGCTTCTGGGTTATACGGCCGCGTGGTACACCTTCCGCAAACCACGCATCTGGCGGGCCATCATCCCCACCGGCCTCGTGCTGCTCAGTGTGGTCTACTACTATTATGGCCCTAAGCCGCTGCTGCTCTATTTGGCAATCTACCTGGTCGTGGCGCTGGTGTTCATCGCCCGCACATACCTGGTTGCCCAAGAGGAGGTTTGGCAGGCAGCTTCCGTGCGTTACGAACAAGGCATTCGTTCCAATTTTATCCGCGCCGGATTTTTAGCGGCGTTGATTTTGCTGATTGTGTCTTATCCGCTGCCCAAATTGGCGGCCAGCACGGCCGTAAACGAAGCGCTCAGCGGCACACGCGGCCCCTGGCGCGATTTCCAGGAAACCTGGACCCGGCTTTTCTCCGCACTGCGCGCCTATGGCACAGCCACCAGCGACCCCTACCAGGAAACAATGGCCCTCGGCGGCCCGCGCTCGGTGGGCAACGATCTGGTCATGGACGTCTACGTAACCGATCCGCTGCCCAATTTATATTGGCGCGCCATTGCCATGGACACCTACGAAGATGGCGCATGGTCCGTGGCCGATGGGGAAACAGCGCTCCATTTCCCGGATGATGGCATGTTGCCCACCCCGCCCCTGGCGGCGCGAGAAACCATCACCCAGACGGTGGTCAACTTTTTACCCAATTCCAGCTTTTTATACGCCGCCCCGGAAGTCATCGGCTCCAATCGCCAGATGTTTGTCGATTCGACCCTGGATGAAAATGGCAACGAGCTGGTAACGGCCGTACGGTCCCGGTTTGTTTTGCGCCAGGGCGACCAGTATCAGGTCGCTTCCAGCATTTCCACGGCCGATGTGGACAGCTTGCGGCGCACGACTACCGATTATCCACAATGGGTTTTGGACAGCTACTTACAAGTCCCCGGCGAAATTACCCCGGAAACCCTGGCTCTGGCCTCGTCGCTAACGACCGGCTACGACAATGTATACGACAAGGCAACGGCCGTGCAAAATTACCTGCGCGAATCCATCACCTACGATGACCAGATCGACGCCCCGCCGCCAGACGCAGAACCCATTCATTACACTTTGTTTGTCAGCCAAAAAGCGTACTGCACCTACTACGCCTCCGCCATGGCCATCATGCTGCGCTCGCAAGGCATCCCGGCGCGCATCGTGAACGGGTATGTGCAGGGCGATTATGACGAAACAACGCGCTCCTACCGTGTGCGCGCCAGCAACGCCCACACCTGGGTAGAAGTCTATTTCCCCGCTTATGGCTGGATTCAATTTGAACCGACGGCCAGCATTCCTGTGCTGGTACGGCAGGAATCATTAGAAGCCGCCCAAACCGACACAGCCGAAGACGCGCTGGCCAGTGGGCTAGGCAATCTCGCGCCACAGCTAGATGATCCCACGCTGGACATTGAGCGCGGCGGCGACGTAACCGGTGAAAATCCGGACGTGACCCTGCCAGACCTGGCCTGGTGGCAGCGCATCCCCGTATGGGAAGTAGTTGGCGTCGGATTGGTACTGGCAATTGCCTTAGGGCTGATGTGGCTGGCCAACCAATTGAACAAACAGGTGGAATCCAACGTCACGCGCAGCTATTCGCGTCTGGAGTCGTGGGCGCGTTGGCTGGGGATTCATTTCCGGTCTACCAATACGCCCTATGAACGCGCGGATTTGATCGCAACGGCCGTGCCCGAAGGCAAAACCTCCGTCCGCAACCTGACCCAACAATTTGTACTCACGCAGTTCAGCCGCACGCATGGCGAAGACAGTGACTTTGATCCGTTGAATGAATGGCGGGTATTACGGCCGTTGCTCTTGCGCAAAAGCATCGCCGCCCGCCTGGAACGCTGGCGTAAACGGCGAAGCCCTCAGTAACGCCTAAAACCCCCTTTTTAACAACCTCATTGCTCTGTTATAATGAGAAATCATTACCAAAGCGAGTCTGTAAACAATTCGCCCACCTAACGATACAGACCCTAAAGGTTGGCAAAACCCTCAGGGTCTTCCCAGCCCATTTCGGTTGTCAGCCCGATCTAAACCAGAATGGGCCATTTTGGGTCAACAGAGGGAGGACACTCCAGTGAGTGAGCAGTCTACAACCCAGGTTCACCGCAATTTAAAACACTTACGCGACATAGTTGACGAACTCGGCGGCGCCGTCAACCAACAACAAACCATGATCACCACCCGCGCCGAGATCACCCGTCAGGCGGCCGTGCAGTCCACCGACGAACTGGCTCGCCTCTTCGTGCAAGTTCGCCGCACCCTCGAAGATTTAGAACGTCGCTTCGAAGCCCAGGCCAAAGAACATGAACAGCTCAAAGCGCTGCAAGAAATCGGCGCCGTCGTCAACTCCTCGCTAGACCTGAACCAGGTGTTGGCGGCCGTAATGGACGCCATCATCAACCTCACCCAGGCCGAACGCGCCATTCTCCTGCTCATCGACGAAACGACCGGCCAGCTAACCGTGCAGGTGGCTCGCAACGTGGATCGGGAAACGATTGAAAAATCCTCTTCCTTCGAAATTAGCCGCACCATTGTGCGCTCCGTCGCCGAATCCGGCGAGCCGGTAGTGACCATGAACGCCCAATCGGATCCCCGCTTTGCTGCCACCGAAAGCATCATCAGCTACAACCTGCGCTCCATTCTCTGCGTCCCGCTGCGCCTCAAAAACAACACCATCGGCGTTGTTTATGCCGATAACCGCATCGCTTCCGGCATCTTTGGCGATACCGACCGGGATTTACTGGCTACTTTTGCCAATCAAGCGGCCGTCGCCATCGAAAACGCGCGCCTCTTCCAACAAATCCGCCAGCACCTCATGGAAATCACCGAAATGAAAGACCTGATGGACAACGTCTTCGAATCCATCGCCAGCGGCGTAATCACCATCGACGATGAGGATCGGGTCGCGCTGTTTAATCGCGCCGCCGAACAAATTTTAGGCGTCCCGCCCCATTCCATCCTTCACGAAGCTTACGCCAACGCGCTTCAGGTGTTAGGGCTGCCCGTGGAGCCAATTGTGGAGTCCGTGAAGAAAAACGGCGGCATTCAAAATGCCGAAATGGATATTATGGTAAGCGAACGACCGGGCACAACCACCCTGAACCTGACCTTCTCGCCCCTGCGCGACATCCAGCAAGACACGTTGGGCGTAGCCATGGTGCTAAACGACATTTCCGAAACCAAGCGCCTGGAGAGTGTGCGGCGGTATTTGCCGCCCGCGCTGGTGGACCAGGTGCGCGACCTGGATGCAGCGCAACGGCCGCAGCGCCGGGTGATCAGCGTGTTATTTGCCGACGTGCGCGGCTTTAGCACCTTTAGCGAAAACCTGGACCCGGAAACATTGATCGAGGTGATCAATGGCTATTTTACCCAGGCCGTGACGGCTATTTCCCATTTCGGCGGCATGACCGACAAATTTATGGGGGATGCAGTGATGGCGCTGTTTAACACCCCCCTGAACCCCCAGGAAGATCACGTGGAGCGCGCCATTCGCACGGCGCTGATGATTCAAAACAACATGATCGCCTATCACATGAATATGCCAGCCGACAAGCGGCTCTATTTTGGCACCGGCATTCATGTGGGCGAAGCGGTTGTGGGCAATGTGGGCAGCAGCCTGCGTAAGGATTATTCGGCCATCGGCGATGCTGTAAATCTGGCGAAACGGGTGCAGGAAACGGCGCGGCCGGGCCAGATTTTGCTCAGCTCAGAGGCCTATGAGCGGGCCAGAGATTGGGTGATCGTGGAGGCAATGAACCCGATGCGCGTGAAGGGGCGCATGGCCCTGGAGCAGATTTATGAGTTGATCGGGATCAGCGGCTGAAGTTTGAGGAACGGCCGTTCCCCTCTCCCCTTATTCCCTCTCACCTACCACCACCGGGCCTAAAATGAAGCGGTCGCCGGCCAGGTTGCCAGCCTGGTCGGAAATGTGCAGGCGGCGGCCGCCAATCATTTCATACAACCCTACCTCGATGTAATACGTGCCCGGCGGCAGGTCAGGCGGAATCGTCAGGCGGTACGGGTCCAGCATTTGCTGGCCGGGCAGCCACTTGGGAATCCACAGGTGCGTGGGCGCGGAGCCGCCCAGCGGCGTGTAGTCCAGCGTCACCCACGGCCGATTCGCGGCGTCAATCAAATGAACAAAAATCGTATAACTTTCCTCGGCGGGGGCCAGACTTTGCCATTGCAGCGTCAGGTGGATGGTGTCGTTGGGCTGAACGTGGAGCGCGTCGGATTCGTGCCAGGGGGCGGAGAGCGCACGGCCGTTTCCCCGCGCCCGCGCGCCGACCAACCCCACCCGCTGGCGGAAGTTGGCCAGCAACCGGTCGGTTTGCATGGGATGGGCCTGTCCGGTGACTGATAGGTTGCCGAGAGAGAGATTGAGAGGCACGGCCGTATCCGTGCTGAGGTTCTTCAAATCCACCGAGACCGGATAGTCGCCGGAGGGCAAATCATGGGGCAGGGCAAAATCGAAAGCTTCGACGACGATTTCGCCGGGCGTGTAAGTGGGCGTGAGTTGATGGCTGTCGGTAGTGAAGGTGAAATTCAGGTCGCCGACGTGAACGACGGGCACGTAATAATCGGTGGGCGTGATGGGCGCGGTGAAGGCCAGCGTCAGCGGTACAAAATCACCGGCGGTCACTGCGCGCTGCGGCAGATCGTAGCCGGCGAGGGTAAGCTGTTCGCCGGTGGCGGAGACGGCCGTCAGCTCTGCCGGCAGCGTAAATTGCAGCTCGGAACCGATGTCGATCACCTGGTAAAACGGCCGTGCCGGGCGCAGGCGAAAGCCAAAATCCACAATCTCGCGCCGGTAGTTGCTCAAGTAGACAGGGCCGCCGGGCAGATAGCGAATCACATTGTCCAGCCACGGGTTGGCGGAACCGGTAGAGACGAGGATGGGCTGTACGTCGGTAGGATTGGGGGAACGGCCGTCTACAAACTGCGCGTAATACAACGGGGTAGTGTGCTCCCAATCGTTCAGCAGCACTGCGCCCGCGCCCGTTCCCGTAAATCGCGCAAACACCGCATCGACGTAATCCTGCGCGGCCGTGTAATCGCCCAGGCCAATGCGCGGCAGGTTGCGGGCGATTTGCAGGATCGGACCGAGCAAGAACAGAGCGGCGGCCAGCAGCCAGACCTCTTTGGGGAGCGATGAGTGCGGAGTGCGGAGTGTGGAGTGGCGGGTGAGCCAGGTTTGCAGCAGCGTCAGCAGGCCGAGCAGGCCGATGCCGGCCATCAGCCCCAGCAGCATAAAGATGCCCAACAAATAGGCCATGATGTCCTGCACGCGCAGGCTCATCACGAAGGCGTAATTGCCCAGAAAGGTAAGGCCATAGAGCAGGAACAGGGGAGCCGGGGAGCGGTTTTCTGTCAGCTTGCTGCCAAGAAGCAGCCAGGCGAAGCCGAAGAGGGCCAGGAAAATGATCGGCAGGGCATATTGCAGGCGCAGCAAGGTCCAGAAGACGAGGGCGCGGTCGGGCAAATCGGCTAGGCCGAAGAAGGGCAGGCTCTCGCTGAGGCCGCGCGCCAGGACGTAATTGAGGAAGCCGTTCAGCGTATTCAGATCGGTGGGGCCGATGGGCGTGGCGGCGGCGCGCAGGGGAAAGTAGAGCCAGACGGTCAGCCCCAGCAGGCCGCACAACACCATGCCCAGCAGCGTGCGCCACTCTTTCCAGATTGACGGCCGTACAACCAACACAAACAGCCCATACGCCGGCCAGGCCATCACCGTCAGGGGGTGGTGGGTGAGGCCCAGGCCAAGGGTAAAGGTAAATGCAAAGAGCCATTTGCGGGATTGGGACGCCCAGAATTTGGTTAAGAAAAACAGGTTGGCGAGGAGGAAAACGGCCGTCACCACATGTGGGTTGGCGTGGATGGCGTGCTGCCAGACGTCGGTGCCGGTGGCGATGAGCAGGGCGGTGAAGAAGGCGGCGAGGATTTTAAGACCGGAGATTGGAGATTGGAGATTGGGGGACAGGGCGGAGCCGATAGTCCAGATGACACCAAAGGCGAAGAGGGCGGCGGCCGTGGATGAAAGAGCCGCCAGCAGGTGCATGCGCCAGGAAATTGCGCCTATCGGGATAAGGCTTTGGACCAATTTGCCCAACAACGTGATGAAGGCGTAGCCCGGCGGGTGGGCAAAGCCCAGCACGTGGGCCACCACCGTGTACTCTGTCGGGTCGCCGAAGACGGGTGCCTGCCCGAGGGTGAACAAATAGAGCAGCAGAATAAGCAGGGCGGCAAAGAGGAGGAGGGGAATTGGAGATTGGAGACTGGAGATTAGAGATTGGAGATTGGGGCGTAGCCTCCAGTCTCTAGTCTCCAGTCTCTTATTTGCTGGTGCGGTCATGAAGGCTATGGTTTAGGTTTGTTGCAACCAGGTGATCAGACGATGCTTCACCGATTGCAGGCGTTCGGGCGTGATGTGGCCTAAACGGGCGGTTATAACGGCCGTTCCCACACTAACAAGACGAGTGATACGGATAACTGAACGCGCTTTTAGTCCAGTGGCCGGATAGTCCGCATCGGCAGGGTCGATGATTTCGTCTAGTTCCGGAATTGGCTGGTACGTACGGGAGGAGATTAAAGCAATTAATAAATCAGCATAGGGGCCAGGAGCCGCAGCGATGATCAATGCGGGGCGCAGTTTGCCCGTTTGTAAATCAGCCTGGGGAAAACGAATGAGGACAATATCGCCGGGTTTCATGGATGATAAATTTCGCGTGCGTCGGCCAATGAATAGGTCACATCATCTTCATCATGGAAAAACTGTTCCAGGACAAAAGTCTGCCACTCCGTCTGCCGCCAATCGGCATAGAGGGGAGCTATTTGCCGTCTGCTCATGACAAAAAGCGTGAAATCAGCAATTTGCTCTACGATGTCGGCCGGCAAATTGTCTATTTGGGCATGCAACTGCTCACGAATGTCTGTTGTTGTCATTCTTTACCTCGCATAGACCGAACTAAAAGAACGGCCGTATTGTAGCACAGGAGGGTGATTGGAGATTGGAGATTGCGGATTGGAGATTGATGCGCAATCCCCAATCTCTAATCTCTAATCTCTTTTTTGATGAGTCCGTCATAGATAGCGATTGTCTCTCTTGCGGCGCGCTGCCAGCTAAATTGGGCAGCTTGCTGCAAGCCAAGCTGGCGGCGGTGCTGGTATTCGTCTTGGTCGGTGAGGAGGCGGCGGATAACGGCCGTCATTTCCGCCACATCCAACGGGTCAAAATAAGCCGCCACCTCGCCGCCCACTTCCGGGTGACTGGCTGCGCGGCTGGCCGCCACCACCTGCCCACAGGCCATATGCTCCAAAATCGGCAGGCCAAACCCTTCATACAAACTCGGCTGCACCGCCAGATCCGCGGCGGCGATGATGGCCGGCAAATCTTCGTCGGGCACCCAGCCTAACGGCCGTACCGCTTCTTGCAGACCCAACTGCTCTATTTTGGCGAAAAAGTCATCATAGAGCCACCCTCGGCCCCCGACCAGGACGAGGGTAAGTCCGGGGAAGGATTGGCGTAAAGCCAGGAGGGCATCGAGCAGGCGGCTTAGATTTTTGCGCGGCTCGATGGTGCTGAGGTGGAGAAGGAAGTGCTCGGGTAAATCATATGTCTGCTTAACATGGTCGATCCTGGTCGGGGGCGGCGGCTGAAAATGGGAAGAGGCCGCCTCGTACACAACGTGGATCTTAGCCGGATCGAGGCCATAGTTCTTGACGCAATCTTGCTTGCTGGCCTGTGAAACGGCAATGATGGCGTCGGCGCGGCGGCAAAAGAGGGGCATCGCCAGGTTAAGATACCAGTAGTTCAGCCTTTTGTGATGTTCGGGAAACAGCTTGTAGATGAGGTCGTGGACGGTGAGCACGGTGGGCACGCCGCGCAGCGGCAGCAGCAAATGCTCCGTGCTGTGGAACAATTCGGCCTGGGGCACGAGCCGGTTAAAGCCCAGATGGGCCGCCTGCCCGGCCAGGACCATCATGCGCCAGGGTTTGTAACCCAGGCTAACGTGGCGGGTAGGGATGTTGGCGGGGAGGGAGGAGGGGAAACGGCCGTCTTTCCCCCGATTATAAAACAACCCAAAACGCCCCGGCTGGGTCTGAATCAACGCGCCCGCCAGCCGCTCGGCATAACGCCCCAGCCCGGCGCGGCTGTGTACAGCCGCCGAAATATCCACGTAAATCATGGGCATGTGCCCCTTACGGCCGTTATCCGACCCAAACACACTTTTCTGTGCATCTAATTTCCTTCGCCAACGGCTCAGGTTCCCCAACTCGAGGGAATGTCATCCTCGCCCGCGTCCACCTCCACCAACACCACACCGCCGCAAATCGGACAAGGGACACGGTAGATTTTTGCCTGCCGGTCGCCGCGAACAACGATACGAAAATTGTCGATCTCACCCAGGTCTTGCACCCAGTCGTGGCTGCAAATGCCACACAAAAGCCCAACCTGTAAACTTGCCATCACCTACCCTCGCCGATCGGTTTGTGGCGAGATTATACCAGACAATCCACATGCCCCTCAGAGCAAACGGCCGTTTGCCAATTGCCCCCGTTACAGGTAAAAACAGCAGCAGCCAATCGGCCATTAACCATTATCAGGAGCATCTATGATTCCTCTGCGTCTGGAAGTGACCAACTTTTTGTCTTATCGGGACACGGCCGTTCTCAATTTCAACGGCATCCACCTCGCCTGCATCTCCGGGGCCAACGGGGCGGGCAAATCCAGCATTCTCGACAGCATGACCTGGGCGCTGTTTGGCAAAGCGCGCAGCAAAAGCGACGACGATCTGGTCAACCGCCGCGCCACGCTGGAAGACGGCACGGCCGAAGTCCGCTTCAGCTTCGCCCTGGAAAACAGCACCTACCGCGTCATTCGCCGCAAGCGGGCCGGCAAAGCCACCCAGCTGGAGCTGCAAATGTTGGCCGACGGCGACCTGGACCACGGCAAATGGAAAACCCTCAGCGAAAGCAAAGTGCGCGAAACGGAAACGGCCGTCGTCGAACTGCTGCGCATGAGCTACGACACCTTCATCAACGCCAGCTTCCTGCTGCAAGGCAAAGCCGACGAATTCACCACCAAAACGCCCGGCCGCCGCAAGGAAATCCTGGCCGATTTGCTGGGCGTCAGCCAGTGGGACGCCTACAAAGACGCCGCCGCCGAACGGCGCAAGACCGCCGAAGGGCAGCTTTTGCTGCTGGATGGACAGTTGGGCGACATCGCTCTGGAGCTGGGCGAAGAAGATGATCGCGCCGCCGCCCTCGCCGCCGCTCAGGCCGCCCGGCAGGCCATCGCCGAGCGGCTGGCCGACAAGGAAAAGCTGCTCACCCACCTGCGCCGCGCGGAAACGGCCGTGCAGCAGCAGCAAGAAATGGTCAACAACCTGGCCAACAACCTGGCCCGCGCCCAACGCACCCTGGCCGACCTGGTCAAAACGCAAAGCCAGCGCCAGACCGAACGCGCCGAATACGAAACCATCCTGGCCGAAGCCGAAGCCATCGCCACGGCCTTCACCGCCTACGAGCAAGCCCAGGCCGAATTGCAGCGCTGGCAAACCCGCGCCGACGAATACCACAAGCTGCAAGGGCAAAAACGGCCGTACGAACTGACCATCACCCAAGAGCGCAGCCGCCTGGAACAGCGCCAGCGCGACTTGGAAGCCCAACGCGCCAAAAGCGACGCCGCGCAAACCGAACGCACGGCCGTCGCCGCCCAACTGGCCGAAGCCCAATCAAGATTGACCGCTATCGGCACGGAGATAACCGGGCTGGCGCAGCAGGTGACGGCCTGGCACGAAGCCCGCGAAGAACTGCAACGGCTGGAAGCGGAACGGCAAAATCTGCTCAAGGAACAGGCGCGCCTGCAAGCCGAAGCGCGCAAGATGGCGGCGCTGGCGGAAGAGCAAACGGCCGTATCCGCCAATCGCGCCCAGGCCGCCCAAAGCGTGACCCAACTGACGGCCGAATTAGCCGCCGCCAGCACCCAAAACGAGCGTCACGCCATCGCCAAAGCG
>JAKQCM010000253.1 GCA_029559155.1 Chloroflexota bacterium
CGACATCTTTGCCCCGGCCGATACCACCGAGTTTACGCCTTATATGGAGCAGGTGATGGATTCTGGCGCGCAAGCCTTCCTGGTCACCTGGGCCGGCGGCGGTTTTGTGCCCATGATGCAGGCCGCGCAAGAATTGGGCGTGATGGATGAGATGGCGATGGCTTCTGCTTTCGTCGATAACGTGGTTCTGCCCACCTTCTTCGCCAACGCCATCGGCACAACCAGTGGTATTCTTTACCATTACACCGCCGCCAACAACGAGATCAACGATTGGCTGGTATCCAAGACGATGGAAAACCAGGGCGTGCCGCCGGACCTCTTCGACGCCGACGCCATGAACGCCTCGCTGCTCATCGCCAATGCGCTCCGCGCCACCGGCGGCGATGTCAGCGCTGAGGCCATGATTGCGGCTATGGAAGGCATGGAGTTTGAGGGACCGAAGGGAACCATCTACATTCGCCCGGAAGACCACGTAGCCATCCAGGATATGTACATTGTAACTTTGACCAACGTCGACGATCCGGAATTCCGGTTCTTCGATTACGTGGCTACCACCCGGCCAGACGTTCCTTGCCTGCTGCCGGAAGAGCTGAAAGACCGCTGCGGCGATTTGCCGTATGGCAGCTTAAGCGGCGAATAAGACGTAAAACGTGATTCGTGATTCGTGAACCATAGTCTGTGAACCGTAACAATCGGCTCAAGAAAGTGGAACACGAATCACGAATCACGGAACACGGAGCAACTATGGCGAACGACATCATTCTAGAGACACGCAGCCTGCGCCGGGAGTTCGGCGCGTTGGTGGCGGTGGCCGATGTGGACGTGAAGGTGAAGACTGGCTCATTTCACTCGATCATCGGGCCAAATGGGGCCGGTAAGACAACTTTCTTTAACTTGCTCAGCGGGAATTTGCGGCCTACCAGTGGTCAGGTTTTTTACAAAGGTGAAGATATTACCCGTTTGCCAGTTCACCGGACAGTCCATCAGGGAATCGGCCGTTCTTTCCAGATCACCAATATTTTCCCGAACCTGACGGTGATGGAAAATATCCGTCTGGCCAGCCAGTCGTTGGGTCGAGACAATTTCAAATTTTTTCGTTCGTATCGCGCTTTTCCCCATTATGAAGAACGCGCTCGGCAGGTAATCGAGCAGGTGGGGTTGGGGGAGCGCGCCTTGTCATTGGCGCGCACGCTGCCGCATGGCGACCAGCGCAAACTGGAATTGGGCATGATTCTGGCTCCGGACCCGGAGCTGCTGTTGTTGGATGAGCCGACGGCCGGTATGGCTTCCGAACAGGTGCCGGAATTGATGGCGCTTATTCGTGAAATTCAGGCGGCCGGTAATAAGACTATTATGTTGGTGGAACACAACATGAACGTGGTCATGAATGTCTCGGATATGATCACCGTGATGCATTATGGTGAAGTGCTGGCCGAAGGGACGCCGCAGGAAATCAGCGCCAACGAGACGGTGCAAAAGGCGTACCTGGGCGCGTTGTATCAGTAGCTGGTTGGGTTGGTGGGGGTAACGGCCGTTTCCGCCCACAAATCAACCCACCAACACACAAACTGGCAAACTACCATGACAAATTTACTCGAAGTACAAAATATCCACACCTTCATCGGGCAGTTTCACATATTAGAGGGTGTGTCTGTGGAAGTGCCCAAGGGCAGCATTACGGTGCTGTTGGGCCGTAACGGCGCGGGCAAAACAACCACGCTCAAGTCGATTATTGGGCTGACACCGCCGAGCCAGGGAAATATCATCTTCAATGATGAAGCGATTCAAGGCCGCCGCAGTTTTCACATCGCCAATATGGGCATCGGATTTGTGCCGGAGCATCGGGCGATATTTCGCGATTTAAGCGTGGCCGAAAACCTGAAGATAGCCGAACGAGAGAAAGGGGACCTGGCGCGCAAGGAAGATTTTATTTTCGGGCTGTTTCCCGATTTAAAGCGGTTGATCAAGCTGCCTGGGACGAACTTATCCGGCGGGCAGCAGCAAATGCTGGCCGTGGCGCGGGCCATGGTTCCAGACAACAAGCTGCTGCTTATCGACGAGCCGAGCGAAGGTCTGGCCCCGGTGATCATCGAACAAATGATTGAGGCGATTCAAAAACTGGCGGCGACCACGACCGTTTTGTTGGTGGAACAAAATTTTGTGGTAGCCAGCAAACTGGCCGAACGGTATGTCATCATCGAGGAAGGTCAATCGGTGAAGCATGGCCTGATGACCGAGCTCGTACATGACGAAGAGACAATTCACCGCTATTTAGGCGCAGCATAGAAATTTGCGATTTGCGATTGCGGCGAATCGTCAATCGTCAATCGTAAATCGTAAATACGATTAGGTGATGGTATGGTTGAGACATTGAAGAAGAATCGGACCCGGGTGATTGTGCTGGCGGTTTTGGCATTTTTGTTTGTGTCGGCGTCGCAGGGCATGGAAACAGGGGATTGGGTGATTACCGTGCTGCGCGGCCTGGCTGTGGGGGCGATTACATTTCTGGTCGCCTCTGGTTTCTCGTTGATTTTGGGCCTGATGGATGTGCTGAACCTGGCGCATGGCGAGATGTTTATGCTGGGCGCGTACATCGGTTGGACAGTTTATGTGCGCCCAGACACTTTTATCGACGGGATAACGCCTTTAGCCTTGCTGGCGGCCGGTCTGGTGTTGCTGCCGCTGCTGGCGGTGTTTTTGGGTCGGCGGCGAATTAGTGGGTGGGGCGGTAAGGTCTGGCCCTGGTTGGGTCTGGTGGTGGCGCTGGCGCTTTTGTATGGCGCATTGTCGCAGTGGCCGCTGGCGAAGTGGGACCCTGAGGTGTTTGCCGAGAGTCCTTCGACGTTTTCGCTGGCGTTGAGCCAGGGGACGATGCAGATACCGGCGCCGGCTGTAGCCGAAGGGCTGCCGCCGCTCTTGTTGATGGTAGGGCTTTTGTTAGGCGGCGTATTGTTGGCGGCGGCAATTGTCGGGCTGCAGCAGATGCGGGAAACGGCCGTTCCCCCCTCCTACATCTCCAAAACCCCACTCATTATTGCCGGCGCTTTCTTGCTGGTTGGCCTGGCGGCTTATTTTGCCAACGACGCCCTGACAACCTGGTTGTTTGGCCTGAACAACGCCGTCCTCTTTTTTGTGGCTGTTGTGGCGGCGACGCTGGCGGGCGCTGTTTTAGGGGGTTTGATCGAGAGTACGATGATACGGCCGTTATACGACCGACCCATCTACCAAATCATGCTCACCCTGGGCATCAGCTTCATCGGCATCGAATTGGTCCGCGCTGTTTGGGGCCGCCCCGAATTTACCATGCCCAAACCCGACATCTTCGCCGGAACAGGCGCAGGCTGCGGCGGCGAAATTACCAGCTTGGCCGAACGACTGGCCAACAACTGCTCAACCATCTTCTTGTTCGACAGCCGCATTCGCACCTATAACGAAATCTTCATCATCGTCGTCGGCTTCATCGTCCTGGTGGCCGTCTGGCTGCTGCTGCAGCGCACCCGCCTGGGCATGATCATCCGCGCCGGTGTGCAAGACAGCGAAATGGTCGAAGCCCTGGGCATAAACGTGCGTCAGGTTTTTACACTGGTCTTCGCTCTGGGCGTGGCTCTGGCTGCTTTGGGCGGCGTTTTAGCCGCGCCTTCCATGGGGTTATCCAGCGCCATGGGAACCCAGTTTTTGCTGCTGGCCCTGATTGCCCTGGCCATCGGTGGGCTGACCAGCTACCCTGGCGCGGCTGCCGGAGCAGTGCTGGTGGGGGTTTTGCAGCAGTTCATCATCAAATACGGCCAGATCGGTATCAACCTGCCCTTTTTGGCCGAACCTTTCAAACCCTCACCGCCGCTGGTGCCAGCTTCCACGGTGCTGCTCATGGTGATCATTTTGCTGCTGCTGCCCAACGGTTTGTTTGGACGGGAGGATTAATCGACCATGCAATCGACGATACAACAAACAGAAATCCAACAAACCGGCCTTGTTTCCTGGTTCAAAGCGAATTGGGGACTGCTGGCGACGCTGGTTGTGATGATTTTATTCCCCTTTATTGTGGCGGTGATTGATGGCCAGCCGCTAACGGCCGTGCTCAACAACGAAAACGGCAGCGCCAAATTTTTGCAAGGCCTGATGATCGAAATTTTCATCCTGGCCATCTACGCCATCAGCTACGATTTGATTTTGGGTATTACCGGCCTGCTCTCCTTCGGCCATGCCATGTTTTTTGCCGTCGGCGCATATCTCACCGGCATTGCCCTGAAAAACTTCCATTGGAACCTCGGCGTCACCGTGTTGGCCGTGATTGTGGCCGGATTTGTTCAGGCGCTGCTGTTTGGTCTGGTGCTGCCCCGTGTCAAAGGCATCACCTTTGCCCTGGTTACGCTGGGATTGGCTTCCGTGTTTGAAATTGTCGTCAGTTCCAACGAATTGGTGGCCTACACCGGCGCGGATGTTGGCCTCCAGGGCGTTATCGTCCCGGCCTGGATCAATACCTCGGCGGAACGTTTCCGCTTTTACCTGATTACGTTGTTCTTCACCTTTTTTGTCTACCTGGTTTACCGGCGTTTTGTCGATTCGCCCACCGGCCGGGTGTGCATTGCTACCCGCGAAAACGAGAACCGGGCGCTGATGTTGGGGTATAACACCTTTTATTTCAAGCTGACAGCGCTCATTCTGTCGTCGATTACGGCCGCGTTTGCCGGATTTTTCCATACTCTCCACCAGCCCATTGTTAGCCCATCGGTGGCCGGTTTGGGCTGGACGGTGGCCGCGCTGCTCATCATTTTGATTGGCGGCATCGGCACATTGAGCGGGGCGTTGGTTGGGGCGGCCGTTTTCCGTCTGCTGGAGTTTTACCTGGACAAATGGTTTAGCGAAAATGCCGCCTTTTTGCTGGGCGTGATTTATATTGTGCTGGTGATGTTCTTGCCGTTTGGCATTGTGGGCACGTGGCAGGCGCGCAAATTGCAGATACAAGCCGGGCGCGACCGGCTGCTAAGGCTTTTTGGTCTGAAACGGGATTAGATGCTGGCGGAGTGGAGATTGGAGATTGGAGACTGGAGATTGGTTTAGTCTCTAATCTCTACACTCCACACTCTACACTCCACACTCTACACTTTGTAAAGCCTGCTTAAGAGTGGGTGAGATCATGTCGCAATTATTTAGGGGATTGCCTGCCTGCTTGTTACAATCATGCCCATGTGGCGATGGGTAACAGTGATTTTGGTTGTGGTGATTTTAGGTCGGCCTGTCATGTTGATGGACAATCCGGCCTGTGATCGCGCGGCAGAAACGGCCGTGCCCACCACCCCCACGACCACCCCCTGCCACGACACCGTCCGCCTGGCGGAAGCCAATGCCAATGCCCGGTCTGGCCACACCTGCCCCTGCCCGGATATGTTTCCCCCGGCTTCCGAAACGCACACGGCCGTTTCCTTGCTGGTTGATTCCTGGGCGGTATTGGTATACGCGCCGCGTACGGCCGTCAACGCCCCGCCCAACCCGCCTCCTCGATTCCTCTAACCCACCAATCACGCCTTTACTCTCGAAAAATACAACGTTGCACTCGTTCAAACCCTTAGGGTTTTTCGCGCGCAACCAATCACCAAATCGGAGGAATTAAATGACCAAAAAACAAAGTCAATCTGTGCGCTCTCGACGCGCGCAGCATCAAGAAAAGCAAAAACGGCAGCGCAATCTCGCCATTGGCATCGGCATCGTAGCCGTTGTTGGGGTAATCGGGCTGTTGTTTTGGACACGACAAATCACCAGCAACATTGCCGCGCAAGGCATCGTCACCCCGACATCCATCGAACAGCCGCCGGACGCCGACGGTAAAGCCTGGGGTCCGACGGATGCGCCGGTACTCATCGAGGAGTACGCCGATTACCAATGCCCTTACTGCGGCCAATTTGCCCGCGAAGCTGGCGAACGGATTTTGGCCGTCTACGGCGGCACCGGCAAGGTTCGGTTTGAATATAACAATTTCGCTTTCCTGGGCGCTGAATCCTATCGCGCCGCCGAAGCAGCCGAATGCGCCAACGACCAGGGGGCGTTTTGGGCTTATCACAATGCCTTGTTTTTGAACCAGAAGGGGGAAAATCAGGGCGCATTTAACGATCGTGTCCTGAAAACTTTGGCCACGAATTTGGGTTTGGATGAGACCACGTTTAACAGTTGTCTGGATTCCAACAAGTACCGCGATTCCGTTCAGGCGGAACACGATGCGGCGGCGGCTCGGGGCGTTAGCACAACCCCCATGTTTTATATCAATGGCCAGGAAGTGCGCGGCGCGCTGCCGTTTGAACAGTTCCAACCCATTATTGAAGCTGCGCTGGCGGGGAGTTAGGGACACGGCCGTCTAAAAAACGCGGATTAAATGTCCTACAGAGCAGACTGGAGACTGGAGACTGGAGATTGAACCAGTCTCCAGTCTCAGTTCTGCAACTTGTTTGATTTTTCATGCCTGAGGGAAGGGCAGGGTGAACGAGAATGTACTGCCTTCCCCTGGTTGGCTGTCTACCCAGATACGGCCGTTATGCGCCTCAACCACCAGCTTGCAAAACGACAACCCCAGCCCGGTTCCCCGGCGCAGCGGCTGACCATCGGCTCCCGTTACCTGGTAAAACTTGTCAAAAATGTGCGCGGCGGCTTCCGGCGCAATCCCCTCGCCATTGTCGGTAACCTGCACCAGAACGGCCGTGCCCTCAACCTGCGCGCCCAAACGAATCTGCCCATCCGGCAGCGTATATTTCAGCGCATTGCTGATCAGATTATCCATAACCCGGCCAATGAGATCCGGGTCGGCGGAGATTGGGGGCAGCCCTGCGTCCACAGCCACGCTGAGGCATTTTTGGCCGGCGGTTGCCTGCGGCGTGTACAGCCGCGCCTTCTCTTGCAGCAAATGCGCCAGATTCAACGGCTGCCGCGATAATTTAAACTGCCCGGCTTCCAATTTTGCCACGTCCAGCATTTGGTTAATTAGCGCCAGCATTTGGTCGACGGATCCCTGGGCGTTTTTCATCAATTGCTGGCGAAACACCTCCTGCTCCGGGGCGCTCAACACCTTTTCCAATAAATCCAGCGACAGGCGCATCGCCGTGAGCGGGCTGCGCAAATCGTGGACAATCATGCCGGTGAGGTCGTCGCGCAGCGCTTCGGCTGCCTGCAAATTGGTGTACGCGGCCGTCAATTCATCGCTGCGCGCCGTAATCAGACGGTCGGCGCGCCGCACCACCACCAGCAGCACCAGGAAAAGCGCGCCTAAGGCAAATCCGGCGATAAGCAAGCCGCTTAACCGCGCCCGCACAATCATTTCGGTCATTGCTGCCGGGGCAATGAGCGGTTCAGCCGACTCCGGCAGCTGCGCGCCCAGGGGAACCAATAAATTTTGCTCCACAAATTGAGATACCAGATGGGAAGCCAACAATGCCAGCCCGCCGGTGACGATGAGTCCCAGCGCGGCATAGTAAGTGGTCAGGCGAAATTGGCGCAGTTGTTCGTAGGTTTGGGATAAGGCCCACACGGCCGTTCCTGCGCCCAACAAAAGCTGCCCATGATAAACCCACCAACTCGAATGCCAGGCAGGAAAACCATGCATGCTGATGGTTCCCACGAAAAACCAGGCGGCCACAAGCGCCATCACCCCATCAACCGGCAGCGCTGTTTGCCGCCAGATTCGCCCCAGGCGCACCGCCGCAAACAGCCAGATGAGCAGCGTAAAGACAAAGACAGTCTGCTGGTGCCAGGGCGCGGCCTGCGCGTCGATAGCGCCCAACCACTGCGGCCTAAAAGCCACAATAAGGATGAACCCGCCACAAAAAATGCCCAATGACCAATGGACCAGCCCCAATCGTGGCAAAGGCAACGGCCGTTCCGGCTGATCCAGCGCCGCCAAAGCAAACACCAACCCGCCCAAAAATAGCGTCAGCCACGCCGCCCAGCGAATCCCCGGATTGGCCGCGAAAATCAGGGCGTTGGGCGTGGTAACGCCATGAACAAAAAACAGCACACCCATGACCGCAAACGCGGTTGCCAGCAGTTGGTGGCGCGGCGCGCTGCTTTGGCCCAGAGCAACGGCCGTAAAAAATGTCACCACCGCCGACGCAAACGTAAAAAAGGTCACGATGTAAAAATGGAGAAGCGGAACCTCAAAAAGCCCATCCACCTGCGGGAACAACCGGGCAATGAGCAGCCATCCGGCTGGAAGTATGAGGCTAAGAGCAATAAGAAGTCGTTTCATGGGCTGGTTGGTATCGTCAGGATGAGAATGGTAGACGAGGACCATTATACGGTGTTCTCTTACCATCTGCATAAAGGAACCGCAAAAAGGAGGGCGTCACGGCCGTATCTGTCTGGTGATGCGCCAATTTGTTACTTCGGCGGCAAATCGTAGCCCAAATCTTTAATTCGTCTATGTATTATCATGGTCATTCCTGCTAAAATGCACGGTTTGAACGCCGTGCTGCCGACCAAATTGTAACAACAGGCTGCTCATAGGAATGTTTATCGTATGAACGATCTTTCGCTCAATTCTGAAGAATTAAACGGCCGTTGGCGCTTCGACTGGCTGCTGCCGGCCCTCTTCCAACCCCGACGCACCTTCGCCCGCATTGCCGCGGCGGAAACGGCCGTCTGGCAAACCCCCATCCTCATCCTCATCCTCACCGGCCTCATCCGCACGCTGGTCAACGGTTCCGTCAAAGCCGCCGCCAACCTGGCCGCCGCCAACAGCGGCGCTCCCCCGCCCGGCTTTGAATACTACACCCCTGAACAGCAGGCCCAGCTTCAGCAAGCTATGGCCGCCACCAGCGGCCCCGTCTTCACCTACCTGCTGCCCTCCGTCGTCGCCGTCATCGGCATTTACCTGGGCTGGCTGATTTTGGGCTGGGTCATCCACCTGGGCCTCACCCTCATGGGCGGGCGCGGCAGCAGCCGTCAGGCGCTCAACATCGTCGCCTGGACCTTGCTGCCCTTTGCCATCCGCGATGTTGTGCGCATTGCGGCCATGTGGACCACCGGCCAGCCGCTCACCGCCCTCGGCCTTTCCGGCTTCGCTCCTGTGGGTGAAGGCACTTCCACCATTTACCTGACGGCGCTGCTCAGCTTTGTGGATATTTACCTGTTGTGGCACATTCTCCTGCTGTTGATTGGCGTGCGCGCCGCCGAACCTATCAGCCGCGCCAAAGCATGGAGCGTAGCCCTGTTCACGGTTATCACCTTCCTGCTCATTCGCGCCCTGCCCGCCCTGATCGCGGCTCAGTTTGATGGATTAACGGTGGTACGGCCGTTTTTCTAAATAGCCAATAGTCAATGGTCAATGGTCAACCGTTGACTATTGACCATTGACTATTGACAATTTCCCATGTCTCCCTTAATCACCACCCGCGAACTGCGCAAAACCTTCCAGATGGGCCGCCAAAAAGTCCACGCACTGGACAACGTGGACCTGACCGTAGCCACCAACACCTTTTACACAGTGATGGGACCATCCGGCTCCGGTAAAAGTACGCTTCTCTACCTGCTCGGCGGCCTGGATCGCCCCACCAGCGGCCAGATTCACGTCGGCGGTGCGTCGCTGGAAGCGATGGACGAAAACGCCCTGGCGATTTATCGCCGCCGCACCATCGGCTTCATTTTTCAATCGTTCAACCTGATAACCAGCCTGTCGGCCTTGGAAAACGTGGCCTATCCGCTGCGCTTCAGCGGCGTCAGCCGCCGTCGTCGGCAGGCCATCGCCCGCGACCTGCTGCAGCGTGTGGGTCTGGGCGACCGGCTGGCCCACAAACCGGCCGAATTGTCCGGCGGGCAGCAGCAGCGCGTGGCCGTCGCCCGCGCCCTGGTCAACGACCCGCAGCTCATCCTGGCCGACGAGCCAACCGGCAATCTGGACACGGCCAGCGGCCACGCCATCATGCAGCTGCTGGCCGATTTGCACCAACACGGCCGTACCGTCCTTGTTGTTACCCATGACCCGCGCATGCAGGCATACGCCACGCACACCGTTTATATGCTCGA
>JAKQCM010000265.1 GCA_029559155.1 Chloroflexota bacterium
TGCCATTGCTGCCATAAGAGGTGCCGCCGGCCAGGGCAAACCCGGGCAGCGGCTCCGGCTGCTGCCCATACACAAACCGGATAGCTTCTACCACCTCGGCGGCAATCAGCGTCGCCATCCCGCTGTCCAACGTCTCGCCCAGATAGGGTGTCCAATGGTCTGGTGAGGGCATCGGATGCAGCAAATCATGCGCGCGGCTTAACGCCGGGCGCAAATCGCCCAGCGTTTCCACTTTTTCGCCGGTCATGCCATAGATCAGGGGGAGATAGTAGGCGGTATTGGGAAAGGAAACGGCCGTGTCCGCCCCTTTCTCGGCAACAGCCTTCTTTAACATCAATTCGGCTTCATGAACCAGGGCGTTCGCCCCGCGGATCGCTCTTGTAGCAATATATCGTGACATGAAATCCTCCTGGTCATACCTGACACGTGCGGCGTGACTGGATTTCACGCCGCACGCATCACGACTCACGCTGGTACGCCGTATAACGCCGCTCGCCGTTCAGAAATCGGCAGTTCTTCTAAGGCCAACATGCGATCATCGCCGCTGCGGCCGAAGTTTTCCGGTTTATAGAGCTTCAGGCCTAGCGCCGCCCGCTTTTTATCGATGTGGTCCAGCGTGCGCCGCACCATCTCGTCCGGATCGGCCACAAATTCCAGTTTGCCGCCGTACATCTTTTCCCAGCCTTCGCTGATGTAATGCAAGACAACATCGCTGTCGCTAACTTTGTCGGGCATGCCGCTGACCGGTGACGCGCCGCCAAACATCACATACGCGCCGGAGGCGACGCAGTAGGTGCCGATGGCCAGCGCTTTTTCGCTCATCCATTCCGGGGCCAGGCCGACGGCCGGAATCTGGTCGATGTCGTCGCCCAGACCGCCTTCTTCAACCATTTGCGTCAGGACGGTGAGGATGCGGGTGTTGTCGACGCAGGAACCCATGTGCAGCACGGGCGGGATGCCAATGGTTTCGCACACTTCCCGCAGGCCGGGACCAACCTGATCCAGGCCGGCTTCACCCAGCAGCAGTCCCAATTTGGCGGCGGCGATGGCCCCGCAGCCTGTTTCTACCACCAGCACATCTTGCTTGAGCAGCGCCCGGGTCACTTTGGTGTGCAGGTAATCTTGCTGGCTGCGAGGGTTGTTGCAGCCGACGATAGCCGCTACGCCGCGGATACGGCCGTCACGAATCGCATCATTCAACGGCCGGAAAGACGCCCGATAACTGCCGCCCAGCATGTAATTGATGTATTCATGCGAAAAGCCGGGAATGAGTTTTTCTTTGATTTGCGGAATTTTTGTCTGGCCGCGATTGGCGTAATTGTCGATGGCTTCCCTGAGGATTTTTTTGGCAATGGTCAGGGCGTGATGCTCATCAAACTCGATGTGGGTCGCGCCCTTGATTTTAACTTTGGGCGAGGTGGTGATGATTTTTGTGTGGAAATTTTCCGCCAGGCCCACCAGCGCCTGCATGATGCACTGCACGTCGACCACCATCGCCTCTACCGCGCCGGTGAGGATGGAGAGTTCCTGGTGCAAAAAATTACCGGCAGCGGGAATGCCCTGGCGCATCAGGATTTCATTGGCCGTGCAGCAAATCCCGGCCAGATTCACCCCGTTGGAACCGGCCGCGCGGGCGTAGGCGATGATTTCCGGGTCTTGCGACGCCGCGACGATCATCTCGCTGAGCGTCGGCTCGTGGCCGTGGACGATGACGTTGACCATGTCCTCCTTGAGCACGCCGAGATTAGCTTCGCCCAGGATAGGCGCGGGCGTGCCAAACAGGATGTCCGAGATGTCGGTGGCGATCATGCTGCCGCCCCAACCATCGGCCAAGGCGGTGCGCACGGCGTGGTTGAGGATGTGTTCGGGGTCCTGGTCGTCGCCGATGTGGGTGCGGTGAAGCGCCTCGACCACCTCCCGGTCAATGCCGCGCGGCACGACGTTGAGATCGCGCCACAGTTGAAGCCGCTTGGCGGGGGCATTTTTAGCGACGACCACTTCGCCTTTTTGCTGGCCGAATTGGGCCAGGTAAAGGTCGGCCAAATCGTTGGCGATCTCTTCCGGCGCACGGCCGTCAATGCCAATGTTGTATCTTTGGGCAACGAGGCGCAGTTTGGCGATGTCGCGCAAGGCATATCCTTCGGCCCGGCCATTGGCGACTGCTTTGAGGATGAAGGCCATGTCACGGCCGTGATCCGAATGGGCGGCCGCGCCGGCGGCGATGGAACGGATGAGATTACGCGCCTGGATGGTGTCGATGGTCGCGCCGCAGACGCCGGTATCCCCTTCTTTGGTCAAACGGCAGGGGCCCATGCCGCAAATTTTGCAGCACATACCGGCGGAGCCGATGTTGCAGGGAGACATTTTGTCGGCGCGGCTAAATGCGGTGCCTATTTTGAGTTCATCGGCGTGAATAAGCATTTGTTGAGCGGCTGGATCTATGGTGCGCTCTTCTGGGCTGCGGGTTTGTTTGGCCATAAGAAATCTCCTTGGGGGCAGAGACCGTTGGGGCAGCAAGGTATGACGATGTTTGGTGAACGGTCGCGGCTGACTCTAGCTAATCGTTATGGATGACGCCGACGCTGGGACAAGGCCACAACGGCCGTCCTGCATAAGGCGCTTTCTGAGCGAAACTGACAACCTGACCGGTTTGGGGGGTAACGGCCGTGTGCCGAAAAAAGGGGGTACGGCCGTCTTGTTTCTGGGCAGTCCCTGTTTCTTCCGGCAGAGTCAACTCGCCCAAATACCCTGCGGCGTCGAGTTTTGCGCGGATCTCGTCGCCATTCACCTGTGATTCATCAAATTGGACTTCAACTTCGTGGAAACTGCTACTGGCATAAATTTGCTGCACACCGGGGAGCGATGCCAGCAACCCTCGAACTTCAACCACATGATGGTCGCCATACATCATGGGCACCTCAAACATCATCGTCGCCATAACTAATTTCTCCTATTCCTCGAGCAAGGAATAAACATGACCGATCGCTGCTGAGTAGACGGGGTAAAGCGCAAACTTAATACACCACATCATCACTTGCCTTAAGAGTAAAAGGCAAGTGATGATTTCAATTGATTTCATGTGACAGATGTCATTAAGTTGAGTTACAGGGGAAACAGCCATGCCAATTCCATCCTTGATCAGGAAGGAATCTCGAAGCAAGGAAGCTCGAAACCATGTCTTGCAAGACGATCATCGTTTTGGGCAGAGGGCAAAAAAACCCTGGTCTTCAGGAGAAAAATGTCGGCGGAATGGGGCTACGATTTTCTCGCCACGGCCGTTGCCAGCAAATCTTCCAAAAACACGCCTTCGGCAAAAATTTGCGTTTTCCAGTCTGGCAGCAAGCGGTCTAACAAAGTTGCCTGAGCCATGCCGCTGTAATAGAAACGGCCGTCGCCCTCATTCCCGGCCATACGCCCGATCTGGCTAACCTCCTGCCGCCAACGGGTGGCAAAAGTCTGGTAGCCGTCAAACTCCGGGTCTTCGGCCATCCCGGCTGCCGGTTGATAATCGTGGGCGGCCTCCGCCTGGCGCAGGATATTCAATTCATTGTAGAGAGCCAGCCCTTCGGCCCATTCCCGCTGACGCTCATAATCAACCAGCGGAGCGGATAAATTGGCGGTTACGCGCCGCGCCGCCCGCTGATCCAGGAATTGCTGCGCCAGAACGGCCGTTTCCGCCTTATCCTCCGCCCGCACCGCAGCCATCAACAAATCCAGCTCTGCTTGCCAATCTGCCACAAAGGCCTCGTCGTCATGGGGATAATCTTCCTGATGGCGGATATTGGCCCACTCGGCGGCCGCCAGCCGCCCTGGAGCCGCCAGGCCCTGATACGCATGAAATGATTCGTGCAGCATGGCGGCGATGTAACTATCGCTGTTGCGCACAAAGAGATCGGCCGCCAGGGCATACGGCAGTATCTCGCGGACGCCGCCTGGCAGCATGTCCCGAAACTGATAGGCCAGTGTTACGCGCATCGCCGAGCGCGTGTTGAGAGAGGCTGTCCAGCGGTCGCCCACCAGCACAGTGAACGCCTGGGGCGTACGGCCGTCTGCCGGCAGCGGCGCGCGGTAATAAATCTGGCCCAGGAACAGGTCCTCGGCCACCGGCTGCCAGGGCGCGCCGTAGGGCGTCTCCTGCGGCACGGTGCGCCAACCGGGCGGCGGGTCGGCCAGCCCGACCAAAAAAGCGTAAGCATCGTTATACGCAATAATTGGAATATCGGCGTCACCCCAGCCCGGCCAGGAGGCATTTCCCAGCGTCTCGCGCAGGTGTGAAATCTCGGCCAGACGCGCTCTATCCAGGTCTGTTAGCTGTGCTGTGCGCATCTCGTCGGTGGGCAAACGGCGGTTGGTGATGAAGGCAACGGCCGTTCCGGCCACGCACAAGACCAACAGCAGGCCGACCAATACCCCCACCACGCGTCTGCTTCGACTCTGTTGTTTACCGTTCATTTGCTTCTCTCCCAAGCGGCGCGGCCTGACATTCATGTTTCATGCCCAACCCCGCCCACGCCAAAAGGCCGACCGTCGGTTACGGCCGTTCATACACCGATAAATCCTCAGCCACGGCCACGGTTGGCGGCGGCTCATAAGTCTGCGTGCCAAACCGAGAAAGCAGCACCGCGCCAAAGAGAAGAACGGCCGTCAGCCCCAACAGCGCCTCCCCCACCCACGGCAGCGCAAACAACACCATCAACAGCATCGTGCCGATAAACGTTGTCCAGCCGGGCGATATGGACCGGCGAAGCGCGGGTTTAAGCCAGCGGGCCGCTGCCCATTCCCCCAGCAGCGCGCCTAACGAAACAACTCCCATGGCCCACACCAACATGACGATCAATCCTAAAACGAACACCAACGGGACCAGGACGACAGTAAAAGCCATCATCACCAATAAGATGGGCAGCACCAGCAAACCCAACAAACCCAGCGCCGCAGATGGCAGCCAGTGAATGAGTGCGGCATCGGCCACGTTGCGCAAGGGCTGAGTTTGCCGCCGCGATTGCCACTGCGCCCACATGCTGCCCAGCGCCGCCAACAGCAGCGCCCCAATCAACCAGCGAAATGTGGCCTCCCAACCGCCGGGCTGGGCCGACACGCCAGCCATGGGCAGCGCCAATCCGGTGATGGTTTGGCCCCGGATAACGGCCGTATCCGCCTGCTGAGTTGTCTCGCTGCTGGCGCGCAAATCGCCGCCAATCACAGCATCCGGCCCCAACCTCACCTGCCCATCCAGCACGGCCAGGTCGCCGTCGATTTGGCCGTTGGCCAACAGCGTGCCGCCCAGGACGTAGATCGAACCGGCAACCTGTGATCCAGCGGCCAATTCAGTTTCGCCGGCTCGCAGCAGCACATCGCCGGGCAGCCGCGTTTCCGGGCCGAAGGTGTGACGGCCGTCGAAAATGAGGGTGCTGCTGTAAACGCCATCGTCACAACCCACCAGCAGGAAAAACAGGAAAATGAGCAGCCGGATTCTCTTCATGTCACATGCCATTGCCTCTGTCTGGATGGCGGATTACCGCGACCACCAACATGGCCAACAAAAACAACAGCGCCAAAGCCTGCACCCACCGCAAATGTTCATCCAGCAGCATGCCCTGTGTTTGCCAGCGAATAGCCAGCGCCGTGCTCAGGAAGGTAGCTGTCCAGCCGGAAAGGGCAACCCCCACGGCCGTATTCCCGCTGATCGTGCGCGGCGTGGAAAAATCTGACCAGAGCGCAAAATTGACGACGGTGTAAAGGGAAACGGCCGTGGCATACAGCATCGGCGTGCCCAGAGCGGCAACCGTCGTTTCCGGCAGCAGCCAGACCCGGAAGGTGTAAGAAAGGTGGGTCAGGGCAAAGAGGGCAAATATCCAGTAAAAAAGATGGCGCTCGTCCAAATAGGTATATATCACGCCGGCCACCAACGCCGCCATAACGTGGGTCAGGGCAATGATCTGCCGGGGTGACTGCTGCGCGGCTTGCCAGGCGCCATCCACAAGAATTGGCGTGTCTACAATGCGCAAAAAGCCAAGGCTGTCCACAAAAAAGATGCCAAACATCAGGGCTACGAAGCCAAGAAAGCGGCGGTCGATATGCCCGTGGACGTTGGTTACAAAACGGCCGTTACCAAACCGCTGCTGCCGGTGATGTTGACTTAACTCCGCCACCCAGACGGCCACAAAGCTGCGACCACTGGTGGCCAGCGCCACAATCCCGCCCAGGCCCAACGCGCCAGGAACCATCAGCCACAACATCGCCCGGCTGAACGAGTCAATTGCCCAACTGCCGGGGAAAGCGGCGGCGGCGAAATAGGCAACGGCCGTGATCACCGCAGCCACGTAGCCGCGATCACGCACGGGAACCAGGTCGGTGGTCAGGCTAAAGGTGGCGGGGACGCCCACGCCCAACGCCAGCGAACAGATGACAATCCAGAGTAAAAATTGGGATGATGAAGCGATGCGGGGAGAAACGGCCGTTAATCCTGTCTGCACCAACACGACCGCCAGCGCCATTTGCAACTTGCGCAGCAGCGATGTCCCCCAGCCGCGTCGCTGCATGCCAAAACCGACACCCAGAGCAACCACGCCAGTGAGCAAGGCCAACACGGCCATCTGCTGCGCCACAGCGGCCGGTGATAAGCCGAGCACCCGTTCCCCCAAATCTTTCAACCCGAGCTGCACAAAGGTAACGTTGTAAAAATAGCCCACGGCCGTCAGGCCCACAAACAAGCCATACCCGGCCACCGCCGGCCAATTCCGCGCCCGGATATACAAAAAGAGGTCCATGCTCCCAGTATAATCGCCAATCATCCCCGCCGCACCCGGCAACCGGCGAGGTCGCGCCCTGGTCGGTTGGCCAGTTTAGCCGCGGCTTACGATTCACAAGAAACTACGGCCGTTCAGCAATGCCCACTCAACAGGTTAACCTTCATTAGCGATGAGGATCTGCACGCCTTGCGCGCGCATGGCGTTGATGAGTTGTGGGGGCGCACCTTCATTGGTCACAATTTTAGAGATTGCCGCTAAGGGCACAATGGTCGCCAGCGACGGCCGTCCAAATTTGCTGCCATCCACAACCGCGATCACTTCCTGGCAGCGCGGGAGAACCGTTTGTTTAATCTCAACCTCGATCAAGGGAGAATCCATCAAACCACCCTCCAAAGAAAGCCCCCACCCGCCCAAAAACGCTTTATGAAAATGAAAGCGGCTCAACACATCATTGGCGATCAACCCGGCAATCGAGCCGGTAGAACTGCGCACCCGGCCGCCCGTCAATACAACGTCAAGATGAGCCGCGCCCAACATTTCCAGCGCCGTCCAAATGCCCGTGGTAATGACGGTTACGTTATACAAATCCGGGCGTTGTTTAAGCGCCTGCCCTACGGCAATCGCCGTCGTGCTGGCATCCAGCAAAATGGACTCGCCCGGCTGGACCAGCGAAGCCGCCAGTTTGCCAATCCACTGCTTTTCGGCGGCGTTGATGCGCTGGCGGATATTGATGGAATACTCCTGGCGGGTGCGTTCATCCCCCAGGCGCGCGCCGCCGTGCGTGCGCACCACTTTCCCCTTCTCGGCCAACTGGTTCAAATCGCTCCGAATGGTTACCGGGGACACAGAAAAACGCGCGCTCAACTCGGCGACGGTGACGGTTTGCTGCTGCAACATGAGTTGAATGATTTGCTCGTGCCTTTCTTCCATTACCATCCGTTAACTCCTTGTTTGGGCCACTTTTCCTTTTGCCGCCTCATTATAAATCAATTCTAACCAACTTTCAATCATTTTCATTTGCCTTTCGTTTGATTGTGATTTATCATAGAGGCAACAAGATGGTTGATTGATTTTTGATTGGAAGGAAGAGCGTACGCATGAGCGATAAGACCGTTCTCTCAGTGGATTTAGGGGCCGAATCCGGGCGGGTGATGGCGGTGACGTTTAACGGCCGTTCCTTCGCCCAGGCAGAACTCCACCGATTCCCCAACACCCCGGTCACCGTCAACGGCACACTGCACTGGGATTTTTTGCGTCTGTGGCGCGACATCCAGATCGGCATCGAAAAAGGCAAGGCGCTCCATCCGGCCAGCATCGGCGTCGACACCTAGAGCGTCGATTTTGGCCTGCTGGACAAACAGGGGCATCTAATCGGCAATCCGGTGCATTACCGGGACGGCCGTACCGATGGCATGATGGCGCGTGCGTTCAACAAGATACCGCGCGCCGAAATCTTTGCCCAAACCGGCGTCCAGTTCATGCAAATCAACACCCTTTACCAGCTCATCAGCCTCGTCGAAAGCCGCTCACCCCAGCTAGACATCGCCGATACGCTGCTGCTGTCGCCCGATTTACTCAACTACTGGCTGACCGGGCAAAAAGTAAGCGAGTTCAGCATCGCCTCCACCACCCAGATGATGAACCCCCAAACCGGCGCGTGGGCGGTTGATTTGCTCCACAAACTGGACATCCCCCAACACATCCTGCCGGAAATCGTGCCATCAGGAACACGCCTGGGGCAGTATGACGGCATTCCGGTCATCGCGCCCGCCTGCCATGACACCGGCAGCGCGGTGGCGGCCGTGCCGGCCGCTACCGCCGATTTTGCCTATATCAGCAGCGGCACCTGGAGCCTGCTGGGGCTGGAACTACCACAGCCGGTCCTGTCCGAAGCGGCTTTGGCGGCCAACGTCACCAACGAAGGCGGCGTGTATGGCTCCGTGCGCCTGCTGAAGAATTTGATGGGCATGTGGCTGCTGCAGCAAAGCCGGGCCGCCTGGACCGCGCACAACGAGCCTTTTTCTTATGGCGACCTGGTGGAAATGGCCCAAACAGCACGGCCGTTCCGCTCGTTTATCAATGTCAACGACCCGCTTTTTATTAAACACGGCGACATGCCGGAACGGATTCAATCGTTTTGCAAACAAACGGGCCAGCCGGTTCCCCAAACCAAGGGGGAAATCGTGCGTGTGATTTTGGAAAGCCTGGCTATGGCTTACCGGGCTACGTTGGCGCAGCTAACGGCCGTTACCCCCCACCCCGTTCGCGTCATCCATATCGTTGGCGGCGGCACGCAAAACAAACTGCTCAACCAGATGACGGCCAATGCCACCGGACTGCCGGTGATCGCCGGGCCGATTGAAGCCACTGTCATCGGCAACGCCACCGTGCAGCTCATTGCGCTGGGCGAAATCGCCGACCTCACCCAGGCGCGCGCCATCGTCGCGGAGATGGCGGAATTGGCCCATTATGAACCGCAAGAAACGGCCGTGTGGCAGGAAATGTATCAGCGTTATCAGGAGATTATTGCGCAGGAAAAAGATTAGAGATTAGAGATTGGAGATTGGAGATTGGAGATTAGAGTTTGAACAAATCTCCAACCTCCAATCTCAACACAAAAAACCATGAACTTTCAACTCCTTCACCCCCGCGACCAGCTGGTCGCCATTATGAACCGCATTTACCACAACGGCATGACTACCCTCAGCGGCGGCAACCTGTCTATCAAAGATGACAACGGCGACATCTGGATCACCCCATCCGGCATCGACAAAGGCACGCTGACGCCCAAAGACATCATGTGCGTGCAGGCAGACGGAACCATCAGCGGGCCGCACAAACCATCCATTGAATACCCCTTCCACCGGAAAATTTACGAGCTGCGGCCCGATTTTCAGGCCATCGTCCATGCGCATCCTCCGGCGCTGGTCTCCTTTAGCATTGTGCGCGAAGTGCCAGATACACGCATCATCCCCCAGGCCAACCGCCTGTGCGGGCCGGTGGGATATGCGCCCTACGCCCTGCCCGGCAGCAAAAAGCTGGGCGAAAATATCGCCGCGACGTTCGCCCAGGGCTACAACATCATCATCCTGGAAAATCATGGCATGGCGGCGGGCGGGGCAAATCTGCTCGACGCCTTCCACCGCCTGGAGACGCTAGACTTTTGCGCCCGCACCCTCATTCGAGCCAAAGCATTAGGGCCGGTGCAAACCTTGAGCGAACCGGCGCTAAACTTATTCGATCATCGGCACAATCTTCTGCCGGAATTTGTGCCCACCGCCCACAGCAGCCACGAACGGGAACTGCGCCAGCAAATTGTAGAAATCGTCGCCCGCGCCTATGACCGGCAGTTGATGATCAGCACCGAAGGCGTCGTTTCGGCGCGGCTGGACGCGAACAGCTTTCTCATTACGCCTACCGGGCAGGACCGGCGGGCGCTAGATATTGCCGATGTGGTGCTGGTGCGAAACGGCATGCGTGAGGCGGGCAAGCTGCCCAGCCGCGCCGTACGTTTGCACGAAGCCATTTATGCCAAACACCCAGACATCCACTGTGTCATGTCGGCGCAGAGTCCTAACGCCACCGCTTACACCATCACAACTTCCCGATTTGATTCGCGCACCATTCCGGAAAGTTTTATTCTGCTGCGCGACATTCCGCTAATCCCTTTCAAGACGCTCTATACCCAGGTCGACACCGTGGCGGAAACGGTTTCTCTGAGTACGCCGGTGCTGCTGGTGCAAAACGACTGTGTGCTGACGGTGGGCACGGATGTTTTGAATGCTTTTGACCGGTTGGAGGTGGCGGAGTTCAGCGCGCGGTCGTTGATTGATACGGCCGTTCTCGGCCAGCTCGTACCCATCGGCGATACCGAAATCCACGATTTGGAAGTGGCTTTTTCGCTTACGTAACGCCCTGCAAGATCAGACCAATCGCAGAAGCTGCTCCAACTTGCTGCCGGCAGGCATGCTGAGGGCAGTAAAAACAGCAAGGCGATACAAGTAGAGGCGATAGAGGATGACTATCTTTGATCTGGTTCTGCTCTTTTCTGTTTTCGTGGTCTTGCTGGGCTTGGCGGGGATATTGCTGGCGGTTGTGACCCGCCGGTGGGGAATGCTGCGGCGTTTTAGCTGGGGATTGATCATTTATCTCGGCGTGTATGCGCTGGTCTTGGCCGGCGTTTCTTTGCTAAGTCCGCAGCGGGTTTTGGCCATGCACGAGGTGCGCTGTTTTGATGATTGGTGCCTTTCTGTGGAGGGAGTCGAAAAACAGGCAGTCATTGGCGCAGCGCAAGCGCAGGGGGATTTTTATCTGGTTACACTGCAAGTCAGCAACCGGGCCAGGGGGATCCGGCAGCGGGCGAACGAGGTGTCTGTTTACCTCATCGATGAGCAGGGTGTGCGTTATGACCCTTCGCCAGAGGGGGAGCAAGCTCTGGCAGAGGCTGGTCTGGCCGGACGGCCGTTAACCACCATGATGGATGTGGGTGGCGGGTTTGAGCACACGGCCGTGTTCGACATCCCCCACGACATAACCCAACTCGATCTGATAACCGCCCACGGCGCATTTCCCGGCCTCATCATCATCGGCAGCGACCAGAGCTAGCTGCACAAGCCAACCATCGTCCACCTCCCCATGCCCTGACCTGCCAAAAACCCGCCACCCAACCCATCAACTATCGTAAACCGGGGGCGTCCCGTGGTATACTTCGACTGGTATACTTCGACATAGAAATGTAATCGCGCATTCATGGAAACAGACAGCAACTTGCTCACTGTACCGGACTGATTCCGATGAATATGGCAAAAACAGGCAGCGCCCCAGGTCAATCCCATATAACGACGGTGGTCCTCTGTACGCCAGACACCCAGAAACAAAGCGTGCAAATGCCCAACACAGCCAGGGCCACCGATTTAATGAACCTGATCAGCGCGTTTCCGGCTGCTGAAAACAACCCGGAAAACCCATTTCCGCCAAAATTCCACTTATCCCACGAATCGTCCTCCAAGAGCTTTCTTTCCCATATCACCCACTCCTGGCGCGTTCCAGTCCAGGCGAAAAGATTGGTCGATCATCCATTCGAGCTTTTTTATGAACGGCCGTCAGGAGAAATCGCCTCATCACACCCGGCAGCGCCAAACAGAAAGTTGCTGTTGGAGGAAAAATTTAAGGTGAACAGTCATGCGTTTGCCTGACTAATTTTACCGAGACGTCAAAATAGGATCCGCGTCATGGAACACACTGCAATAGATCAACCTAACTCAGAAGAGTAAAGAAAGATGAACCCTATTTCTTTGCTCTTCTGGTTTAATTCCCCGGAAGACGGCGTGAGCGCAGGCTCATCACCATAAATAATAAGTACATGGATGAACACGGACAAGAGTCCGCGTCATCCGTGTCAATCCGTGTCCGATTCTCGAAGGAGACGACATGAGCGCAAGCTCAACACCATGAATGAAAATCCGCAGATTTCGCCGATGGCACAGATTTATTTCTAATCCGCGTCAATCCGCGTTAATCCGTGTCCCATTTTCAGAGGAGACTTCACCGGCTGCCGCCGACCACCATGAATGAAAATACACCGCAACGCACTATCAACGCCTGGTGCTAAACTGTTTAGAACCTACTGGTCTGAGGACGAATTGTT
>JAKQCM010000269.1 GCA_029559155.1 Chloroflexota bacterium
GGGAAACGGCCGTTTCCCACTCCCCGCCATACAGGTTGCCTCGTAGGCCATGAAAGTGTACAATACACTAAATTGTTAAAGTTCGGAAGAAAACGGCCGACTACCTGGGCGGGTGAGGTGGCCGTTTTCGCTTTCTATTCCTACTTCTCTTTCTTTTTCTTTTTCTCTTCTCGTGCTAGCTTAAATGCCTCCAAGTCCTCACGCATAATCACATAATCGCGGCCGAGCTTGGTGGCTTTCAACTTCCCAGTAAGGCACCAATATGATACGGTGCGTCGGTTTTCCTGGAGTTCTTCAGATGCTTGTATGACGTTATATATATCTTGCAACATATAGCAACTGTAATCGTGAAAACAATATTCGTCAATAGCAGTTTAGGAACCAGAATAATAGCGTTACTCCTGTAGTAGTGGCAAACAGCCAGGCTAAAACACAAACCTGCCACTATTCAGACAACCTGGGTAGGCTACAATGTTAACGATATTTGCTTTATTCTCCTACACTTTTTGATTGACGCCCTCCCCACAAAAAAGACCTGACCTATTAGTCGGGTCTTTTTTTTGCCTTTTCTCCATTTTAATCCTCATCTTTTGTTGGGGCCGTTGCTAGCCGTGGAGAACCGCGCCCTGCAATCGGTCGCTTGTGGCCGGAGGAACCGGCCAGTCGCTTGTCAAAAAAACGCCCCATCGAGGGGCGTTTTTTTGATGCGCCTTGCCCTGGCGCGGTGGCTGAACGGCTGCAACCGTCTTGGGAATCTGCTCAGGCAGGGAAGTCCTCCTCCTGGAGCGTTTACTTTACTTGCCTCGCGCTTGGAGATGTCTCCGGGGCCTTATCACTGGATTTTTATCTGCCCTGATTGATCTTCGTTTTTAGTTTCCACCTGGCACTGTTGGCTTTTATCTCGCCTGCGGTTTGCGGGCAGCTTCCTCGTCTGCTTTTTTTGTCAATGTTCTGCCTAAAGGTTGCCACAGGTGGGGCGAGGGCAAGCCAAAAAAGTCAAAGGGCAAGCGCTGTTTTTTGAAATTGGGCAGGGGGGCAAGCCCCTCAAAATTCATTTTCCGGGGACGGAAAATGTATTTTGACCCAATTTCAAAAAACCCATGACTTTTTTCCCCACCTGTAGCAAGTCTACGACCAGAACATTAACAAAAGCAGACGGGAAGCGCCGCACCGCAGGCGAGAAGCCAACAGGCAGGTGGAAACACGAAGATCAGGGCAGAATCCAGTGATAAGAAGGCCCTACGACATCTCTTCAAGCGCGGGCAAGGTAAACGCTCCAGAGGACTTCCCGCCGAGCTATAGATTCCCAAGACTCAACGGTTGCAGCCGGAGAAAACGAGGACGGGACACAAACAGGGGAAAAGACATTGGGAACTTGGAGTTAAGACAAGCCCCCCCTGAAAAGCTGGGTGAAAACACATCTACAAGCGAAAACAGCCAAACCGGAGAGGCGAGGCTCGAAGTAGCTCTCGCAAGAGTGGGCATGTGTAGGGACCAGCATAACTTAACAAAGAAATTCAGAACACAAGCCGACGACGGGCAAAACGGTCGGGGAGGGGGAAGGGATTTACAAATCTAAATCAAAAACCGGAGAGAAGAAAATGTACGAACTTTACGACCAATGCCCAGCAACCGGGCAGATGTTTTACATCGAGACATTCATGACCAAAGAGGAGGCTGTCGAGGAAGCCATCAGAAGAAATCTGGAATTCCCCAAAATCAAAAAGTCCTTTTGGTGGAATACAGAAATGCCGTTCTAAGAAGGCAGCCGGTCGGGGACAGCAAGCAGCCCTGACCGGCTCAATCATTTTACACAGGGAGATCGAAAGGAGATAACAGATGAACAACAGCACAACTTTTCACGCATACAAAAATTTCTACGAGCAAGCAGGAGAGCCAAACCTCTTGCTTGTAGGGATGCAAGTACGTGTACAAGGAAACAACACGGAAGTCGATGGCGTCATTGCCGAGATTTACGAAGATCGTTTCTTTTTATTCAAATCTGTCGATTACAAACCTCTCAAACTACAGGCCAATCGTATCGTTGCCTGGAACAGCAGAAAACTCTAAAGGAAATACAGATCATGAAACTTTATGCAATCTGGATCATCAATCCTAACAACGTTGGATATACGTCACGCTTTATGCGAGCCGAACGGCCGGAAGATTTGATCTTCAATCCCCGTATGCCGGAGGACGTAACCATCACCGTCATCGAGATTGACGAGGCCGAATACACAGAAGATAACCGATACAAAGGATAAAGGAACAGGAAATGAACAAAAACGAAAAACTCGCTGAATTATTTGGATTCTTGATCGTGCTGATTGGCTTCTGTCAGGCCACCGAATGGGCATACACCTTCGCGGGCGACAGCAGCAAGGTTGACAGCGTGAAATACCTACTTCACAACGGCCTCAACATGGCCGCCGCGCTGCATCTGCACAATGCCTTTTCCGGCCTAACGGCCGTAGACGTGAGCGAAATTTTATCTTTAGCAGGTTGGGACTAGAAAAACAGATGGGGTACGTGGCGCCGCTTCCAAACTTTGCCACGTACCCCAAAAAGGATTGAAAATCATGCACAGTATAACCAAAATTACACCGGCTGACGACTTGGGCGGGATGGAATACCCGTTCCTGACCGAATTTGATTACTGGTTCATCGAATCTGAACCGCTGAAGAAGGCCGGGGCCGGCGTAGATGTCACACTCCGGTGGGTGAAAGACGACAAGGTTAACGATCTCTACATCATAAACGAAAAAATGCCGTATCTCGATACCGCCCAATTCCTTGCGGCTACCGGCCTGAAGATGGACATCTCCCGCAAAGGTCCGTTTGTCCTCAGCAAACGGATCAGCCGCATCATGCGGCCGTACCGCTTCTGGGAGTTTCGCCGGCCGGAGCAAATCACAATCGAGTTTGCCGACGACATTAACGAAGCCGATTGGGATGGCTGCGCCCTCATCAGCAAACACTACCTCAACGAAATGGCCGAACGCTACGTCGCCAACCACAGCCACCAACCGGACCACCTGGTTGCTCATCACAGCCGCGAATTAACGACCTGCCGCCGCTGGGAAATCACCATCTTGCACGATGGTGGGCAGGAAAAAGCCCACGCGCTCGTCGTTGACGACCTGGCCGTGGACTTCCTCATCCCGGCCGGAGCGACCAAGAAAGAGTTGTCGCTCGACGGCCGTGTCTTCGTCGGCTTGCAGCCGGTTCACAGCCACGACCACATGCGCCTGGACGTACAAAGCCTGATCAACCTGTTCCCGTTCTTCTCTGTCGAGAAGCTATTGTCCTGGATGGGCCAGGAGGCAGAGTTATTCATCGACCGCATCAAAACCGGGCAGCTCGACGTGCTGCTGAGCCGCATCGAAAACATTCAAGACGCGGACCAGCTGCACCAGCTTCAGAACTGGTACATCGGCGAATACATCGCCAGCGGCGGTAAGCTCATGTGGTTCCCGGCCGCCGTGAAAGCGATGGGGCGGCAATTCACTCGCCGACTCAACCACGGCAAAGACAATTTCCGCTTTCCCATTCCTGGCGGCCGTTATTACATCTTCCCGGCCAGCGTCGGGCAGCGCGATGTTCCCGAAGGTCACATCGAGATTGACAACCAGACCGCAACGGCCTGGGTCAATCAGAACGATTGGAACAACTACATCGTGAAGATTCTCGGCGGCGCAGACGGCGATGACGCGCTCTGGATTCATCAATTCACGGATTGGGATGGCAGCAAGAAGGTCCTGGCCTGGCGCAGCCCCAACCAGTTAGGGGAGTACGTTTTACTCGCGCCCACAGGCGATTGCTATACGATACCCTGGCAGATCAGCAGCACCACGATCACCTGGCCACACATGGACAGTCGAAAACTGCCGGCGCGTATCGACACCGTAGATTACACCTACGACGAACTAATCCCATTTCCGCAATACCATGCAGAAACCTACAGCGTCGAAGCGATGTACTCCGCGATCAACAATGCCATCGCAAATGGGGGGATGCTCGGCGCGTATTGCAACGCGCTCATGGTCCTCAAAGCCACCTACGGCGAACTGCCGACAGAACTGCCGGCGCGGCTGGAAGCCGTGATCGACGGCTCTGTAAAAGCGCCGGTAGACCTATTTCCTGTTCGGGCATGGATCAACTTTGCCATGCAAGAATTGGTCGCAGACGAATATGGCCTGTTGCCGGAAGAACTGCGGCCGCGCATCGAGCCGGCGCTGAATGAATACGACGCCCAAGCCCTCCAGATTGACCCAAATCACTGGTTCACAACCCTGATGACGCAGGCCGAGGCGCAAATCGACATCTTCATCGTTGAGCTAAACAACCTCGCGGCCGAGGCCAATGTCCCACTGGACATTTTCAAACACGGAATGGCCTGGCAGCAGCAGGGGAAGGAGCTGGTAAGCCTGTACCAGCACACGCTTCGCACCGGCAGCCCAGACGCGGCCAGCGAAGCCGTGCTTGACCAGGTTGTTGCCGAGAACCAGGTCGAAAAACTCCTGGGGGCCGCGGCCTACATCTACAGCAACGGACTGAGCGACGCGCTACTTTGGCAGCCAGACCCCAAGGTCAATGGCCAGGGGCCGCGCCGGCCGGGCCTTGCCCGTCTTTTCCTCCATGCGCTGCGGCATGTCGGCATCATCGGCGAACCGGTTTGGATTGACGAGATTGGCGCAATTCTCAACTACGACGAGAAACCCACCGGCGTACCGGTGCAGCTCAACGGCGTTTGGTTTAACTGGTTGCGGCTGCGAGATAACGCCTACGTGGAAATGCGCGATGTCCCGAAAGACATCCGCAACAAAGCCAAGAGACACGTCGCTGAACGCGCTGCTAACTTCATCGGCATGACCATCCACACCGAAATCACCGACGACGGCCGTGTCGTCGCCCGTGGGGGCAACGGCTTCACGCTCGCTTACGTCCAGGCAGGGCAGGAGGTTCGCGTCTTGCGAGATAACCAATGGACGATCACCCATGCCCACGCCAAAGACGGCAATCTCTACACCGTTCTCAGCCAGGCATAACCCTCAGTAGTGGCAGGCCCAGCTCCGCCGGCGGCCAAGCCTGCCACTATTCACAATGTATTGTTTTTATTACAGTTAATCACGTACCTGGCAGTAGTGGCAACTAAAGCTGCCCGGGCGCCGGTAATTGCCACTACGCCAGCCGGGGCGGCCCTCGAAGACTCGGGCCGTCGCGCACAGCCCCGGACGGGGAAGACCCCGCCCGCCGCTGCCTGTCCCCAATGCCGTCAGGGTTTGGCCGAAGACGGCCAAACTGCGCGAAAAGAGAAAACCAAAGAAAAAACCAAAGAACGGGACTAACGTCCCGCACGCTGCGAAAGAATTTTTTATCTCAATTTCAATTCACGAATAAAGGAGTTTTACCATGTACCAGTCTTTAACAATCGTTGGCAATCTCGGACGCGATCCTGAAATGCGTTACCTGCCGGACGGCACGGCCGTCACCAACCTCAACGTCGCGTCTTCGCGACGTTACAACAACCGTGACGGGCAACCCGTCGAGGAAACCACCTGGGTGAAGGTCACGGTTTGGGGCAAGCAGGCCGAAACGGTTAACCAATACCTCACCAAAGGCAGCAAAGTCTTGGTCGAAGGCACTTTGACCCCTGACCCGAACACCGGCGGGCCGCGCCTGTGGACGCGGCAAGACGGCAGCGTCGGCGCATCCTACGAAATGCGCGCCAATACCGTGCGCTTCCTCAGCAGCAAAGGCGACAACGGCGGCAGCTACAGCAACGGCGCGCCGGCCGAACCGGAAGAAGACGACATCCCGTTCTAACGAACGGCAAAGCCTGGAGCTGCCGCAAGGCAGCCCCAGGCTTTTTTTTCGAGGGAAAATATCATGACCGAATTACACTTGATCAAACACGTCGCTCGTCGATTCATTGCTCAACGCACCTACGAAAGCGGTGTGCCGTGGGGATCAGCATCACACAACGGATGCTGGTCCATATTCGAGCCAGCTCGTCTAACAAGAGCAAGCCATTTTCAGACCTCAGCCGTTAACAACTTCTTTGAAACCGGGAAAAGCATGCTTGTGTATGCCAGGCAGCACGAAGAAGCTGACATCTTCTTCACCGTTGCCATGCGTTACTACATGCCGTTTACCCGAAAATCTGAGATGGATCATCATCTCAGGAGTGGAGCATAAACATGGACGAATTGGAAGATTGCACCATCTATTTCGTCATCGAAGGCGGGGTGGTA
>JAKQCM010000275.1 GCA_029559155.1 Chloroflexota bacterium
TGCAACGGTGGAACTGCTTAGCGACGGCCGTAACATATACGATCCGCTCAATGCGGAGCAAGTGAACATGATTGTGTACGGCGTCCCGGAGATTGAATTGCAGCCGGGCTTTTATTATCCGGCTACTTTGCTGCTTTTTCTCGTTCCGTTGGCGCAGATGCCGTACCAAAGCGCTCACCTCGTGTGGACGGTTCTGGGTCAGGCCTTTTACGTTTTGGGGATTTACGCTGTCATCAGGGCATTGAGATGGCCGCAGCGCGCCGGGGCGATCACTTTATTTATGGGCTTATGCCTTCTTTCTGTGCCAAGTTTGCAACATGCGATTTGGGGGCAGTTTAATACGATTGGCGTTTTGTGCCTGGGTTTGTCTTATTTGGCCCTGTCTAAACAAAGGTATGGGCTGGCGGGGGTTCTGCTTACGGGTTTGACGATAAAGCCTCATCCTTATGTGCTGACCATTGTTTTTTTGCTTGGATGGGCGTTTTTTCAGGCCTGGCGCTGGCGTTTTTTGCTTGGTTTTGCCCTGGCTGGAATAGGGCAGTGGCTCCTGGCGGAGTTGTGGCAGCCGGGTTGGGTGTGGGCGTTTCTAGACTCTCTGGGTGGTTATTTACCCAGTCGCTCGGTTATTGACTGGTTTTGGAATCCGTATCAGGGGGTAACGGCCGTTATCGTTCTGGCGTCTCTCGTTCTCTTGGCAAAAAACCGGCATGAACCGCTGGAAAGCCCTGCTTTTGCCGGCAGTTTGTCAATCAGCCTGGCGGTTAGCGCGTTGGTCGTGCCCCTCGTCGGCATGATGCACACGGTGGTCTTGCCCATTGCTATTTTGTTGATCCTTTTCCACTATTCCCGATCTGCCGCCAAACCTTTCCAATATGCAGCAATCAGCTTCGTTATCATTTACCTTTTAGGTTGGTTCGTTTTTCTCTTTGGACTTTCGCGGGCTGATTTATACGAGCAGCATATTCAATGGTCAGAGGGCGTTTATAAGGCTGTCTTACCTTTGTTGGTGATTACCTGGTCTCTACCGCTGGCATTAGGAAAAATAAAACATGCTTAATGGTAAAAAAATTGTGGTTGTGATGCCTGCTTACAACGCAGAGCAGACTTTGCGGAAAACGTATGATGAAATTCCCCATCACATCATCGATGACATTGTGCTGGTGGATGACGCCAGCCAGGATTATACGGCGCGCGTTTCCCGCGAACTGGGGATCAATACCATCGTCCATGAACAGAATACGGGCTATGGCGGTAATCAGAAAACATGTTACAAAACGGCCGTTTCCCTGGACGCCGATATTGTCATCATGCTGCACCCAGATTACCAATACACACCCTTGCTGATCACGGCTATGGCTTCCCTTCTGGCCGAAGGCGTTTTCGACTGTGTGTTAGGCTCGCGGATTTTGGGCGTCGGGGCGCTGAAAGGTGGTATGCCCGTATACAAATATATCTCGAATCGTTTTTTAACGGCCGTGCAAAACCTGATCATTCACTACAAGCTTTCTGAATACCATACCGGCTATCGTGGATTTACTCGCGCTGTGCTGGAAAAAATCCCCTACGAACAAAACTCCGATAATTTTGTATTTGATAACCAGATGCTCTGTCAGATCATCTACGCCGGCTTCCACATCGGTGAAATCTCCTGCCCCACGCGTTACATGGCCGATTCTTCTTCGATTAACTTCGGGAATTCGATGCAATACGGGTTAGGGGTGCTCAAAACATCGCTGTTATTTCGGCTGCATCGATGGGGTTTGTGGCGCTCTGATTTGTTTGCTGATTTGTGATGCTGCGTGTAACGGCCGTTGTCTCCCGCTTAGATCCCCTCATCCTGCTGCCGGTTGGCCTATACCTGCTGCTTGCCGGTTTGTACCTATGGGCCATCCCCCTGGGCGAATCGCCCGATGAGCCGGGCCATGTGCAGTGCCTACAACAGGTGGCAATCGATAGGCGCTTGCCCCAAATGCGCGCTGGCGTGGACGAGACAATCGATTGGTGGGCGCGTGAAAACATTTTCTCGGACTATATGTGTTATCACATGCCGGTTTACTACCTCGTCGGCGGCGAGGCGGCCCGTTTGTTGGGTCTGCGCCAGCCCGTCGCTTATCCGCCCACTAATCCTGCCTTCGCCGACAACGCGGCGGCCATGTTCAGCCATTCACCGCCTCAACGCCAGCCGCTCGCCATCACGAGCCTGCGCTGGCTCTCAGTTTTATTGGGGTTGACCATGTTGGCGGCGGCCTATCTGATAGCGCAG
>JAKQCM010000281.1 GCA_029559155.1 Chloroflexota bacterium
CCGCCACCATCACCACCGACCAGGCTTTCCAGGCCGCCACGCTGGGCGACGGCGCCTATTCGATGCAGGTGATTAGCGGCACCTATACCCTGACGGCCACGCCCACCGACCCGAACTATGCCCCGGCAACGGCCGTGGTAACGGCCGTCGACTACCAATCCGTCCAGCAAAACTTCAGCCTCGCCCCCTACGTCACCATCTTCAACGACACCGTAGAAGGCGGCAGCAACGGCTGGACGGCCCAATCGCCGTGGGTCATCACCACCGAAGCCAGCCACAGCGCCAGCCACAGTTGGACCGAAAGCGCCGGAGGCGCCTACGGCAACAATCGCAACGTCTCGCTTACTTCACCCACGTTCGACCTCAGCAGCTACCACGACATCCGGCTCGATTACTGGCAAATTTGCAGCACCGAAGCCACATACGATTTCTGCATCGTTGAAGCGTCGGCCAATAACGGCGTCTCCTGGCAAGAAATCAGCCGGTACGACGGCCCCGCTGCCGCCTGGGAAGCCATCAGCCTGCCGCTGCCGATGTTGGACGGCGCAGCCCAGGCGCGCGTCCGCTTCCGCTTCACCTCCGATGTGTCGGTCACGGCCGACGGCTGGCACGTAGACGATATCACCCTCATTGGCACAACCGCCTCCGCGCCGATTGTGTACGGCGTCGCCCTCTCGCCCAATACCGCGCAGACCGGCATGCCCGGCGCAACCATCACCTACACTGCCCGGCTCACCAACACCGGCAGCCTCACAGATACGTTTAATCTGGCCCTGAGCGGCGACGATTGGCCGACCGCGCTTTCCTCGCCCAGCCTGACATTGGCGTCGGGCGCTTCGGCCACCTTCAACATCACCGTGACGCTGCCGATCAGCGCGGCCAACGGTATGGTGGATGTGGCAGCGGTAACGGCCGTATCCCAGGCCAGCGCCGCCGCCACCGCCACGATGACCATTCGGACAACGGCCGTCATTCCCTACCGCCTTTTCCTGCCCACCATCCCGCAGCCCTAACTCGCGGCGATGACTGCCCCGCAAAAAAAGTCCAGGCCGTTGGTCTGGACTTTTTTTATGGGAAAACGGCCGTTCCTGGTCCGGCTCATTTATACCACAAATCTGTCACGTCTATAAGATTTATTGAAGTCATATAAATATTATCAATATCCATATCAATTTTATTATTGATTTTTACTTGACAAATGAAATAATCAAGACTATGATGCTGGCAGCAATCGGTTCATTGGAACCGCCTGACAGTTATGAAGCTGTTTGATGGTTAGCTGGAAACCTACCAGCCATCAAACCTTCAAACCATCAAACCGACAAGTTACACTGCCTGAAAACAGTTTATGACACGGCCGTTACCCAACCGCCAACACAAAAAGCCTATGAACGACACACAGACCTCAGAAACGCAATCGTTAAAACCCTTCATCATTTTATGGAGCGGACAGGCCGCTTCGTTATTTGGCAGTCAACTGGTGCAGTTTGCCCTGATCTGGTGGCTGACCACCACCACCGGCTCGGCCACGATTCTCGCTTTCGCCTCGCTGATGGGCCTGCTGCCGCAAGTGGTGCTGGGGCCATTTGTGGGCGTGCTGGTTGACCGTTGGAACCGGCGCATGACCATGCTGCTGGCCGATGCGCTCGTCGCCGTGGCGACATTTGGCCTGGCGCTGCTGTTTTGGGCGGGGAGTGTCCAGACCTGGCACGTCTTTGTCATCTTGTTCATTCGCGCTTTGGGCGGGGCGTTCCATTGGCCGGCCATGCAGTCTTCCACTTCGTTGATGGTCCCCAAAGAATTTCTAACCCGCGTGCAGGGGTTTAACCAGATGCTGCAGGGCGGGCTGAACATCGCGGCGGCTCCGTTGGGGGCGCTGTTGTTAGGCTATTTTCCATTGCAAGGGATTCTGTTGATTGATCTGGTAACGGCCGTTATCGCCATCGGCGCGCTGCTGGTCATCCACGTCCCCCAACCCACACGCGCCCCATCCACCGGCGCGGCCACCTTCCTCAGCGAATTCCGCGCCGACCTGAGCGCCGGGCTGCGCTACGTCTGGTCATGGCCCGCCCTCATGCTGCTCATGCTGCTTGCCGTCATCATCAATCTGGTCATCAACCCGGCCTTCGCCCTGCTGCCGCTGCTGGTGACAGACCATTTCGGCGGGCAGGCCATTCACCTGGGCACATTGGAAGCGATGTTTGGGTTTGGCGTGTTGATTGGCGGGCTGCTGTTGGGCTTTTGGGGCGGCTTCAAGCGGCGAATTATCACCAGTCTGACGGCGCTCATCGGCATGGGAATCGGTGTGCTGCTGTTGGGTCTGGCGCCTGCGAACTGGATGTGGCTGGGCTTTGGAGCCGCTTTCATCATCGGCTGCAACATGTCGCTGACCAATGGGCCGCTGCACGCCATTTTTCAATCCACCATCGAGCCGGACATGCAGGGGCGGGTGTTTACGCTGCTCGGCAGCGCCGCCAGCGCCATGGCGCCCATCGGCCTGATCATTGCCGGGCCGGTAGCGGACTGGTTGGGGGTGCGCTCCTGGTTTATTTTTGGCGGCGGCATCACCCTGTTGATTGGGATTGGCGGCTTCTTCTTGCCCCTGCTGCTGCACATCGAAGACGGCCGTTCCCCTCTGGAAGCCGAACACGCCTCAGATAAACTGCGGTTGGAGCCGACGGCCGTCGCCGACCCCACCACCTGATCGCCTGGTTACACCGTCGAAGCGGCGCGGAGGGCGATGCCGAAGAGAAACAGCACCGTCAGGGCCAGCACCCATTGGCCGCGATTGGAATCATCGCCGCGCAGCCAGACCATAAAGACAAACGGCAAAAAGACCAGGGCAAAGGAACCGTACAAAATGTGCATGAACGGCCGTGCCACCACAGCCATGTTGCCATTCAGCCACAAAAGACCCCCCAAAACCCCCTGCGCCACATACAACACCTGCCCAATGACCAGCGCGCCCATGTAATTGCCATCCACCGCAAGCTTTCGCACCGCGCGAAACAAGCCCCACAACCCCAAAATCAAGAAATAAATCCAGATCATCTGCGAAAGCTGATTATGAATCAAAACCACAAATCCCATGTGAATCTCCCATCTCTAGTTTTTAGCCGCAAATCCCAAACCGCAAATCCCAAATCGCAAATCGCAAATCGCAAATCCCAAATCCCAAATCCCAAATCCCAAATCCCAAATCCCGCCCGAGTGTAGCCACGCGGTTAGAGCTTGTCAACGCCCCCTGACTTGATTCTGCTTTTCGGCTACAATTCCCGCCTATGGAGAATGCAACGCCCTCAGAATCTTACATCCAAGCGCTCGACTACCTGTATGGCCTGATTAATTTCGAGCGGCAGCGGTTAGACCGCTATACCGAAAGCAAACTGGACCCGGAACGGCCGTACAGCCTGGTCAATTATCTCGGCGCGCCCCAAACACGCTTTCCGGCCATCCACATTGCCGGCACCAAAGGCAAAGGCTCCGTCGCCGCCATGTGCGCCTACAGCCTGCACGCCGCCGGACTGCGCGTCGGCCTCTACACGTCGCCCCATCTACAGGAATTCCGCGAACGCATCCGCATCCTCACGCCCGATGACTCCGACGGCCTGATTCCCGAAGAGACCTTTGTCGCCCTCGTCAGCAAAATCAAAACCGCCCTTGATCATGTGCCGGACGTCACCTGGTTTGAGGCGGTCACGGCCATTGCCCTGGCCTATTTTGCCGACGAGCAGGTAGATGTGGCCGTCATCGAAACCGGCCTGGGTGGGCGGCTGGACGCCACGCGCGTGGTTAATCCGGTGGTGTCGGTTATTACCAGCCTCAGCCTGGACCACACGGAACTGCTGGGAAACACCCTGGCGGAAATTGCCTACGAAAAAGCAGGCATCATCAAACCGGGCATCCCGGTGGTGTCGGCGCAGCAAGCGCCGGAAGCGGCCCAACGCCTCAAAGAAATCGCCGCCGAACGGCGCGCGCCCATCACCTTCATCGGCAAAGCCGACTCGCCGGAAACCAAACTCGCCTGGTTATACGAAGGGTCACCGGCCGTTCCGGGCCGGCGACAGCAGGTGATTATTCGCCGTTCGCCGGACGCTGCGTTTGCCGTCCCCGGCAGCGCCTTTACGCTGGCGTTAGACGGCGAACATCAGCAGGAGAACGCCGCCGTAGCTCTGGCGGCGCTGCAAGTGGCGCGAGCGTCTTTTCCGATGGTGGACGAAACGGCCGTACGCCTCGGCTTATCGACAGTGCAGTGGAACGGCCGTTTACAAATCCTCCACCCCGGCGACGACCACACCCCTACCCTGCTGGTCGACTGCGCCCACAACCCGGATTCCGTCGGCCGCCTCTGCCATGCCCTCAGCCACGATTACACCTACCAACGGCTGCTGCTCTTGTTTGGCGCGCCGGCCGACAAAGACATCGCCGGCATGCTGGCCCAACTGCTGCCCCTGACCGACGCCGTTTTCACCGCCAGCGCCAACCACCCGCGCTCGGCCACGCCGCAAGAGCTGGCAGACATGGCGGCTGCGCTCGGCCACACGGCCGTTCCCTCGGCCACCATAGGCGAAGCGTTAACGGCCGTGTGGCGCGCCGCCCGCCCCGGCGATCTCATTTGCGCCACCGGCTCCATCATTGTGGTCGGAGATTTGCTAAATCAGTGGGAAAGCCTAAAATCAGACCTGTTGCGCCAACCAGAAACATGAATCGCCAAAGTTTACTGAGAAGCGCGGACGTTTTAGCCAAATTCATGCAGCAAAAGGGACTCCGCCCAACCACCAGACCGGTCACTAACCACGACCACCAAGGATTACAACTCCATGATAAATGAAGAGGATTTTATCCTGTCCCAATATCCCGATTTTATGGACAGCATCCCAGGCTTTGAAGACGAATTATTCGAAGTAGAAGAACCGATAGACCACGAAGGCTATATCGACTGCCCATTCCTGCCCCTGCGCGATCTGGTCTTGTACCCGCAGATGGTCATGCCTCTGTTCGTCGGCCGCGAGCGTTCCCTGGCGGCCATCAAAGCGGCCGTAACCAACCATGAAAACATCATCGTCGCCGCCCAAAAAGACAGCGAAATCCTCGAACCAGGCGTCAACGACATTTACGCCCTGGGCACAGAAGTGACCGTGGGCAAAGCGCTGCGCATGCCCGATGACTCAACCAGCGTGCTGGCCCAGGGCCGCCGCCGGGTGGAAATCGTCGAATTCACGCAGTGGACGCCCTACATTCGCGTTCGCGCCCGGCGCATCCGCGAGCCGCAAGAATGGGAAAACGCCACCGAAGCGCTCATGCGCGCCGTCATCACCCTCTTTGAAAAAGTTGTCACCCTGAACCGCAGCTTGCCGGAAGACGCCTACACCTTCGCCATCAACATCGAAGAACCGGGCTGGCTGGCCGATTTCATCGCCTCCACCCTGAACACCTCTCTGGAGGTCAAACAGGACATTCTGGAAACCATCGATCCGGCCGTGCGCCTGCAAAAAGTTAGCATTTCCCTGGCCAAAGAACTGGATGTTCTGGAGTTAGAAGACCAGATTCACATGCAAGTCCAGCAGGAAATGGACAAAACCCAACGCGAACATTTTCTACGCGAACAAATGCGCGTCATCCAGGGCGAATTAGGCGAAGCCGACGTCTTCGCTCAGGAAATCAACGAACTGCGCGAAGCCGTCGCCAAAAAAGAGCTGCCGCCAGACGTCCGCGCCAAAACCGAAAAAGAACTCAGCCGGTTGGCCGCCATGCCGCCCATGTCGCCCGAAGTCGGCATTATCCTCACCTACCTGGATTGGATCCTCAACCTGCCCTGGCTGGACGAATCCGAAGACAATCTGGACGTGCGCCACGCCGCCAAGGTGTTAGAAAACGACCATTTTGGCCTGGAAAAAGCCAAAGAGCGTATTTTGGAATACATCGCCGTCAAACAAATTGCCCCCAAGACCTTACGCAGCCCGATTTTATGCTTTGTCGGACCGCCGGGAACCGGTAAAACGTCGATCGGCCAATCCATTGCCCACGCTTTAGGCCGCGAATTTATTCGCATGAGTTTGGGCGGCGTACGCGACGAGGCCGAAATTCGCGGCCACCGGCGCACCTACATTGGGGCTATGCCCGGCCGAATTATCCAGGCCATGCGCCGCGCCGGCACAAAAAACCCGCTGTTTATGCTGGATGAAGTAGACAAGTTGGGCCAGGATTTTCGCGGCGATCCGGCCGCGGCGCTGTTAGAAGTGTTGGACCCGGAGCAAAATTACGCCTTTGCCGACCATTATTTAGGGCTGGATTTTGACCTGTCCAAAGTTCTGTTTATTACCACGGCCAATTACCTGGACACCATCCCCCCCGCGCTGCAAGACCGCATGGAACTGATCGAGTTTCCGGGGTATTTGGAAGAGGAAAAAATGGAAATCGGCCGCCAGTTTTTGCTGCCGCGGCAGCTTGAGCAGCACGGATTAGCCGACAGCGGCATCCGCTTTGAGGATGAGGCGCTCAAGTCGATCATTCGGGAATATACGCGGGAAGCGGGCGTGCGAAATATGGAGCGAGAAACGGCCAACGTCTGCCGCAAAATTGCCCGCATGGTGGCCGAAGAAAAACGATTCCCCAAACGGATTACCATGCGCCGCATCTACGATTTACTTGGCCCGCCGCGCTTCTCTACCGAAGAACTGCACGAGGAGAACGAGGTTGGCGTGGCTACCGGCGCTGCCTGGACAGCCACTGGCGGCGAGATCATGTTTATTGAAGTGAATCTGATGCCCGGCAAGGGTGGGATGATGCTCACCGGACAGTTGGGCGATGTGATGCAAGAAAGCGCCCAGGCGGCGTTGACGTATACGCGCAGTCAGGCAGAAGGCTTGGGTATTGATTACAACGATTTTGACAAAATTGACATTCACCTGCATGTGCCGGAAGGAGCCGTGCCCAAAGACGGCCCGTCGGCGGGTGTGTCGTTGGCCTCGGCGCTGATTTCGGCGTTTACCAATCGGCCGATCCGGCGGGATGTGAGCATGACGGGCGAGATTACACTGCGCGGCCGTGTACTGCCGGTTGGCGGCGTGCGCGAAAAAGCGCTGGCGGCGCGGCGGGCAGGTATTCGCACCTTTATCTTGCCGCAGAAAAACGAACGTGACCTGGAAGAAATTCCCAAGAAGCTGCGTCAGGATATTGAGTTTGTGCTGGTTAAACACATGGAAGAAGTCCTGGCGGTGGCTTTGCTGCCGGTACAGGAGATGTAAGCAAGTATTTGCAAACATGGCAGGTTTCTCTGGGAAGACCCTAATGGTTTGAGTTCCAAACAGTCCAACTTCTCGATTGTAAACCCTTAGGGTCTGTATAAATTCGATCAAATTATGAATGATTTACGGCCGTTCCTTATCCAACTCCCCATCCAGGTGAAAACCTACGATATCGACTTTGCCAATATCGTTCACAATGCGGTGTATATCCGCTGGCTGGAAGATTTGCGCACCGAACTGCTGGCCGCCGAATACGCCATCGAACACATGCTGGCCGACGGGCTGACGCCCATCCTCACCAAAACTGAAATCGAATATCGCCAGCCGGTGCGGTTTGGCGACGCCGTTGTTGGGCGCATGTGGGTGGCTGATTTGGGTCGCACACGCTGGACAGTGCAAGGCGAGTTCGCCGTCGGCGACCGAATAACCACAACTTCGCTCCAGACTGGCTACTTTGCGGAACTGGGCAACGGCCGTCCCGTTCGTGTCCCGACGCAGATTCGCGCTGTGTGGGAAGACATCATGCACAAGGCAGCCAGCACGTAGAGATTGGTTCCAGTCAGTACCCCCTGTTTACTCGGTCTCCCTTTCTAAAGCCCGCTTAACCAACAATTTACACTTTTTTTACCATTTAGATGGACAATCATCTCAATGAAATTTTATGTATCCCACCCTGGAGGTGAATTGTGAAACAAACGTCTCGCTTAACGCTTATCGCTGTTTTAATTTTTAGCATCTTCATTTTGGCCGCCTGTGGACCGGCTGCCACCGGACAAACTGCGGCATTACCGGCAGGAGATACGGCCGTTGCCGACACCGCATCAACCGCCGACACGGCCGTTGTCGTGCCTGTCAGCGCCGTCACCAATGCCGCTGCGCCCGCTCCGGCCGTGGCCCCCGCCCAAACCGGCGCCACACTGGACCTGCAAGCTGCCCAAGACACCCTCGTCAGTTTATACGAGCGCGTCAATCCTGCGGTAGTCAATATCCAAGTCACCATCGCCGACAGCACAACTTCCTTGCCCAACAACATCAACCCGGGAGATTTGCCCGAAGGCCATCCCTTCTCCGGCCCGCAGTACGGCCAGGGTTCCGGCTTCGTCTATAACAAAGATGGCTACATCATCACCAACAACCATGTTGTCGCCGATGCCAGCGCCATCACCGTGGTCTTTTCCAACGGCACAGAAGTGGACGCCACCCTGGTCGGCACAGACCCGGACTCTGATCTGGCCGTCATTAAGGTGGACGTACCGGCCGATCAATTGACAACTGTGTCTGTTGGGGATTCTGAGAGCCTGAAAGTAGGGCAATTTGTCATCGCCATCGGCAATCCCTTTGGTCTGGATGGGTCCATGACCTCCGGTATCGTCTCCGGTTTAGGCCGCACCTTACCGGCTGAGGCGCGCACGGTTAGCGGCAATCAGTTCAGCATCCCGGACATCATCCAGACAGACGCGGCCATCAACCCCGGCAACTCCGGCGGCCCGCTGCTGAACCTGGATGGCGAAGTGATCGGCGTCAATACGGCGATTGCCACCAACGTGGGCACATTCTCCGGCGTCGGTTATGCCGTACCGGCGGAAACTGTGAACCAGGTTGTGCCGCAGTTAATCGAAAAAGGGCAGATTGAGCATCCGTGGATTGGCATTTCTGGCCGCGAGATGAACCGCGCACTGGCCGAGGCCATGAATCTGGACGCCAACCAACACGGCGTGTTGGTGGTCGAAGTTGTGCCGAATGGGCCGTCCGACAAAGCTGGCCTGCGCGGCAGCAACAGTGAAGTGACCATTGACGGTTTCCAGGTTATGGTCGGCGGTGACATTATTGTGGGCATCGATGACCAACCGGTGAACGAGTTTGATAATTTGTTGAGCTACATTGTGCAGAAAACGGCCGTTGGCGATACCGTCAACCTGACCGTCCTGCGTAACGGCGAACAAATTCAAGTGCCGGTGACCATGGAAGCCAGACCGGCGGAATAAATCGACAATCCTCCAAGTCATAAAAAAGAGCGGTGTGGCCACCGCTCTTTTTTATTGCCTACTGCCAGTTTTCGATTTTGTCTTTGATGGCCGCCACAAAATAATCGGCGGAGGCGCCGTCTAATATGCGATGGTCGAAGGTGAAGCTGACGTAGGCCAACGGCCGTATCGCCAGCGCATCATTCACTACCTTCACCCGTTTCTCAATTTTGCCCACGCCCAAAATGCCGCACTGCGGCTGGTTGATGATCGGCGTGGCGAACAGGCTGCCGCTGACGCCGTGATTGGTGATGGTAAAGGTACCGCCCTGAATCTCGTCCGGGCGGAGCTGCTTTTGGCGGGCGCGGTCGGCCAGGTCGTTGATGGCGCGCGCCAGACCCAGCAAATTGAGCGAATCGGCGTGTTTGATCACCGGCACAATCAACCCTTCTTCCAGCGCCGTCGCCATGCCCAAATGGATGTCGTGGTGCAGCAGAATGCCATCGTCGCGCCAACTGCTGTTGACCAGGGGATGTTCTTTCAGCGCAGCCACGGTGGCGGCGACCAGATAGGCGGTAAAGGTCAGGCGGGCATTGTCGCGGGCGAACTGCTCTTTGTGGGCGGCGCGATGGAGGGCAACGGCCGTAAAATCGAATTCAAACACCGTCGTCACATGAGGGCTGGTCTGTTTGCTGCGCACCATGTGTTCGGCAATGGAGCGGCGCATGGCCGTCAGCGGCTGCACCTCGCCTGCTATTGGCGATTGGCGATTGGCGATTGGCGATTGACGATTTACGATTGGCGATTGGCGATTGGCGATTGGCGATTGGCGATTTTCTACGTAAGCCAGAATGTCGCGTTTGGTGATACGGCCGTCTAGCCCCGTCCCGGTAACCAAATCCAGATTCACGTCGTTTTCGGCGGCGATGCGCGAGACAACCGGGCTGATGCGGCCGGTGTAGCGGGTTGGGGCCGCCGGTTGGCCGTTTGTATGGCCGGGTCTGGCGCTGATTGGCTGGGGGGTAGAGGATGGCGGGGTGGAAACGGCCGTTTCCGCCGGCGCATCCCCCTCAACCGTCTCACCCGGCGCGCCAACAAAAGCCAGCAGCGTGCCCACAGGCACCGTCTCGCCTGCCGGCACAAAAATTTTTAGCAGCGTGCCGGCGCCTTCGGCCGTGGCCTCCGTGGTCACCTTGTCGGTCTCAATTTCCAGCAGCGCCTCGTACTGCGCCACCGGGTCTCCTTCCTCTTTGAGCCATTGGGCGATTGTCGCTTCGATGATACCTTCGCCCAACTCAGGCATGATGATTTTTGTTCCCATGTTACCTCGTTTTATCTTTAATTCGTGAGGCGGGAGGCGTGATGGACACAGAGGTCACGCCTCACGCATCACATCTAACGGCCGTAAAACGCCGGATATTCCTGCGGATCCAACTCGTGCATCAGATCATAAACCATATCAAACACATCTTGCACGTTGGGTTTGGAGAAATAGTTGCCATCGGTGCCAAACGCCGGGCGGTGGGGCCGGGCTGTCAGGGTGCGCGGCTCTACGTCCAGCCATTGGAAGCCGCCCTGAGCTTCTATTACCTGCTGCATCATGTAAGCGGTGGCCCCGCCGGGCACATCCTCGTCCATGAAGATGATGCGGCTGGTCTTTTGCAGCGATTGGAGGATACGGCCGTGTACATCAAACGGCAGCAAACTCTGCACATCCACCACTTCCAGGCTGATGCCTACGGCCGTCAACTGCTCGGCCGCATCCAACGCCAACCGGCAGCCCGCGCCATACGTCACCAGGGTCACATCATCGCCGGGGTGCAGCACTTCCGGCACACCCAGCGGCACGGTCATCTCGGCCAGATTGGCGGGCAGCTTTTCCTTGAGCCGGTAGCCGCTCAACACCTCGACAACCAGCCCGGGTTCGTCGCTTTGCAGCAACGTGTTATAAAAACCGGCCGCCTGAACCATGTTGCGCGGAACCAGCACATTCACGCCGCGCAGCAAATGGACCACTGCGCCCATCGGCGAGCCGGAGTGCCAGACGCCTTCCAGGCGATGGCCGCGCGTCCGCACAATCACCGGCGCTTTTTGGCCGCCGGCCGTGCGCCACTGCACCGTCGCCAAATCATCAGACATGATTTGCAGGGCGTAGAGCAAATAATCCAGGTACTGGATTTCGGCGATGGGGCGCAGGCCGCGCATAGCCATGCCGATGGCCTGCCCCATAATCGTCGCCTCGCGGATGCCGGTATCCGACACACGCAGCGGGCCATATTTTTCTTGCAATCCGGCAAAGGATTGGTTGACGCCGCCCAGCCGCCCCACATCTTCGCCAAAAGCAATCACACGTGGATCGCGGGCCAACATGGCGTCGAAGGCGGCGTTGAGGATTTGGAAGCCGTTTAATTCGGGCGCGTCGGGAGCATACATGGCTTTAACTTCGGGCACATGAACGGCCGCTTCGGTGGATTGGCTGGTGAGGTGTGAACCGGCGCGGGCGCGGTTCACGGCCACCTGAGCCTGATGCCATTGGGCCAGCCGGTCACGCGCAGGTGTGGATTGGTGACGGGCGGCGATGAGGGTGTCGTGCACGGCCGTTAAAATATCCCGTCGATACGGCGTTTGTTTTGCCGCCAACTGCGCCGCCAGCGCTGAATCCGGGTTGACCGCCTGGATAAGGGCCACGGCCTCATCGCGCTCCTTATGGAACGGAAGCGTATACGCCTTCCACGCCTTCACTTTGATGTTTTCCACCAGCTTTTGCGCGTTGCGCTCAATCTGGTCCAACTCGCCGGCCGCGGCGATGCGCTGCTCGATGATCCAGCGGCGCATCTGGCGCAGGCAGTCGTACTCCTCTTCCCAGGCCAGCCGTTCGGCCGATTTGTATCGCTCGTGGCTGCCGGAAGTGGAGTGCCCCTGCGGCTGGGTCATTTCGATCACATGGACAATCGCCGGGACATGATCACGGCGGGCCACTTCGGCGGCCTGTTGGTAGGCTTCGATGAGCGCCGGATAATCCCAGCCCTTGACGGTGTAGATGTCGTAACCGTCGCGGCTGCCCGGTTCGCGGCGGAAGCCGGATAGGAGCTCGGTGAGATTTTGCTTCACCATCTGGAATTCATTGGGCACGGAAATGCCATACCCATCGTCCCAAATGGAGATGATGACCGGCGCCCGAAGGACGCCGATGGCATTGACTGCCTCCCAGAACATGCCTTCGGCGGCGCTGGCGTTGCCGATGGTTCCCCAGGCGATTTCGGCGCCGTGGTGGGAAAACTGGCTCAATTGATGCAGCTCCTCCAATTCGCGGTAGAGGCGCGAAGCGTAACCCAGGCCAACGAGGCGCGGCATCTGCGCGCCGGTGGGCGAGATGTCGGCGGAGGAGTTGAACTGCTCGGTAAGGGTGCGGAAACGGCCGTTCTCGTCCAAACTGCGCGTGGCAAAATGGGCGTTCATCTGCCGTCCGGCCGAATTGGGCTCCTGGGTCACATCGGCGTGGGCATACAACTGGGCAAAATAGTGCTGAATTGTGGTCGCGCCGATGGCAAACATGAAGGTCTGGTCGCGGTAGTAACCAGAACGAAAATCACCTTTGCGAAAGGCTTTGGCCATGGCAATTTGGGCGATTTCTTTGCCATCGCCAAAAATGCCAAATTTGGCTTTGCCGCTGAATACTTCGCGGCGACCAATCAGGCTGGCCTGACGGCTCTGGGCCGCCAGGGTGTAGTCGCGCAGAATTTCGGCCGTGCTGATAAATTTGGGCTGCGGAAACAAGGGGTCTTGTGCGTTTTCGGTTTGCTCCGTTTGTTTTTGGGAACGGGTCATGGGCTTTACTCCTGGGGAAAGCGGCGGTAATGAGAGGTGGTGGGTGGATTGGGAATGGGTAGACGCGGACAGCAGGGATGGGAAACGGCCGTCACCCGGGAACAAACAAGCGCGTGATCGTGATGTGTGGGTAGATAATCATCGACTTGATACCTCCGGTCAGTGAAAAAGTGTGGGATTTGGGATTTGAACAACGGTCTGGCGGCTGCCAAACCGGTTGGATTGTATACAAATTTGTGGTTTTTCAGGAACTCAGGGGTTGACAACCCTTGATGCGTGATACGTGATGCGTGTGACCAGAGAGGTTGCACGTATCACGCATCAGACCAAACCCCATGAAATCCCAAAGACCCATAATAAACGGCTACTTATGGGTTTGCTTCCAATGGCGTCACGGACACATTATCAAACTGCACGCGCACGCCGCCTAAGCCAAGCGTTTCCACCATCAGGCCGATGTCGCCGTGAGCAAAAGCATCATCGGACACCCGGCCAACTTCCTGATTGTTGACAAAAAAGATCATATTGCCGCCCTCGGCGCGAACGCGCAATATGTTCACTTTGTTCAAGCCCTGATCAATGGCCGCCGACTCGAACCACCACTCGCCGACCAACGGCTCGGCCTCTGTTTCCCCGGCGTTGCGATACCGGCCAATCCAGACATAGCCATCGCCGCTGATTTTGAAGAGGTAGAAATCATCCTTGGCGTCATCCAGACGAAACAACAAGCCATAACCGTTGTTTAACGGGCCTTCTACCTGCGTCGCCGTCACCTCATAAACGCCGTCGCTAAAATCCTCGCCGGCGGCCGTCCAGATGATCACGTCGTCGGCCTCTACAGTCAGGTCGTAAACCCCATCGCGTACCTGACCGACGGCGTCTGCGTCGTTGCCTGTACGCCAAGTGCCCGGCGCATCAAACGTTTCGGAATAACTGCTCGCGCTGCGGCAGGCGGCTAAAATGATCGTCGCGGCTGCCAGGAGAACGGCCGTTAGAACTGTTTTTCGTGCTGTTGTCATCTTGATAAGTCCTCTTTGGAAAAACCCGAAGGTTCGCAAACCTCTCAGGTCGGTTGCCCCTTCCGTGTATAGTAAGGCCCAAGTGTATAGAAAGCTGACTGATTTGCCACTTGTAACAGAAGCTATTAAATACTCTCTCAGACAGCAGACCTGTAAGTCGTGGCAATAAAGACCCCAAGGGTTGACCATGGAGAATTGAGATTAGCCGGGTAGCAAACCCTTGGGGTCTTGAGCAGTTACTGCAAGTCTGCCGAAAAGGGGGTAGAATACGGGTCAAAATTTGTAGAGAGATCGAATTCATAAAGGAATTACATGAGTAATGAACAAGGGCCGGACACGGCCGTTCCCACCCAACCACCGACCACAGATCCCATCCCCGATGCCAACCTGGTCGAACCAGAAAATGCCCTACCGGAAGTGCGGGCGGAAGATTTGCCGGAAAACTGGCGCGCCGCCATGGCCCGCGCCGGCTGGACAGACCTGATGCCCGTGCAAGCCAAAGCCATGCCCTACATCATGGCCGGCCGCGACCTGATGGTTCAGGCGCGCACCGGCAGCGGCAAAACTGGCGCATTTGTCATGCCTATTTTGGAGCGCATCAACCCGCTGCAAGCTTCCTGCCAGGCATTGATCCTGGTGCCGACCCGCGAACTAGCCCAACAAGTAGCCAACGAAGCGGTTATCCTCACCGGCGATACCGGCGTCAACGCCGTCGCCGTCTATGGCGGCAGCAGTTACAAAGTCCAGTTAGACGCTTTCCGCAAAGGGGCGCATCTGGTTGTCGGCACGCCGGGTCGTATTTTAGACCACCTGCTGCGGCGCACCCTGAGCCTGGACAATTTGCAAATTCTGGTCTTCGACGAAGCCGACCGATTGCTGTCGATGGGTTTTTACCCCGACATGCGCCAACTGCAAACGTACCTGCCACAGCGGCGGGTCGATAGTTTCATGTTCTCCGCCACGTTCCCGCCGACAGTGCAAAGCCTGGCCCGCCAATTTTTGCATGAGCCGGATTTTCTTAGCCTCAGCAAAGACAATTTGTCCGTCGCGGAAACCGAACACGTCTATTACACCGTGCCTGCGCTGGAAAAAGACCGGGCGCTGGTGCGCCTGATCGAAGTGGAAAACCCGGAATCGGCTTTCATCTTTTGCAACACCAAGGTGCGCGTAACCTATGTCACCACCGTGCTGCGTCGCTTCGGCTACGACGCCGATGAGTTGTCTTCGGATTTGGAGCAAAAGGCGCGCGAAAAGGTGATGGATCGGGTGCGCCAGGGCAAGCTGCGGCTATTGGTGACCACGGATGTGGCGGCGCGCGGCATCGACGTGCCGGAGTTGTCGCATGTGGTGCAGTATGAAGTGCCGGAAGACCCGGAATTGTATATCCACCGCGCCGGACGCACGGGCCGGGCCGGAGCGACCGGTGTCGCCATCACTCTGGTGGGCGATTTTTCCGAACAGGTGAAGCTGAAGCGTATCCGGGATAAATTTGGCGTGGATTTAGAGGAACGGCCGTTACCCACCGATGAAGATGTGACCGAACTCGTCGCCGAACGGTTAACGGCCGTGCTGGAAAGCGACCTGCGCCAACGCGACATCTTGCAAAAAGAACGCCTGC
>JAKQCM010000291.1 GCA_029559155.1 Chloroflexota bacterium
TGCTCTACACCACTGCTAATAAAATCTAACGTCCACTTATCCAGAATCGGCATCGTCTAAAATCACCCACATCTGTTCAGGTCTCGCTACGAAGACCCTAAGGGTTGGAGTTTCCAAAACGTTTAACTTCTCAAAGGCAAATCCTTAGGGTCTGTATTGTTACCGCATTCTATATTACCCTCGGCTGTAATTATTATACCTTCCTCCGCCAATCATGGTATGATTGTATCTTCTTAGCGGGAAGTAAGAGAGGCCCAATCTATGCGAGTACTCATCATCTCAGACATCCATGCCAACCTCGCTGCCTTTGAAGCGGTCTTGGCCGAGGCGCAAAACCAATGGGACATCATCTGGTGCCTGGGTGACCTTGTTGGTTACGGCCCTGATCCCAATGAATGTGTCGCACTACTGCAAACCCATCCCCATATCTGCCTTTCCGGCAATCATGATTGGGCCGTGTTGGGCAAATTAGACATTCAAAACTTCAATCGAGAAGCGCAAATTGCCATCCGCTGGACACGAGAAGCCATCAACACCGACACCCACGATTATTTGGACGCTTTGCCCCCCATCCGATTGGAAGATCGTTTTACGCTGGCCCACGCCAGCCCTCGCCAGCCGGTGTGGGAATACATTCTGGACTCCTACACGGCCGCTATAAATTTCGAGCATTTTGATACCCCATACTGCCTGGTCGGTCATACCCATGTGCCCATTGTTTTTGAGGAAACCGACCCCAATCACGTTGCCTTTCACAGACCGGATTACACGACAGAGCGGCTGCTGGCAGAGAATCGCCTGATTATCAATCCTGGCAGTGTAGGCCAGCCAAGAGACTCCGATCCCCGCGCCGCTTACGCGCTTTTAGACACCGATACAAACATCTGGCAGTTTAAGCGCGTCGACTACCCCATCACCATTACCCAAGACAAAATGCGTCAATATGGCATTCCGTCGCGTCTGATCAAGCGGCTAGAATTTGGTTTGTAACCAATCCGCTTTTCCTCATCAAGCCAGGGAACCAATCACCCTTGTGGCGCGTTTATGAGTCATAATCAATCAGGAGGCTCAGCATGACTTGGAAACACAGCATTCCCCTATTTGTTCTTATTGTATTGTTAGCTGCTTGTGGCCGCAGCGCAGCTGTTGAATCTTCCAGAGAAATGGCTCCCGCAGCTCCGGCAGCCGATTCTATCGCTTATGAAGAAAGCGGCGCTGCATTTACCAGCAGCGACACCGCCAATACCGTTGTGGACACCCAGAGCAGTCTGCCGCAAGAGCGATTGATCATTCGCACGGCCGATTTGAGCATTGTGGTGATGGACACGGATGAGGCGATTGCAGCGATTGCGCGCATGGCGGAAGAAAATGAGGGCTGGGTAGTAAGCAGCAATGTGTACCAATACAGCGAAACGGCCAAAACCGGCGATATTACCATACGCGTGCCTTCCGCTGGCTTTGTCAGCGCCACGGAAGCAATTAAAGGGCTGGCTACGGAAGTGCGCCAGGAATCTGTTTCCGGACAGGATGTAACCGAGGAATTTGTGGACCTGACCGCGCGGCTGGGCAATTTGGAAGCAACGGCCGTGCGTGTTCGCGGTTTTCTTGAAGACGCCGACACAGTCGAAGAAGCGCTGGCAGTGAACCAGGAATTAAGCCGGCTAGAGGCGGAAATCGAAGTGATCAAAGGACGGATGAAGTTTCTGAGCGAATCCGCCTCTTTTTCCACCATTTCCGTGCATCTAACGCCGGACGAACTGAATCAACCGATTGAGATTGGCGGGTGGGAGCCGCAAGGCATCGCCAAAGATGCTTTGGAGTCGTTGATTTCGGCGGCGCAGTTCCTTGTTTCTGTCTTAATCTGGCTGGTTATTTTCTTCTTGCCCCTGGGCGTGGTGGTGGTGCTGCCACTGTGGTTTGTCGGGCGCTGGATCCGCCGCCGGCGACGGGCCAAGAAAAGCCAACCGGCAGCTGTGGCCAATGAATCCTCCGCAGAAAACTAAACGCTGATTGCCTCGCGCACGGCCGTTACCTCATCTTGAAAAACGGCCGTGCGCTGCATCTCAAACCGGCGTGGTCGGGGCAGGCGAATGGGAAACCGGTGCGTAATCGTCGCCGCTCCCCCATTTGCTTTGCCCATTACCAGAACCTCGTCAGCCAGAAACACCGCCTCCGAAATACTATGCGTCACCATAAAAACAGTCACCGGATTGGCCTGCCAAATGCGCAGCAATTCCTGCCCCATGCGTTCGCGCGTCAGCGCATCAAGCGCCCCAAATGGTTCGTCGAGCAGCAGCAGCATTGGTTTGTGTACCAACGCCCGCGCCAGGGCCACCCGCTGAGCCATCCCGCCGGAAAGCTGGGCAGGATAGGCGGCCGCTTCGCCGGCCAGCCCGACCAGATCCAGCATTTGGCTGACGCGTTCTGCGGCGAAACGGCCGTTTATGCCCTGTAACTCCAGCGGCAGCACCACATTTTCATAAACCGTGCGCCAGGGCATTAGATTGTCGCGCTGGAAGACAATGCCGACCGGCTCGTCGTGAACCTGTTCGGGACGGCCGTTGCGCCACAACTGCCCGCCGCCAGGCGGCAGCAGCCCGCCCAAAATGCGCAGCAGCGTCGATTTCCCCACCCCGGAAGGCCCCACCAGGGCCACAAACGCGCCCTGGGCAATCGACAGCGAAACGTCGGCCAAAACAGAACGGCCGTCGCCATCCGGGTAGGCATATTGGATGTGGTCGGCGGCCAGAAAAGGCGTCTCGTTCATAACGGCCGTGTCCTACTGCGGCAGCGGCTGCGAAACAAACTCGTTGCTAAACGCCGCGTTCAGATCAGGCAGCGGCGCATCCAAAAAGCCCATGTCCAGCAGCACCGCCTGCGTCTGCTGCCAGGAGGCGGCATCGGTCAGGCCCAGCGTGTCGGCCCGCCACAATTCAATGGAAGCGAGAAGGACATCGAAACGGCCGTCGTCCAGCCCTTCCACATACTGCTTACTAATCTGGTAAGCCGCCTCCGGATCAGCCAGCGTATCGCTCAACCCCAGCAGCGTGGCCCGTACAAATCCCCGCACCAGGTCTGGCTCGTTTGCCAACGTGTCTTCGTTGGTGATGATGCCATTCGCCACCAGATCGATGTAATCGGCGACTGCGATGACGTTAATCGCTTCGCCCTGCGCCGCCAACTGCACCGGTTCATTGTTAATGTATACCACCACCGCTTCCGATTGGTCAGACAGCAGCGATTCTACCTGGTTAAAGCCGATGTCATTGGCCATGACGTCATCCTGCGTCAGGCCGTTGGCCGTCAACAGGCCCACGTAACCCACGTAGCTGGCGCCCCAAAAACCGGGCAATCCCACGTTCCGGCCGGCCAAATCCTGCGGCCTGGCAATGCCGGACGCCGTTTTGCTCACCACGGCGATAGGATACTTTTGAAACCATTCCATCACATACACCACCGGCAAATCTTGCGCCCGCGCCAGAATCACCTGCTCGCCGCTGACGATGGCCAGCGGCAGTTCGTTGGCTCCTACCAAAGCGATGCCGTCGGTTTCAAAGCTGTAATCAAATTCAATCTCTAATCCTTCAGCGGCGTAATACCCTCTCTCTGCAGCCACATAAAAAGGCGCGTATTGCGGATCGGCAATATAGCCCATCGGCAGACGGATATGGCGCAAACCGGCTGATTCCGGTTCGGCTTCGCGGCAGCCAGCCAATACGATGATGTTAACTGCAAGCAGCAACCAAAATAGTTTTTTCATGGAGTCACCTCAATACTCAGGTTCACGTTTGCCAGCGCAAAACGCGCCGTTCAACCAGCGCCACCAACCCATACAACGACAGGGCAATGGCCGCCAGCGTAAATAAAATCACAAAAACCAGGTCGGTTTTGAACTGGTAACGCGCCGTGACCAGTAAAAAACCCAACCCCTGGCTTTTGGGCTGCACAAATTCGCCCACCAGCGCGCCAATCACCGACAATGTCGCCCCTACTTTTAAACCGGCCAGGATGATGGGCAGCGCAGCCGGAAATTCCAACTTGCGAAAAATTTGGCCCGGGGTGGCTTTGAGGGCATGCATCAATTCATAGAGTTCCGGCGGCACCGAGCGCAGCCCGGCGATGATGTTGATCAGTACCGGGAAAAAGACAACCAGCGCCGCCACGAGCACCCGCGACCAATACGTGGAAGCGATCCAGATGGTGAGCAAGGGGGCGACGGCGATGATGGGAATGGCCTGTGAAGCGATGAGGTAAGGGGAAATCAGGCGTTCGGCCAGCGGCGATTTTGCCAACAGGTAGCCCAGCGGCAGAGCGACAAAAAACCCGATGAGCAGGCCGGGGATAATTTCGCTGATGGTGATGAGGCTGTGGCGCAGGAGACGGCCGTCTGCCACCACAACCACCAGTTGCTGCGCAACATGCACCGGAGACGGCAAAATAAAACTCGGATATCCGCCAATCATCACCAGCAGCTGCCAGCCTGCCAGCAGCATGAGAAAAGAAATAAGAATCGTCAGCCAATTAGGCAGACTTCGTAACAGGCGCACGCGGTTCCTCGTTATTCAGACTTTATTTTCTGTGATGGGGCAAAGAGAAGAGAAGCGCAGCGGGTTTACGGCCGTTTCCTTTCCAGCTTGTCCACTCGCCAATCAACGAATCAACAATACGCGGGTCGGAAAACTTACCGCTCACAGCACCTTCTCCCATCCAGACTGTCACTGTCGGCTCTGGAATTGCGCCAGATCAACCGCAGCTTGCAAAAAGCTGCGGGTCGCGGGCTTGGCTTGCGCAGCCTCACCGCCGGTCGGGAATTACACCCTGCCCCGAAGGTTTATATCAATTTGTTCAGCGGCGATTATACCTTTCTGGCATAGACGGGCAACCGCGCCCAAAATGGTTTGTACACGGCCGTTCCCGGTGTTACAGTCGATTTCTGAGAAATATTTGAGGTTAACGAGGAGAAATACGGGTTTGTGGTATACTCAGGGGTCGATTTGAGATTTTAGAAGAGAGGTTTAACTCATGGCAAAAAAAGCAGCTAGAAGACGGAGACGGACATTTTCGGAAAAGGTTTTGATGGTTTTGGGTATTCTCATTGCTTTGAGCATGATTTTGTCCCTGGTCATCAATTTTGTGCCCAATTTACGTTAGTCTGTTTCACACGGCAAGGTGAGGAGAGTGAACGGCCGTTAGCCGTTATCTCTCCTCACTTTGTTTTTTAAACCAACGCCCATTCCGCGCTTACGATTGATCGTTGAGCGCGCGTTTCAATCCATCCTCAAGGTCAGACGGCAGCGTCGTCTGGATAACTTTTCCTTCATACGGCCGTAAAGCCGCCAGAGCCATCCCGGTGTTCGCCGACCGGATTACAAAAAAAGCTGCCGACGTACCCGGCTGAAGCGACTCCGAAACCTCTTTGATAAATTTCTTGTCTACGCCCATGTCAGACAACTTGCCGTAAACCGCCCCGCCAATTGCCCCAACCAACAAACCGCCAATGGGGATGAGAAACAAAACGCCTAAAAACATTCCCAGCAGGCCGCCAAAGGCAGCGCCTTGTTTGACGCTTTTGTCTATGGCGTCTTTCACCCGAACTTTCCCATCGCTGTCTTTAACGACGATGGCCGTGTCTTCCAGGTTAATAAACGAGTGATCTTCCAGCCCTTTGATTGTCTCTACAACTTGTTCAGCTTTGTCTTCTGTATCGAATGCAATAACGACTAAATCTCTGCTCATGATGGTATGTCTCCTTGCGGTCATCAAACTGGTAAAAGTTAATGCAACAGACCAAACCCTAAGGGTTTTGTTAAATCAGGATCGTTCTCCAGAGGTCAAAAACCCTTAGGGTTTAATTATAAATGAGAACAGCGTACAGGAAAAACACAAAGCAGGCAACGGCCGTTTGTCCATTGCCTGCTCTATAAATCTTGCTCACAAGTGGGAACGCGTTAGCTTTCGATGTCTACCACGGCCGTCATCCCCCAACGCAGCGGCAAATCCGGCGCAGCATCCAACGCCACCGTCACCTCATAAACCACATCACCGCGCGCCAGGCTGGCCACCAAAGCCACATTGGTTACCACACCCGAAACACTCTTGCCGGGAATGGCATCAAATGTCGTGGTCACCTTGTCGCCGGCATTGACAAACGCCACATCCAACTCCGTCAGATCCGTCGTCTTAACTTGCCAGCCGGAAAAATCGGCCATGGTCACCACCGGCAGCCCGGAGCCAACCAATTCACCCACGTTTGTGTTAATCCGCGAGACTGTGCCATCAAAGGCAGCCTTCAACGTCATCCGGTCCAACATTGCCTGGGCTACGGCAACGCCAGCTTCCGCCTGCACAACCGTCGCTTGCGCCTGCGCCACAGCCGCGTCTGCCTGGGTCACGCCCGTTCTGGCGCTCTCCACACCTACCTGCGCTTGCAATACGCCCACTTCCGCGATGGCGATCCGTTCAGGCGAAACCGGCTCATTCAGCAAGTCTAACTGCGCCTGGGCCAAATCGCGGGCGGCAATGGCCACCCCGACGCCGCCCTGCGCCGCCTGCTGCTGTGCGGCCGTTGGGCCAGCTTGCAGCGCATCCAGACCTGCCTGGGCCGCCGCCTGATTTTGGCGCGCGGCTTCCAGTTGGGCGCGGGTGGTCTCTTCCACAGTGCCATACAACGGGCAAACCTCGCCGTTCGGCGTGTCGAAACAGGTGGTCAAAATGGTATCGTAGCTCTCTTCCAGAGTACGAACCTGGGCGGCGGCGGCGGCCACTTGCGCCTGCGCCTGGCTAATTTGCGCATTTGTGCCAACATTTAAGGCTGTGTCTCGCTGCCCTACGGCCTGGTTCACGGCCGCTTCAGCGGCGGCCAGATTACTTTCAGCGGCCGCAATTTCTTCCGGGCGTGGGCCGGCTTTTACCAGCGCCAGATTCGCCTCCGCGGCGGCGACTTGCGATTCGGCCGTCTGAATGGCGACTTCGGCCAACGCTTTTTGGTTTTCCGCCAGCGTCACAGCGGCCTGGGCCGAAGTGAGCCTGGCTTGCGCTTGCTGCAGGGCCAGGTCAGCCTCGATGGTATCCAGGCGAATGAGCGCGTCGCCGGCTTTCACCGTGTCGCCTTCGCGCACCAGAATTTCGGCCACCCGGCCGCCCATCTGGAAGGCAAGGTCTACATTAAAGAGGGGTACAACTTGCCCTTCGGCGTTCACAAGCGCGCCGGTTGATTGGGCGGCAGGAGCTGCGGCGAGTTCTTGAACGGCCGTAGCCGCGGCCACGGCCGTTTCCGGCGCGCCCCCCGGCTGACCCGCAGCAATTAACAAAATAGCTACCAGCAGTAAAAATCCCAAAAGGAGACGTTTTTTATTCATAGTTTGGCGTCCTTGTACATGCAGTCGCATGATTATTGATTTGTATCGATGCTGACAAATGCCGTCATCCCCCACCGCAGGGGCAGCGTAATGCCATCTTCCAGGGCCAGCGTAACCTTATACGTCACGTCGCCGCGCACAATATCGGAAGCGGAAGCGATGTCGATAATGGTTCCGCGCAGCGTTTCACCGGGGAACGCGTCGATGGTCACATCGGCCGCAAAGCCATTTTCGATGGCCACAACACTAATTTCCGACAAATCGGTCGTTTCTACCTGCCAACCACCAAAATCGGCCAGCGTCAGCACCGGCGTTCCTGCGGCAATTACCTGATCCGCCTTCACGCCAATGTTGGCCACAGTTCCGGCAAAAGGCGCACTGAGGGTGCGTCTCGCCAGAGCGGTTTGGGCAGAGGTGAGCGCTGTTTCAGCTTCGGTCACGGCGGCCTGGGCTTGGGTAACGGCCGTTTCCGCCTGAATGACTCGCAGCTCGGCTTCCATCATGCGTTTTTGCGCGCTAACCACAGAGGCTTCCGCCACCGCAATTTGCTCTTCGCTCGCGCCCAATTTCACCAGCGCCAACTGCGCCTCAGAAGCGTCGCGCTGGCTCGATGCGGCGGCCACCGAGCTGTTAGCGGCCGTTTGCGCTGCGGCAATCGGCCCGGCGCGCAGTTCAGCCAACGCGGCCTGGGCAGCGTTCACGTTGGCCTGGGCAGCCACCAATTGCAGCCGCGCCTCTTCACGCACGGCCGCGTCGGCGTCTACGTTTTGGGAGACAGGTTCAAATTGCTTTTGCGCGGCCACAAATTGGGCTTGCGCCGCAGCAACCTGCGCCTCCGCCGCCTGAATTTCAGCGCTCGTTGGTCCTTGCAAAGACAAAGAGCGGTTACCCGCCGCCAGATTGATCGATGCCTCAGCCGCCGCCACGCTTTGCTCGCTAAGCGCGATTTGCGCGGCCGTCGGCCCAGCCTGGGTCAACGCCAGATTAGCCTGGGCGGCCTGCACCGCAACATCGGCCGCCTGGACGCCGGTTTGAGCCGCCAACAAGCCGGCGTTGGCCGTTGTCAGGTTGGCATTGGCCTGCACCAGAGCAGCCTCCGCCTGGGTCACGGCCAATGCCTGATCGGTGGTATCCAACTGCAGCAAGGGGTCGCCAGCGGCCACAACATCTCCTTCAGCAACCAATACACCGGTCAGTTGACCGCCGGTCTGAAAAGATAAGATCGATTGCTGCAATGGGGTAATTTGCCCTTCGGCGGTTACCAGGTCCAGATTGGTTTCTACACTGATCGTATTGGGGTCTACAACCGTTTCGGCCGTGTCTGCGGCCGGTTCCGGAGCCAAAAATTGCTGATAGGCAAAAAAACCGGCCCCAAGCAATACGACGATGACGATGACGCCAATAATGGCGCGTTTTACATTCATAGGTAACTCCTCACTCCGTGATGATAAGGTTTATTAGTTATCCTAGACCGGGCAGGTCTCGGAATTTGAATTAAACTGAGGTAGACCGTGAGAGTTTAAGGCCCAAATGACCTGACTTCTCAAGAGCAACCCTTAGGGTCTTCCCAGACCCTAAGGGTTTTTAAGGCAAGAGCCAGAAAATCGGCGTTTAATGGCTCAATTCGTCCACGATTTCGCCATCGGCCAGGGTGATGGTGCGGTTTACACGATTGGCCAGTTCGTTGTCATGCGTCACCATCAGGATAGTTTTGCCTTCGGCGACCAAACTTTCAAACAGGCGGAAAATGGAATCGGCCGTTTTGGAATCCAGGTTGCCGGTTGGCTCATCGGCCGTCAGGATAGGTGGGTCATTTGCCAGAGCGCGGGCAATAGCCACGCGTTGCTGCTGCCCGCCAGAGACTTCGGAGGGCAGCTTGTAAGCGTGTTCCACCATTTCTACCTGTTCCAACAAATGCAGCGCGCGGTCTTTGCGTTCTTTGGGCGTGTATAGGTTGCGGAAATCCATCGGCAGCATGATATTTTCCAGGCAAGACAACATGGGCAGCAGCTGGAAAAATTGGAAAATAACGCCAACGTTACGGCCGCGCCATTCGGCCATTGGTCCTTCGCCCAGGTGGTGAATGGCCTGGTCGCCAACATAAATGCTGCCGGCCGACGGCCGATCGATGCCGGTAATCATGTTAATGAGCGTCGATTTACCACTGCCAGATTTACCCACCACACTGACAAACTCGCCTGTGTCTATTTTAAGGTCAACCTTCTTCAATGCCGGAAAGTCGCCGGCGGGCGTATGATAGGTTTTGATTACCTGGTGTAAATCAATCAGGTGGGTCGGTTGGTACCCATTGGTTGGAATTGTCTTGTCGTTTCCTATTTGGAAGAGTTTGTTAAGCATAAATACCTCGGGGCAATTTTTGGCTTACAGGCAAAACATCGCCAGATATCCGTCAAAACGACGGATTCAGCCAAAAATAATTTACTCGTATGCCAGTACCTCTCGGATTGTTAAGCGGGAAGCGTTGCGGGCCGGACCTAACGAAGCAGCTGCCCCCAGGACACTGATAATCACCAGCCATAATATCATACCACTAATTGAAAAGGTGTTATCAAGTGGAAATCCCAGGAGGGCGATGCCGACCTGGTAGCTGAGGATGCGGCTGAACGGATATGCCAACAAGCTGCCGCCGGCAAAGCTAAGCCAGCCAATCAGAATGCCTTCGGCGACGACGATTAGGCGCACGGAATTGTCGGATGCGCCGATGGCGCGGAGGACGCCAATCTCGCGGATACGCTCCAGGACGTTGATGCTCATGGTGGTCGTAAGGCCCAGGCCGCCGACGGCGGCTAATAGTCCGGCCATCATCACCAGGAAACCGACCACGATGTTGAAGCGAAAGTCGGCTTGTTGGCGAATTTCTTCGGTGACGCGGGAGCCGTCTACGCGGAGGCCGGCATCCTGGTAGCGCGTGGATAGCAGCACGGCCGTGTCCTCTTGGCTTTGCAGGTCGTGTTGGGCTGTGACAACGCGGATGCTGTTGGCCTGATCGATGCGCCGGGTGACATAGGCGTAATCGTCGGCGGAGACAAAGACAAAGGGGCCGTCGGCAGTGCTGCGGGCTACGCCCACGATGCGCCAGTCGGTATCACGGCCGTCTATTTTCAAAGTTACCGTGTCGCCTAAGCCCAGATCCGGTTCGTCGTCGAGGAAGTCGGTGTTGACGACGATGGCATTGGTTTCGTCGGGCAACAGCCAACGGCCGTCTTCCAGCGGCGGGGCCATCAGCTTAGAATCGACCGGAGCGGCTTGCAGGGTAAAGCTGTCGCTTTCGGAATCATCGGGGCGGGCGCGCTGCACAGCGGTGGTGTTCCACGCTTCGTAGGCCACCACGCCGGGAGTTTCACGGGCGATTTGCTCGATTTGCGCCAGGCGGTAGGGGTGGTCGAAGTTGATGCGCACGTCGTATTGGTGGAAGCGCAGGAAGCTGTCTACAGTGGTTTGCACCGAATCGCGCACGCTGAGGACGGCAATGAACAGGCCAGTTCCTAAAACAAGGGTGGTGAGGGTAAGCGCGAGCCGCCCCTTGCGCCGGATGGTGTTGCGCAGGGAGATGATTAACGGCCGTTGCACCGGCAGCCACTCCTGAAAAGCGGAGAACAATCGCTCCAACAACCCTTTGTTATAGCCCTGACCCATGCCCAGGCTGTTCAGCGCTTTGTGCGTGGTCACCTGAACGCCATTCAACACCGGCCAAAGCGCCGCCAACAGCGGCACCAGCAGCCCGACAGCCACTTGCAACAGCAAAATCGAGGCCGGAACCTGTAAGCTGGCTACCTGAAAATTCAGCAGCCCGGACACAAAATCACGGACCAGATATTGCGCGGACAAGATGCCCAGGGGCATGCCCACCACCAGCGCCATCAGGCCATAACTGAGCACCGTGACCATGTACATGGCCATGATCTGGCGGCGTTTGGCCCCTACCAGCTTCATGACGCCAATCTGGCGGGTGTGCTGGCTGAGCAGCGCGGAAATGGTGTTCACCACCAGGAAACTGGACAAAAAGAGAATGAGGACGCCAAAAACACCGATCAACAAGACCAGGGTTTGGATGATTTCTTGCGCCCAATGTTCGCCGGGGTTGGGAATGCGGCTGGAGTAAACCACGCTGCCATTTTTTTCCAATTTGTCCTGGATGGCGTCGCGCACCGCTTCGATATGGGCTTTGTCGCCTGTGTTTTCGGCGGCAATGAAGCGGACTTCGGTGTAGAAACGGCCGTCACCCAACGATTCCATCGTCTCCGGGGTCACATAACCAAAGGCGTTGTTGGTAATTTGGGCGTTAGGGACATGGCTGTCGTGGGCTGTGCCCACCAATTGCAGCTCTTTGCGTGTGCCGTCTTCCAGTTCAATCTGGATTGTGTCGCCCACATGGGCCTGAAGAAAGTCCAGGGAAAGGGCTTCGACGAGCAGTTCTTGTTTGCGCGGCGGCCATTGGCCATCCATCGGGATGATTTTGTCTAGCTGCATGGCGTTGAAGTCGGGCACGGCCGTTAACGCCAAATCGCGCCATTGGTTTTCCCCCACTGCCACCTGCACCCGCAGCGTTCGCCGCCCTTCGGCTACGGCCACTTCCGGCATGGCGGCCACACCCTTGATCATATCGTCGTTGATGGGGGAGGTATACAACACACCCGACGCCGGATTCGACGACAAATAATCGCGGGTCAGTTCGCGCAGTAAAATATGTTGTCCTGTGGCTACCAGCCCGACGGCAAACACGCCAACGGCAATGGCCAGCACCACCAATAAGGTGCGGGCTTTGTTGCTCCACAGGTCTAAGGCGACTTTGCGCCAGCGAATTCTCAGCATCATAGCGTCCTAATTTGCGCCAAAAGAAACCACAACAAGCCTTTGGGCTTTTGTAGTTTAGTCACTTACTGTATTTTGAAGTTCCATTGGTGGCTTTTGGCCGGGTTATTCAGAATTTTATTGGGAACGGCCGTAAAAAGCCGCCAATCTCTACCTCTTCTAACTGTACATTCATTGCCCGCCAATGCCATGTGCCGATGGTGCTATTCGCCGGTCAGGGTAGACGGCCGTTCATTAGCCAATCGGCACATGACTTTCGGCCAACAAACAACCCGCCCATTTTTCTATCCAGCGACATATTGCCCACCTTTCCCCAGGTATGATAATCTGGGAGCAGTAAACAAACATGATCAACAATCGCCTGACCCAATGGTTTCCCCCGCCACGTTCTTTCCGGCGCATATTTACGCTCATGTATTTTGGCGTCATCTCGGCGGTAATCTACTTCAGCCTGATTCGCCAATGCGACAACCGCTTTTTACTGGGCAACACCGGCATCTTGGTAGGCATTTTGCTGCTGCTGCTGGGCATGGAGCAGTTCGAGCGCCAGCGATACGGCTTCACCACGCCCACCCGACCGGCGGTTTTCCTGCTTCTCCTGCGTATGGCTTTGTTCGCGGCCGTAGCCGTGATCGATTGTTCAGGCTTCGCCGCGTTTCTCTTCCCGTTGGTCCCGTTTTCCGCTTATTTCGCCTTTGGCGGGCGCGTGAGTAATTTCCTGGGTCTGTTTTACTGGGGTTACTACCTGTGGCAGTATCGCCCATTCGCCAACCAGGGCGAAGGCAGCGTGTTCAACTGGATGGTGTTTACCCTGCTGCTGTTTTTTATGCTCGCCATTGCGCGGGTAATAGACAGCGACGAGCGCAACCAGCGGCATCAGCAAGAATTACTGGCCGACCTGGAAGCCAGCAATGTCAAACTTCAGTTGTACGCCGAGCAGGTGGCCGAACTGGCGGCCACAGAGGAGCGTAACCGTCTGGCGCGTGATATTCACGACTCGGTGGGGCACCGGCTGACGGTAGTGAATATTCAACTAGAAAAGGCGCTGGCCTACAAAGACCGCGATCCGGCCGAAGCGGAACAGGCGATGCTGGATGCACGACAGGCGGCCCGCGAAGCGCTGCAAGACGTGCGCCGTTCGGTGGGCACGCTGCGCGACGGCCGTGGCGGATTTTCGCTAGACCTGGAGCTGGGCAAGTTGGTGCAGGGGATGCGTCACGGCCGTTTCACCCTCGACTACCAATTTACCGGCACGGAGGAGAGTTACCCCTATCCGGTCCTTATTTCGCTTTACCGCGCCGCCCAGGAAGGGCTGACCAACGTGCAAAAACACGCCCAGGCCAACCATGTTAGCCTGCACGTCGATCTGGGGGAAGAAGCGGCCACGCTCTGTTTGTGTGATAATGGGGCCGGCTTTGAAACGGCCGTGCTCGCCGATTTAGCCGCCGCCAAAACCCACAGCTTCGGGCTGCAAGGCATTCGGGAACGGCTGGAACTGGTCAGCGGCCAAATGGAATTAACCAGCCAGCCCGGCGCAGGCACAGACTTACGCATTACCATTCCCAAACGAGTCGGGTAAGACACAGGGCGACGATCGGCCGCATCCGCGACAATACGCGCCCTTTTCTGGGAAAAGATGAACCCAAAAGAAACCATTACACTTCTCATTGTTGACGACCAGCGCCTGATTCGGGAAGGCATCGCCTCCTTGTTGGATATTCAGGCAGGGCTGGCGGTGGTGGGCACGGCCGTTAACGGCCAGGAAGCCATCGACAAAGCCCTTGCCCTGACGCCGGATGTGGTGCTCATGGACGTGCGTATGCCGGTGTTGGATGGCGTGACGGCCACTGCGCGCATTAAAAAACTGCTGCCGGCCTGCCAGATCCTCATGCTTACCACCTTCGACGACGATGAATACATCGTCAAGTCGATGCAGGCCGGGGCCAGCGGCTACCTGCTGAAGGACATCCCGGCCACCGATCTGGCGCAGGCTGTCCGGCTGGCTTATGCCGGAATTTACCAGCTAGACACGGCCGTCGCCGGCAAATTACTCGGCGCGCTGCTGCAGAAGGAATCGGAGGAAACGGCCGTTGACCCCACCGCCGTCCCCGACCACGACCTGACCGAGCGCGAACTGGAAGTCTTGCGGCTCATCGCCACCGGGGCGACCAATCGAGAAATCGCCGCCCGGCTGGTAGTCAGCGAAGGCACCGTCAAAAACCACGTTTCCAGCATCCTCAGCCGCCTGGGCCTGCGCGACCGCACCCAGGCCGCCCTGTATGCCCACGAACACCATTTAATTGACAATTGACGATTGACGATTGACAATCAGCCTCTGTCATGAATCCAATCATCGAGACCCATCAACTCACCAAAATCTATGCACCGCCGCAAGGCTGGCGGCGCGTGGCCCGGCAAACGCCGGTTACGGCCGTTGCCGACATCAGCCTCACCGTGCCGCCGGGGGAACTGTTTGGCCTGCTGGGGCCAAACGGCGCGGGCAAAACCACACTCACCAAGATGCTCTGCACGCTCATCATGCCCAGCAGCGGCCAGGGGCGCGTCGTCGGCCACGATTTGCACGACACGCGGGCGATTCGCGCCGCTGTGGGGCTGGTGGTGTCCGATGAGCGCAGCTTCTTCTGGCGGCTGTCGGCGCGGCGCAACCTGAATTTTTTCGCCGCCCTACACGGACTGCACGGCCGTGCCGCTGCCGACCGCGTGGATCAAGTCCTGGCCGACGTGGATTTGCTGGATGTGGCCGAGCGGCGCTTTAGCAATTTTTCCAGCGGCATGAGGCAGCGTCTGGCCATCGCCCGCAGCCTGCTCCACCGGCCGCAGCTTCTTTTTCTCGATGAACCGAGCCGCAGTCTGGACCCCACGGCCACCAACCGCCTGCACGCCCTCATGCTGCGCCTGATGGCCGAGCAAGGATTGACCATTTTTCTGATCACGCATGATCTGGCGGAAGCGGAGAAGTTGTGTGATCGGGTGGCGCTGGTGCATCACGGCCGTATCCAAACCATTGGTCGCCCGGCCGATTTGCGCCGCGCCCTGCGTCCGCAGCGGTTGTATGAGGTACAAGTGGGTGATGTAGAGGAAGGGGAAACGGCCGCCCTGCACGCCATCACCCCCACCATCACCATGCCGGAACCAGGCCAGCTTGTGTTTCGGGCGGGAGAGGAAGATGGGGTATTAACGGCCGTGCTCGACCACCTCCGCCAGCGCGCCATCCCCATCCACGCCATCACCGCCACCCCGCCCAGCCTGGAAGAAGTCTTCGCCCACTACACAGCGGAAAGTGCGGAACGCGAAGTGCGGAGCGCGGAACAATGACCCACCAACCGACCATCAAACCATCACACCTCCTCTGGGCTTTCCTCGGGCGCGACTTCCACACCGAAGTCAGTTACCGGCTGGCATTTTTGGTGAGCATTGGCGGCATTTTGCTGCGGGCGCTGGTCTTCTTTTTCCTTTCACAGTTCATCAACGCCATCGCCGGGCCAAACCTGGATTTGTACAATGGCGATTATTTCTCGTTTGTCCTCATCGGCATTGCCCTGGGCGGCTATTTCAGCACCGGCCTCACCGGTTTTGCCGACGCCCTGCGCCAGTCGCAGACCACCGGCACGCTAGAAGCGATGATGATGACGCCCGTGCCCGTCTCCTGGATTGTGGTGGGATCGGCCGCCTGGAGTTATGTCTACACCACATTTCGGGTGATTGTGTATCTGGTGATTGGCGTGCTGCTGTTGGGCCTGGACCTGAGCCGGGCCAACTATCCAGCGGCGCTGCTCATTTTGCTGCTGTCCATCGTCGCCTTTGCCAGCATCGGCATCCTCACGGCCAGCGTCATCATGGTCATCAAGCGCGGCGAGCCGATTACCGGCCTGTTTGCCAATCTGGCGAATCTGGTGGGCGGGGTGTTTTATCCGGTGGCGATTTTGCCGGGCTGGCTGCAGGTGATTGCCGGGCTGCTGCCCATCACCTACTCCATGCGGGCGATGCGCGCCGCTTTGTTGACCGGCGCGTCTTGGGGCGAGTTGGCGGGGGATTTGCTGGCGCTGCTGCTGTTTTGCGTGGTGTTGTTTCCGTTGTCGCTGGTTTTGTTCCGATTCGCCGTGGACCGCGCGCGGGCAGACGGCAGTCTGGCGCATTATTGAACAGCGTTGTGGGGGTTGGATTCAGCAACGGCCGTTTCCCTCCCCCACTTCTCGCCCTTCTCAAACCCATCAAGCCACAAACAAATCCACCACTTCAAATTTGGTCACGTCCACCAGGCCCAAATCTGATATGCGCAGTTCGGGAATAACCACCAGCGCCAGCAGGCTGAGCTGCATGTAGGCGTTGTGCAGCGTGCAGCCGCATTCGGCCATCGCCGCCACCATGCGGGCCGCTTTGTCGGCCACGATTTCGGCGCGCTCGTCGGACATGAGGCCGGCGATAGGCAGTTCGACCAGGGCAATTTCACGGCCGTCTTTCACCACCACCACGCCGCCACCCACGGCCCCCAGGCGGTTGGCGGCCAGAGCCATATTCGCCTTGTCCGTGCCGACAACGATCATGTGATGGCTATCGTGGGCGACGGTGGTGGCGACGGCGCATGGCGTGTTGAAGCCGAAGCCATGAACAAAGCCATTGGTGACGCCGCCGGTGGCTTGATGCCGCTCCACCAGAGCGATCTGGCACACATCCTGGGCCGGGTCGCCCACGACGAGGCCATCTTGGACGGGCAAATCGCGGGTAAGGGCGCGCGTGGGGGCCTGGTTTTCGATGACGCCAATCACCCGATTTCGGATTTCGGATTTCGGATTTCGGATTTCGAGGGGGACGGGAATGTCGAAGTCAACGGCCGTTAACCGTTTGCCGAGGTTGACGGTGTTTTTGGCGAAGGCGGGGTAGTCGTAGGGGGGGAGGTCGGCGGTGAGACGGCCGTTTTCCGCCACTACTTTGCCGCCAGCCACCACCACCTCAATCGGCAGGTCCACCAAATTACCGCTGATGACAATGTCGGCGTAGCGGCCGGGGGTAATAGAGCCGATGTCTTTTTCCACATTGAAGTGAACGGCCGTGTTCAGCGTGGCCATCTGGATAGCGGTGATAGGCTTCAGGCCCTGGGCAATGGCGTGGCGCACGACGCGGTTCATGTGGCCTTCGTGGACCAGTGTGCCGGAATGGCTGTCGTCGGTGCAGAGGATGAAGTTGCGGCTGTCCAGGCCCATTTCGGTGATGGCTTTGACCTGCGAGGCCACATCGTACCAGGCGGAGCCGAGGCGCAGCATGGCCTTCATGCCCTGGCGCACACGGGCGATGGCATCCTGAACGCGGGTTCCCTCATGATCATCGGCGGGGCCGCCGGCCACGTAGCCGTGAAAAGCGCGGCCTAAATCCGGGGAGGCGTAATGGCCGCCAATGACCTTCCCGGCTTTCATCGTTTCGGCCATTTCGGCGTGCATTTTTTCATCGCTCATAAAAACGCCGGGGAAATTCATCATCTCGCCCAGGCCGATGATGCCGGGCCAGGTCATGGCTTCAGCCACTTCGGCCGGACCGATGGCGGCGCCGGGGGTTTCCAGGCCGGGGGCGCTGGGCACACAAGAAGGCATTTGCACGTACACGTTCATGGGCAAAGTTTGCGCTTCGTCGTGCATCAGGCGGACGCCGGGCAGGCCCAGCACGTTGGCGATTTCGTGCGGGTCGATGAACATGCTGGTCGTGCCGTGGGGGATGACGGCGCGGGCGAATTCGGTGACGGTGACCATGCCGCTTTCGACGTGCATGTGGGCGTCGCATAGGCCGGGGATGAGGTAACGGCCGTTCGCCTCCACCACCTCCGTCTCTTGCCCAATGGTGTGGGCGGCGTCTTCGCCCACGTAGGCGATGCGGTTGTGGTAGATGGCCACATCGGTATGGGGAAGGATTTCGCCGCTGTGGACATTGACCCAACGGCCGTTGCGAATCACCATCGTCGCCGCTTTGCGGCCCATGGCAACATCTACTAAATCTTTCGCTGTTTCGTGCCAGGTTTGTCGGTTAGTCATGGGTTAGCTCCGTTTGAAATGGGTTTTGTGATCTTTCAATCTGGTAATTTCTCGATTGGTTGGATTGTTGTTTTTGTTTGTTCCTGTGCTTCCGGGACAGTCGGCAGGCACACTGTAAAGGTCGTGCCGACGCCAGGCTGGCTTTCTACCCGGATGTCTCCGTGGTGTTTTTGGACGATCTCGCGGGCGATGGAGAGTCCCAACCCGGTGCCGGGCAAGGTGGATTGGCTGACGGCCGTTCCCCGGTAAAAACGCTCGAATATATGCGGCAGATCGGCGGCGGCAATGCCGGTGCCGGTGTCGGCCACTGTGATGCAGACAGTTTCATGGGGACCAGCCTGCGTACTTACGCCAATAACGCCTTTCGGCGTGTAGGCCAGGGAATTTTGCAGTAAGTTTTGCAAGACAACTTCGAGCTGCTCCTTGTCGCCCCAAATAAGGGGTAGATTGGGCGCAAAATGGGTCGATATTTGTACGCTGTCCACCTTTTCCGCTAAGGACTGTATCTCGGCCACGCATTCCGCCACAATCTTGTTGACATTTTGCGGCGCTAACTGCATTTGCGTTTTGCCCATGTCTAACCGCGACAACTGCAGGGTGTCGTCTATGAGCGAATTCAGCCGGTCTACCTGCTTGCGCAGGATGGCTTCATATTGGCCCCGCCGATCTTGACGGCCGCGCTGCAACAAATCCAGGTAAAGCGACAAATTGGTGATGGGCGTGCGTAGTTCGTGGGAAACATCGGAAACAAACTTAGATTTCAGGCGATCTAATTCTTGCAGGCGTTCGTTGGCTTCGGCCAGTTCGTGGGTGCGGGTTGCTACTCGCTGTTCCAGCGTTTCTAAGAGCATGGCCCGGCCTAAGGCGTTGGCGGCAATTTCGGACACGGCCGTTAACAAATTAATCTCCGCCCGCGAAAAATCTCGTGCTTCGCTCGCGTTAACATGCAAGACGCCGATCACCTGGGTTTGTGTTTGCAGCGGCAGAGAGATGCTGGCTCTGAGGGCTTGGGGCGGCGTTTGCTCCGGCGGAAATGGCACAAAAAGTGGGTCTTGCTGGACGTCTTGGGAAATGTAGGCGGCGCCTACGGCAGCGACGTAACCCGTAATGCCTTTGCCCGGACTGCGCCGATGGCCTATGACGATGGGCAAATATGGCCAACATGCTCGAAGAACCAGCGAGCCGTCCGGTTCTAACAGATAAATGCTGCCAAACGAACCATCGACAACGGCCGTGGCATGTTCAATCACCGTTGGCAGTATCTCGTCCACGGTCTGGGCCACACGCAGCGCGGCCGAAACCTGAGTCAGCGCCTCTAGTTCGCTGGCGCGGTGCTCCACCTCTGCAAAAAGCTGCGCATTTTTCAGCGCCACCGACGCCTGCGCGGTGACCATTTCGGCCAGACGTCTGTGGTCTTGCGAAAAGTAGTGGGGCGCTGCACTGTCCAACGAAAATGCGCCAATCACGCGATTGCCATCGGTTATGGGAATGCCCAGCCAACTGCTCACGTAAGCGGTGGCGGGGATCAGCTCCCAACGAGGGTCGGTCTTTGTGTCGTGAATAATCACGCTTTGCTGATGGTCGAAAATAGGCGACAACGTCTGGTTGGTATGAATAGGAAGGGTGGTTTCCGTAACGGCCGTTTGCGCTCCCCAATTCTCATAACCATGCTGGAAATAAGTCCGGGCATAATCGCCGCTTTCGTCCGGCAGTAAAATGCAGGCGCTGGATACCGGAATTGTCTGCACCAGGTATTCCAGCAGCGTTTCCAAAACGCGGTCCTTATCCAAAGATTGCGTCAAACCCTCGTTGATTGTGCGCAAAATAATGGCTGTCTGGTGCGCCGTCTGTTCGGCCGTATACAGGCGCGCATTTTCCAGAGCGATGGCCGCCTGGTTGGCAAACGTCTGCGCCAGAGCCACTTCTGTTGGGCCATACGCCTTAACGCGTGAGTGATCAACCGTTAATAAACCCTGAACTTCCCCATGAATGATCAATGGCGCACAAATCCAGCCGCGAACCTTCATGCTGCCAACCCAATTATGAAAACGAGGGTCCGCGCTGGCGTCATCCAGACAGATGGGCTGCCGCGTTTTGCGCACCTGGGTCAGGAAAGGATCGTCAGCCGGAAAAAGATGCCCAATCATGAACTCGGCTTCGGGAAATCCATGGGCAGCTTTAATGCATAAATGATTGTTTTCCACCAACATCAGCGAGGAGGTGTCATGAGGCACAACCTTTTTGAGCTGCACCAAAATTTGTTCTAGCACATGACCAATCTCCAACGTTGATGTGAGCGCAGACATGGTATCGCGCAAAATTTCCGCTTCTTCGCGGCGCTGACGCTCCATATTGAGCAGATCGATCTTTTTTATGATGATGCCTAACTGCTGGGCCAGGGTGAGCAGCAGGCGTTCGTCGGCCTCGGTGAATCTGTCTGGGTAGATGCTTTCGGCGTTGAGTACGCCGATGGTTTGCCCCTGCACTTTCAGGGGCACGCACAATTCAGAGGCGGTGAGGGGATCGATGGGTACGTAATCTGGTTCTTTGTTGGCATAGGGCACGCGGCGGACACGGCCGTTGCGCGCCACCCAACCCACAATTCCTTGTTCACAAGATACAACTTTCGGCTGAGACACAGGCGAACGAAAATAATAGGATGGGTGCGTGCGCAAGTTACCGGCATCATCCATTTGTAAAACACCAAAATTATCCGGGGACAATACATTGACGACGATGGCTGTCGTTTGTGCAAAGAGTTGGTCAATTTCTGTCGCTTCGGTGCAGGCAGTGGCTACGGCATGAAGCACATGCAGTTCGTCGAGCCGGCGTTTTGTCTCCCCGTGCAGCCGGACATTGCGCAGCGCCATCGTGGCCTGATTTGCCAGCACGGCCAGTTGGTCGCCATGTTCAGGTTTGAAAAACCCTTTTTCGGCCTTGTCCACGGTTACCAATCCTAACAGCTGCCCCTGGTCTAGCAGAGGCGTGCCTACCCAGGAACCGATCTGTGGCAGTTCGTTGGACATAGCCACCCAGCCGGGATATGCGCTGGTGTTGGGGATAACCAACGGCCGTTGCGTGTGTACAATTTGGTGCAGGTTCTCTAGTTTGTTCACGTCAAACGTTAATGTATTGGCGCGCTGCTGCGACAGGAACTGCTTGATGTCCGAATCATTGGTCTTCAGGCAGACGACTCGCGTTCTGGAACCTTCGAGCATTTGAATGGTGGCCGTGTCATACGGAATCACATAGGCGATTTGTTCCAGAATATCCTCAAGCGTCTGGTGAATTTCAGGTTGATCGACCATGGAAAACCTGGCTGGGGGGGAAGGGGGAATGCTGCACTTGTTGTCATCCGGGCTTAACCGTAACAAAACCCGGCCAAGTAGCGGCGTAGCCAGATCCGCCCGGCGCAAAATGTCGGCCGCGCTTTGGGTCAACGAACTCTGATCGGCGACCTCCTGGTCTGGCTCCAGGATGATGACCAAAGGTAATCGGGGCATGTGGACTTGCCAATAGGCAACGGCCGTTTCCAACACGCCCCACCCACCCGGCGCGTGCAGCAGCAGCAAGTTGGTCGCCAGAAAATCCTCTCTGGTTAAGGCATCAGGCAGGGTCTCAACGCGATTTAAGACAAATTCTGGGGCAGGTTGGGGCTGTGGCGCACGCAGTTCTCTGACAATGGTCTCGGTCAAAGAGTTGTCCGGAGTGACCAGCAAAATTGTAAAAAGTTTTGCGAGTGGTTGCGTTTGCCCGTCAACCATTGAATTTACCTGATTTGTCACTCAATTTTAAGCGCTACTGGCTGCCAATACAGGCAGCGACGAACGGCCGTTTACCAATCACCCGCCGCGCTGTAAAAATGACGCCACTTCTGCCAGACTCACAAAAATACGTTCTGACTCGCGGCGCTGCTTGACTTCTACATTTCCATCAACCAGCCCACGCGCGCCCACCGTCACCCGCCAGGGCAGCCCGATCAAGTCGGCGTCTTTAAATTTTACCCCGGCGCTGGCCTCCCGGTCATCGTATAAGACGGTGATACCGGCGGCCTGGAATTCAGCATACAAACGATCAGCCGCTTCGCGTACTTCATCGCCCTTGCCGATGTGCATGAGGTGAACCTTGTAAGGCGCGACGCTTTCCGGCCAGATGATGCCGTCGTCGTCGTGGTGCAGTTCCACGATGGTCGCCAGCAGCCGGTCCAGCCCGATGCCGTAAGAGCCCATAAAGATGGGCTGCGGACGGCCGTTTTCGTCCAGATAGTTCGCGCCGGTGGGCAGGCTGTAGCGCGTGCCCAGCTTAAAACAGTGGCCCGCTTCAATACAGCGCGCGGCCGTCAGCCGCCCGCCGCAGACCGGGCAGCGGTGGCCGCTGTCGGCCTGGGCCACGTCGGCCATCTGGCTGATGGCGAAGTCGCGCGGGTAGTTGGCCCCGGTGAAGTGGTAGCCGGCGTCGTTGGCTCCCACCACAAAGTTGCCGCCCGCCTCAATGGACGGATCGGCCAGCACGAAGAGACCGGGCTGGTCGGGCGCAGCGGCCACGGCCAAACCAACCGGCGAGGCGTAGCCCGGTTCGGCCCCGGCGGCGCGAATTTCTTCATCGGTGGCGGCGCGAATCAGGCCGCCGCCCAGGGCGTTGATCAGCTTGACTTCGTTGATGTCTAAATCGCCGCGCACGAGAACGAAGAGGAAACGGCCGTTAGCCTCACCCTTTGGCGTCCACCAGTAAAACACCGCCTTGATGGTCTGGCCGGTGGGCACACCCACAAACGCGGCCACGTCGGCGATGGTTTTGCAGTCCGGCGTCTCCAGCTTCGTCAGCTCGGCCAGTTCGGCCGGTTTCTCGCCCTCGCGCACAAATTCGGCCGCTTCCACGTTGGCGGCGTAACCGCACTGTTCGCAGGTGATGTAGGTGTCTTCGCCATCGGCGTGGGGAATCACAAACTCGTGCGACGTTTTGCCGCCCATCGCCCCGGTGTCCGCCTGGATGGCCACGGCCGGCGTGCCGCAGCGTTCGAAAATGTTGTAATACGCCTGGAGCATCTTGGGGTAGTAGGCGTCGAAGGCGGTTTCGTCGGTGTCCAGCGTGTACGCATCTTTCATGATGAATTCGCGCAGGCGCAGCAGGCCGCCGCGGGCGCGCGGCTCATCGCGGAATTTTTTGCTGATGTGGTAGACCATGCGCGGCAGGTCGCGGTAGCTTTCAATCTCGCGCAGGCACAAATCGGTGACGATTTCTTCGTGGGTGGCGGAGAGGGCGTATTCGCGCCCGCCGCCGGCCTTCACTTTCATCAGCACATCGACGGTGTCCCAGCGGCCGGTGGCCTGCCACAGCGCCGCCGGATGCAAATTGGGCATCCACATCTCCTGCCCGTCGATGGCGTCCATCTCCTCGGCCATGATTTGCCAGATGTTGCGGATGACGCGGTAGCCCAAGGGCATGAAGGTATAGATGCCGGCCCCGGCCGGCCGCACAAAATTGGCGCGGATGAGCAGTTGGTGGCTGGCCAGCTCGGCGTCGGCCGGAGCCTCGCGCAGGGTTTTACCGAAGGAGTTGGATAGTTTCATAGGACACGGATTAACGCAGATGAACGCGGATTTTTAAAGATGGGATTGGTGATTAAATGATTTGGGTTCATGTTGATTGTTGGCGAGCGATTTTCAGGTTGGGCTTACGGCCGTTATCGTACACTTTACGCTTGTGGCCTGGCTTAGGACCAAAATTAAGCAAAATACCTACTTCATAAGGTGTGGCCTTCAAATGGTTCAACAACTGGGCTTCGTGCATTTCGGCCAATTCTTGAACAGCTTTCAATTCTAAAATGACCAGGTCATCCACGACCAGATCGGCGTAATATTCGCCTACTACCTGATCCCGATAACTAATGCGAATGACTTTTTGCTGATCGACTGCAAATCCACGGCAGCGTAATTCGATAGCCAGGGCATTTTCATAAACCTTCTCAAGAAAGCCATATCCCAGGGCATTGTAGACATCAAAAAACGTCCCGATAATGGCTTTCGTCAAATCAGCGTGCTTCTCGATCATGCCAAATATTTTTAGGAACACGGATGACACCGATAAAAAGAAAATCCGTGTTCATCCGCGTTCATCCGTGTCCTATTTATTGTCTCTAATACGCCCGGCCGAAGATGGCGATTTTGTCGGCAGGTTGGCCGGTGTAGAAGCAGGTACCACGGCCGTCGGGCTGGTCTAGCGGGAAGCAGCGGATGGTGGCTTTGGTTTCTTCCTTCACACGCTGTTCGTCTTGTGGGCTGCCGGCCCACCAGGCGCGGGCAAAGCCGGTCTGGATGGCTTCTTTGAAGTCGTCGTAGTTGCTGACGTCGTGGGTGTTGGCGTCGCGGAATTGGGTGGCGCGGTCCAGCAAGCTTTGCTGGATGTCGGCCAGGAGCGCGGCGACGGTTGGGGCCAGGCCGTCTTGCGAGACAAACTGTTTCCCGTCGCGACCGGGCACGTCGCGGCGGGCCAGGGCGACGCTGTGCTTTTCCACGTCGCGCGGGCCAATTTCGATGCGGCTGGGCACGCCGCGCAGTTCCCAATCGTTGAATTTGTAGCCGGGGGTCAGGTTTTCGCGGTCGTCGACGTGGACGCGGATACCGGCGTCTTCCAGTTCGGCTTTGATGCGGGCGGTGGCGGCGAGAACGGCCGTTTTCTCTTCTTCCTTCTTATAAATAGGCACAATCACCGTCTGGTAGGGCGCCAATCGCGGCGGCAAAATCAGCCCCTGGTCATCGCCGTGGGTCATGATGATGGCCCCGATGAAGCGCGTAGACAGCCCCCAGGAGGTCGTCCAGCAGTGCTGCAGCTGATTGTTGGGATCCAGATACTGGATGTCGAACGCTTTGGCGAAGTTTTGCCCCAGGTTGTGGGACGTGCCCGATTGCAGCGCCTTGCCGTCGCCCATCATCGCCTCGATGGTCAGCGTTTCGTTGGCCCCGGCAAAACGTTCCGCTTCCGACTTGACGCCGCGAATGACCGGCACGGCCGCTTCGTTGATGGCGAAGTCGGCGTAAACGTCCAGCATCAGGCGG
>JAKQCM010000191.1 GCA_029559155.1 Chloroflexota bacterium
GGTGGACGCCGAGGGCAACGCCAAGCAGGTCTTCAGCTACTTCCTGCCCACCTGGGGTCTGCCGTATGTGTTGGCTCCCAACGCCGTATCGGCTGATGGCAGCCATGATACCAGCGGCGACTGGGCCGTTATCACCGGTCCCCTGCCCTATCAATGGGGCGGCACCTGGTTAGGCGCTATGGCCGAAAGCCCAAATCTTGACCTGGCAAAAGAGTTCATTCGCTTTGCAACTCTGGACGAACAAAATCTGACCAATTGGGCCACCGGCGTGTATACCAATGATTATTTGAAGGCGATTGATCCTCAGGTTCCTGCGGACCAACAACAAGCTCCCGGCGACTTTGTTTCCAGCCAGGTGGTTGTAGAAAAAATCACGCCTTCGTTCGACAACTCTGATCTGAGCGCCTTTTTGGGCGGGCAGAATTCTTATGCCGGTTTTGCGGAAGCCGCGCCTTCTGTGAACGCCAAATTGATGACCGGTTCTGACGACGCGATTCAACGCGCGCTTAATGACCCGATTAACCAATATCTCAATGGCGAGATCGATGAAGACGCCATGTGGGCTTCATGGAAAGACAATTTGCGTATTGAATTTCCGGACCTGATCATCCCCTAACTTTCTGAAATCGTGTGAGTGTGTGGGTCAGTGCATTTCTTTAATTTGCACTGACCCACTTGATAGGAGCAATGTGATGGTTCTCGAAAAATCTGAGGGAGAGCAATCCAACAACAAAGCGCTGCTGCCACGTCGTTTCAAGAGAGACTATTATGGCTACCTTTTTATTGCCCCCTTCGTCATCGGTTTTCTGATATTTGGTCTGTATCCGGTCTATAACACGTTGTACCTCAGCTTTACAGACACGACTCTGTTGAGCAGCGAGGCGAATTTTATTGGGCTGAAGAACTTCGAGCGATTGTTTGCCGATAATGTGTTTATGACGGCCGTTAAAAACACCTGGCTGTTGTGGATATTAAATTTCATCCCTCAGATTGGCATTGCTATGTTGCTGTCGGTGTGGTTTACCAGCGCCCGGTTAAAAGTAAGGGGCGTTGGCGTCTGGCGAGCCATCTTCTTTCTGCCTAATTTATTGATGCCCGCCGCGATTGCCGCTTTGTTTTTTAGCCTTTTCTCGTTTTATGGGCCGGTTAATCAGTTTATGGTTCGGGCTGGTATCTTGCCGGAAGCGATGCAGTTTTTGCAAAATGCGACCATCACACGTGGTCTTGTTGTTTTTATCCAGTGGTGGATGTGGTTTGGGTCGACGATCATCATTTTGATGGCCGGGATGACGTCTATCCCGCTTTCCCTGTATGAATCGGCTATGGTTGATGGCGCCAGCGGGATGCACATGTTTCGGCGAATCACGCTGCCGCTGTTGAAGCCAATTCTGATTTACATTTTTGTCACGTCGTTGGTGGGTGGGATGCAGATGTTTGATATTCCGTATCTTTTAACGGACGGCCGTGGCTCCCCCAGCGGCTCCATTATGACCAACAACATCCTCATGTACTTAAAATTCAGCAGCAGCAAAGGCCATATTGGCGCAGCCTCCTCTGTTGGCGTGCTGGTTTTTATCATGACGACCGTTTGCGCTCTGGGTATTTTCTATTTTCTGCGCGAAAAAGATTAGGCAAACGACTTACCCGGAACTGAAGCCGAAAAGCTGGAGTGGCCATCATGCTCAAGAATTACAACATAAACACAAAAATTATTCGTGGTTTTATCTACGTTTTCTTGCTGGTTTTGCTTGTTGTCACCATTATTCCCATCTGGTTGTTGATTGTGAATGCAACCCGCTCTACCGTTGAAATTCAACAGGGATTGAGCCTGCTGCCCAGCCGTCATATGTTCGACAACTACAATATATTGTTGGGGCGTGGGCTGAATTTGTGGCGCGGCTTTTTTAACAGCCTGTTTGTCGCTGCCGCCACGACCATCATTTCTGTTTATTTTTCGCTGCTAACGGCCTATGGCATTGTGGTCTACGATTTTAAGGGGAAAAAGCTGTTTTCCAATTTTATCGTTGTGTTGGTCATGATCCCGATGCAGCTTTCAATTGTTGGTTTTTACCAGTACATGTCTAAATTAGGCCTGACCGACAATTATGCCTCATTGATCTTGCCGGCGATTGCTTCGGCTGGCGGCGTGTTTTTTGGCAAGCAATATCTGGAATCCGTGGTCATTCAGGACCTGATCGATGCCGGTCGGGTTGATGGAGCCAGCGAAATTGGGATTTTCCATCGGATCATGATGCCTCTGGCGGTTCCTGGCGCAGTTACTTTGGGTATTTTTGCTTTTGTGGCGTCCTGGAATAACTTTTTCAATGCGTTTATTTTGATTTCCTCGATAGAAAAATACACCTTGCCCATGTTGGTGCAAACATTACGCGGAGATGTGTATCGGACGGAATACGGGGCCATTTATTTGGGTCTGGCCATCACCATTGTGCCGATAATTATCATTTACGCGCTTTTCTCGCGGTACATTGTTAGTGGTATCGCCATGGGGTCTGTTAAAGAGTAGGCACACCTTATTCGATTGCTAACTGCGAGGGGAAGACAACGGCCGTTCCACTTCCCCAACATAACAATCGCCCACTCCAGGGCAGTCAATTCACGCGCCGCGAACAAGCGAATACATTTAAGATATATCTGGGCTATGCTTTTGCCCGCTGCTGCCAACCAGGCCGCAGCCAACCGACATACAAAACACACATAGGATTAACAATGACTCAAGCACTCATGGAAACCGAGCGTATCTACCGCGATACCAGCCAGCCAACGGCCGTTCGCGTTCAAGACCTGGTCGCCCGCATGACCCTCGAAGAAAAAATCTCGCAAATGCTCTTTACCGCGCCGGCCATCAACCGGCTGGACATTGCCAAACACAACTGGTGGAACGAAGGGCTGCATGGCCTGGGCCGGGCCGGGGTAGCGACTGTGTTTCCTCAGGCAATTGGGCTGGCCGCCACCTGGAACACAGAATTGATGCATGATGTGGCCACGGCCGTTTCCGACGAAGCCCGCGCCAAACATCACGAAGCCGTCCGCCTGGACCTGCGCGAAATGTACACCGGCCTCACCTACTGGTCGCCCAACATCAACATCTTCCGCGACCCCCGCTGGGGACGCGGCCAGGAAACCTATGGCGAAGACCCTTACCTGACCGCTCAAATGGGCGTTGCCTTCGTCAAAGGGCTGCAAGGCGACGACCCTCATTACCTCAAACTGGCGGCCACGCCTAAACATTACGCCGTCCACAGCGGCCCAGAATCATTACGCCACCATTTCGACGCGCGCATCAACGAGCAGGACATGCGCGAGTTTTACCTGTTCGCCTTTGAAGCAGCTGTCAAAGAAGCGAAGGCCGCGTCCATAATGGGCGCTTACAACCGCACCAATGGCGAGCCGTGCTGCGCCAGCCCCACCCTGCTAGAAAAAATCTTGCGCCAGGAATGGGGCTTCGATGGCTATGTCGTCTCCGATTGTGAAGCGATTCGCGACATTTTTGCCAACCATAAAGTGGTCAATACGGCCGCTGAAGCCGCCGCCCTGGCTGTGAAAAATGGCTGTGAATTAAACTGCGGCCGTGTGTACGCCGTTTTGCTAGAAGCGGTGGCCCTGGGACTCATCGACGAAGCGACGATTGATCAGGCTGTGACCCGGTTGTTTAAAGCGCGGTTCCAGCTCGGCATGTTCGATCCGCCAGAAATGGTCCCTTACGCCCAGATTCCATTCGACGTGATCGATTCGCCGGCGCACCGCGCCCTGGCCCTGCGCGCTGCCCAAGAGTCCATTGTTCTGCTCAAAAATGAAGGAGATTTATTGCCCCTGCGTAAAGATATCGGTTCCATTGCCGTGATTGGCCCTAACGCCGATGATTTACAAATTCTTTTGGGCAATTATCATGGGACACCGGCCACGGCCGTTACCCCCCTCCAGGGTATCCGGCAAAAAGTCTCGCCGGAAACCATCGTCTACCACGCGCCGGGCTGCGCCGTGGCCGATGGCATGCCGCGACTGCTGCCCATCCCAACCGACTGCTTGCGCCCCATGACGCCAATCGCTGCGGAAACTGGGTTGAACGGCCGTTATTACCCCAACGCCCACCACGCCGGCCAACCCCACCACGACCAGATCGACAGCCAGATCAATTTCACCTGGAAAGACACCAACCCGCTCACCGGCGTCTGGGGCGACCATTTCAGCATTCAATGGGATGGGTACCTGGTCCCGCCGGCCAGCGGCGCGTACCATCTGGGCGTTTACGGCTTCAGCGAATACCGCCTTTCCCTGGATGGCGCGCTGATTGTCGATAACAAAATGGAACACCACCCCATCCTCAAGCATCAAACAGTGCACCTGGAAGCGGGGCGTTTCTACCGCCTGCAGCTGGCATACGCCAACGAAGGCCTCGATCCGCAAATTCAACTCTTGTGGGCGATGCCCGAATCTGATTTTGAAGCCAAAGCGCTGGAAGCCGCGCAAAAAGCGGAAGTTGTGGTCATGGTCATGGGACTCTCTCCCCAGCTAGAGGGAGAAGAGATGCCCATCCATATCGACGGTTTCGCCGGCGGCGACCGCACCGACATCAAACTCCCGGCCACACAAGAAAACCTGCTCCAGAAAATCCACGCCCTGGGCAAACCGGTTGTTTTGGTCCTCACAAACGGCAGCGCCGTAGCCATCAACTGGGCGGCGGCCAACATCCCGGCCATCGTCGATGTCTGGTATCCCGGCCAGGCCGGCGGCGCAGCCCTGGCCGATGTCTTGTTTGGCGATTTCAATCCCGCCGGGCGGCTGCCGGTGACCTTTTACAAGTCCGTTGACGATTTGCCGCCCTTTGAGGATTATGAGTTAGACGGCCGTACCTACCGCTACTTTCATGGGCAGCCCCTCTTCCCCTTTGGGCATGGCCTGAGCTACACTCATTTTAACCTGGAGAATCTGCAAATCGGCCAGGCCCAACTTCCCGCAGGCGGCACAACAACCATCAGCCTGGAAGTTACCAACACCGGACCACACGCCGGCGCAGAAGTGGTGCAGCTATACATCCGCCAGACAGACGGCCGTCGCCAGGCGCTGAAGCTGCAAGGATTCAAACGACTCTTCTTGGAACCCGGTCAATGTCAGACCGTCACATTTAATCTGCACTCCCACCAACTTGGCCTGTATAACGAGCGAATGCGCTATGTGGTGCAGCCACAAACAGTGGAAGTCCTGGTTGGGCGTTCGGCGCAAGATTTGCCGCTTGCCGCACATCTCCGCATAGTCGGCGCGCCGGTAGACGCAACGGACAGCAAGGTCTTTTTCAGCGAAGTTGTCGTCGGTTAGAGGATTGACCTACCCCAAACCGCAGTTGAGGCGATACTCGCACCTAATGGTCGGCAGAGCCTGGCAAAGAGAGATGGCTGCACAGCCGGGAAGAGAGAAATTCAATTTTCAACCCTGATGGAGCAAAACGAATGAGCGAGATATATACCCCTAAACCTGAAAACAAATTCACCTTTGGTCTGTGGACGGTTGGCAACATTGGCCGCGACCCCTTTGGCGAACCCACCCGCGACACGCTGTCGCCGGTGGAAATTGTCCATTTACTGGCCGAGGTTGGCGCCTGGGGCGTCAATTTTCACGATAACGATCTGGTTCCTATCGACGCCACGCCTGCGCAGCGCGACAAAATCGTCAGTGACTTCAAACACGCGCTCAACGACACCGGCATCGTGGTTCCCATGGCGACGACGAACCTGTTCAGCGATCCCGCCTTCCGCGATGGCGCATTCACCAGCAACGACCCGAAAGTCCGCGCCTATGCCCTGCACAAGACCATGCACGCCATCGACCTGGGCGTCGAGTTGGGAGCCAAAACTTACGTCTTCTGGGGCGGCCGTGAAGGCACGGAAACCGATGCCGGGAAAAATCCGCTGGATGCCGGCAAATGGTTCCGCGAAGCGCTGAATTTCCTCACCGAATATGTGCTCGATAATGGCTACGATCTCAAATTCGCCCTGGAAGCCAAACCCAACGAGCCGCGCGGCGACATCTACCTGGCCACCACCGGCGCGATGTTGGGCTTTATCGAAACATTAGACCACCCGGAAATGGTGGGCGTGAACCCGGAAGTGGCCCATGAGACGATGGCCGGACTGAACTTCCTGCATCATGTGGCTCAGGCGTGGGATAGAGGCAAACTGTTCCACATCGATCTGAACGATCAGTCCATCGGCCGTTACGATCAAGATTTCCGCTTTGGCGCGGTTAATCTCAAGAGCGCCTTCTTCCTTGTTAAATTCCTGGAAGACGTGGGGTACGATGGCAGCCGCCACTTCGACGCCCACGCCTATCGCTCATCTGATCTGGCCGACGTGAAAGCATTTGCCCGCGGTTGTATGCGCACCTATCTCATCTTGAAAGAAAAAGCCGCCCAATTCAATGCCGACGGTGAAATCCAAAGTTTGCTGGCCGAAATTCTGGCCGATGACGGCAGTATGGATGGTTTTAAGGGCCACTATTCACCCACCAAAGCCGCGGCGTTGAAAGCCTACGCCTTCGACCGCCCGGCGCTGGGCCGCCGCGGGCAGCCGTACGAACGCCTGGACCAGTTGACGATTGAACTGCTGCTGGGCGTGCGGTAATTCACATTCCAAAGGAGGATGTGGGATGGCTTATTTTCTAGGTATTGACAGTTCGACGACGGCGACAAAGGCGTTATTGATAGACGCCGCCGGTTCTGTGATTGGCGTCGCTTCCTCCACTTATGATTACGAGACGCCCAAACCGCTGTGGAGCGAGCAGCAGCCGATGCTCTGGTGGACGGCGACCGTCAACAGCATCCAACAGGTGTTGGCGGAGACGGGCATAGACCCCACGGCCGTTTCCGGTATCGGTCTCACCGGGCAAATGCACGGTCTGGTGCTGCTGGATGCGGTTGGCGACGTGCTGCGCCCGGCGATTCTGTGGAACGACCAGCGCACCGGCGCAGAATGCGACGAGATACGGACGATCATCGGTAAGCAGCGCCTCATCGACATTACCGGCAACGACGCCCTGACCGGCTTTACCGCGCCCAAAATTGTGTGGGTTAAAAACCATGAACCGGATATTTACGGCCGTATCGCCCACATCCTCCTGCCCAAAGATTACGTCCGCTATCACCTGACCGGCGAATTCGCCACCGACAAAGCGGGCGGCTCCGGCACGCAGTTGTTCAACGTGGCCCAGCGCAATTGGTCCGACGAGGTGGTGACGGCGCTGGGCATCAACCGGAATTGGCTGCCACCGACATTTGAGGGCACGGCCGTTACCGGAACCCTCACCCCCGCCGCCGCCAAAATCACCGGCCTACCCGCCGGTATCCCGGTTGTCGGCGGCGGCGGCGATCAGGCCGCCAACGCGGTGGGCACAGGCGCGGTGGTGGATGGTGTGGTCGCCCTCAGTTTGGGCACGTCGGGGGTTGTGTTTGCCAGCAGCGACGAACCGGTTGTGGAGCCGGACGGCCGTTTGCACGCCTTTTGCCACGCCGCTCCGGGAAAATGGCACCTGATGGGGGTCATGCTCTCGGCGGCCGGTAGTTTGCGTTGGTTCCGTGACACGGCTGCGCCGGGCACGGAATTTTCCGATTTAGTCGACGCCGCCGGCAAGGTTCCTGCCGGCTGTGACGGGTTGTTTTTTCTCCCTTACCTCACCGGCGAGCGCACCCCGCACCCTGATCCATTGGCGCGGGGTGCGTTTGTCGGGCTTACGGTGCGTCATACGCGGAACCATCTGACGCGGGCCGTGCTGGAAGGGGTGGCCTACGGGCTGCGCGACAGCTTCGAGTTGATGAAAGCCGCCGGTATTACCCGGATCAACCAGGTGCGCATCTCTGGCGGCGGGGCAAAAAGCGCGTTATGGCGGCAAATTCTGGCCGATGTGTTCCAGGCGGAACTGGTGACGGTAAACACGGCGGAAGGGGCTGCTTATGGAGCGGCGTTGTTGGCCGCCACCGGCACAGGGGCATTTAACTCCGTGGAAGAAGCGTGCCAGGCCACCATAAACATCACCGGCGTTACGGCGCCCGGCGACCAGAGTGCAATTTACCAGGAACTGTATCCCCTTTACCGCGAGTTGTACCCGGCGTTAAAGCCGATTTTTCATAAGATGCAATGATTGGGTTGGTTTTGACCTGATGGTCTGGCAATTGAGTGGTTGGGGTCAGGCTCTGGCGGAGCGGGAACGGCCGTTGCAGTTGCGCTGAAGATTATCCTGGTGCCGCCAAAAATAGACGATCTCCCCATTCATTCGCTTGCGCTGGCGAAGGATCACAGTACCTCCACAATAAGGGCAAATGGCGAATTTGGGCGCATCTTCGCAAGCCGTGACAGCTTGTTGATTGTCTGGATGTTGGGCGATCTTCATTCAATGCAATCCTGTGAACTCCCCTAATCTTACAGCGGATCACTCCTGATTGCCAATGACTTTGTGGATTCAAAGAAATCGATTGGCTGCCCTATTGTTAGGAAGCGTCTCGAGATCTTGCCAGCCTGCCCAAAGTGCGCTGTGGTGCGGCTGACGCAGGTACATGGCTTGCAGCCCAGGATCGGGGTTCTTATCCAGGTAAACCTGCATAATTTGCGCCGCCAACTGCAGCACCCAATTGGCAGCTTCACGACGCGACAGCTCTCTCAGGACAACCCATATAAAATGGAAGGCGCGCAGCGGATCAATCGCCCCTTCCAAACCGGGATTTACCCGGAGATGCTTCAGAACTTGCTGACCATACTGCCAGGCAGTTTCCGGATCGTTTTGGGCCAGCTTTAACCGCGCCAGACCCGCCCAATCTTCGACAAGGTGATAAGGCTGATTAAGACCCAGCCGGATGGTAAGAGCCTGCCGGTAGTAGGCTTCAGCCAACGTCAGATTGCCCTGAATCATGGCCACCGCGCCTAATTCATTTAGACTGATCGCCTCGCCATACGAATCGCCAACCTCGCGGCGGATGGCCAGAGATTGTTCAAAATACATTTTCGCGGCGACGTGGTCGCCTTTATCCATCGCTACATGCCCCAAATTGCTGAAACTCATCCCCTCACCTCGCCGATCGCCGATCTCGCGGCAGAAAGAGAGGTTTTGGGTATGGTAGGCCTGAGCAGCCAGGGTATCTCCCTGGCTCCAGGCTACCACGCCTAAATTATTGAGCGATAGTTCCTCGCCGTACCGGTCGCCTAATTCCCGGCGGATAGTCAGGGCTTGTTGATAGTAGCTGCGGGCGACAGCGTGGTCTTTCTGAAAATAAGCGACATTACCCAGACCGTGCAAACAATGCGCCAAAAGTTTCAGGTTGGCGCAGTCTGTGGCAATGCGTACGCCGGCCTGAAACTGGGCCTGAGCAAGCGACAGTCGCCCGAGGCGCCATAACGCCAGGCCCGCAATGCCATATCCTTCTGCGGCGAGGTTTTGATCTCCAGTTTGTTGGGCAAGGGCAACGGCCGTTTCCGCCTGCTTGCTTGTCAGTTCATAATTGCCGGTCGCCTCGCTGTAATTGGCCTGTCGTAACGCGACGATTGCCTGGTCGGTCAGGGTTAATTGCCGACTCAAGCCCGCCAGTTCCCCCAAATCTCCCGCCTGGGCTTCTCGATTGCCTTGCATATCATGCGCCGTCTCCCGCGCCAGCAGCAGATGAAATTGCCCGGCCAGGTCGTTGACAGGCGTCAGCGCCAATGCGCGATTAAAATAATTGATGGCCACCTGATGCTCGAAATTTTTCAGGGCATGATGCCCTGCAGCCTGCAAATAATGACTCGCTTTATCATGCGCCGCCGGTTCCCCCAGCAGAAAGGCAGACTCATAATGGTACGCCAGCGTGCCATAATAAATTGGCAAGTTCAGCGCATACAATTGTTCGCCGTAGACCCCCGCCAGGAAATGCAACGGCCGTAGATGTGCCCGCAATTGCATCTCATACGCAGCGTCTCGCAGCAAGCCATGCTTAAAGATATACGTCATGGCGTTCAGGACAGTCCAGATTTGCTCTTGCTCGGCGACCTTCATTTCCTCGTCCAAATCGCGCTGCAAGATAAGCGGCAACAGGCGCGAATCAAATTCGCGGCCTAAAACGGCCGCTGTCTGCACCACTTGCTTCACCGCCGGCGGCAGCCGGTCTAAACGCGCCACCAGCAGCCGTTGCAGCGTAGGCGGCAAATCGGCGGCGTGCGCGGTCAGAACAACCATGGGGCGGTTGTTGTTTGCCCTGATCTGCACCAGATTGTTTTCTTGCAGGAAATACAAGATTTGTTGGATAAAAAACGGGTTGGCCTCCGATTTTTCGACGAGCAAACGATGCAGCCGGTCATCCGTGGCCATGCCCAAAACATCATGCGTCATGTCTTGCAAGGCAGAGTCGGATAAGGGCTGCAAGCCAATTGACAGCTCTGGCGTCCCCGGAGCCATCGCATAAGCAGGCAGTTCGCCATTGTCATGGTACCGCGAGGTAATCACAAGCAACAGTGGTAAACCGGCCACGCGCCGGGTGAGGAAAGGCAGGAACTCTTTAGAAGCTTCATCCAGCGAATGGCCATCTTCCAGTTTCAGCACGATGGGCTGCTGGCGACATTCGGCTTGCAGCAGTGTGGCGATGGCAATGAAGGTGTTGCGGTAACGTCCCTGAGCCGTCAACCGTTCATAGAGTGAATCCGGCCAATGAAGGCCTAGTAAAGCGCCTAAAAAAGATTTTGTCCGGGTTAATTCGTGCTGTAGGGCGCGGGTGTCTGGCAGTTGGAGCAGAGTCGTCAACAAATCATCGAAGCGCCGGGTGAAATTGGCTTTGTTTTCAGCTTCAGAAGCGCCGTTGGTTTGACCAAAGTACCGTTTTAGAAGGTAGACAAAAGGATTTAACGGCTCACGTAAAATGGGGTCGGTTTGCCCTGATAACCAGCGCACACGCACACCCAACAACTGGCTAAACGTGTAAACCAAATGAGATTTGCCAATGCCCGCATCTCCGAAAACCCGCACAATGCCGGTCTGCCGGTTGGTCAGCAAGGGCTGGGCAAACGCCAACATCTGGCGTAGTTCTGGCTCTCGCCCGACCAGTTTTTGGGGAAACACGCGTTCGGCGGCTGTGTTTCCGAGTAATTGATAAACGGGGAGCGGCTGCGCGAACCCTTTAAAGGTGGATTTGCCCAACGAGATAAAGTCGAAAGCCGGATGGATGGCGACTTCCCGCGAGACCAACACTTCGCCCCATTGGGCGTGCATCATGAGCCGGGCGGCCAGATTGACGATGCTGCCCATGCAGGTGTATTTATCGCGCACGGCCGTTCCCACATACCCAGCATACACCAACCCCGCCGTCAGACCGGCGCGCCAGGTGATCGAGTGGTCTGGCAGCTCCGTTTTTAGCGCCAGGACAAAGTCTAACGCCCGTTTAATGTCGTTTTCATGGGCAACTGGCGCGCCAAAATAGACCAGGAAAAAGTCGCCTTTGTCGCCAAAATCGGTTTCTACAAAAAACCCGCCAAATCGATCGCAGATATTCATGACGCGGGCAATGAAATAATTCAGGGTGAAAAAATCGTCGGCCCCGGCAAATGACACAAACACGGTGACGGCATAACGCAGCTCGGCGTGTTGGGGCATTTGCCATAAGGTGGGCGGGAAAAAGCGGGCGGCGATTAAAGCCGATACGGCCGTATCACCCCACTGGTCTAAATAGGTCAGGTCAACCGCCGGCGAGATGGCCGGATTGAAACGGGTTAACCGGGCGTAAGCACCGGCAACCGGTTGGCAGGTGATGGCGGTTGGCGGCAGCAAGGCCAATAACTGGTTGTCGAGCACGATGTCGCCGCCTGCAGCCTGATGCCCGGCATGGGCGCAGCCGGTAATGGCTTCACCGCGAAAGAAGTAGGTCTTTCGGGTTTCCGACTCGATGATGCCCCATTCCACTTCCCCCACAGACAATCCCTGGCGTATGGTTAACATAAAGTCGCCCAGCCGGGTTGATTGGATGGGCTGGTCTATAAAAATTTGGGCAATGGTTTGGGCGGCATGGCAGGCAGACACGGCCGTATCGGCATCGTCGCGGGGAAAAACAACGGTCAGGCCATCACCGGCAAACAAAATCACAAACCCGCCATGCGCATAAATGGCGCTGATGATGGGTTCGAATACATGGTTAATCATTTGCGCCAATGTCTCTGCCCCATCGCGGCCATGTTGGATGAGGGTTTGGGTCATGGCGCTGAAACCGGAGATGTCCAGAAAAAGGGTGACGGCTTGTAAACGGCCGTCTAATCGGCCAGATCGATACTGCTCATAGATAAAAAAGGGGATTAGATGATGCATCTACCGTGTGGTTAATCCGTATAAGACGTGGAGGAAACGGCCGTAAAACACCCCTCTCAAAAACTGTAGCGATCAAGAGTTGGTTGAAGTCATTCTGAGCGGAGTCTGCGGAGCGAAGAATCCCTCTTTCTCGACAGTAGGGGATTCTTCCTCGAAGACTCGTCAGAATGACAGTGGTTTAATCTATTCTTGACCCCAACACCTTTCAGAAAAAGCAGCCGCACGCATCCTTTACCGGGAAGTATAAAACAAATACACAGCCTCAACTCATCGTCACAGGGAACAACAAACGAAACGTCGCTCCGCCACCGTCATTGTTCTCAACCTCAATTCTACCGCTGTGCATCCGCACAACAGCCTGCGCAATTGGCAGTCCCAGACCAAAACCCGGCGTCGTATGAACCTGATCACGCCGCCAAAACGTTTCAAAAATATGCTGCATCTCTGCCTCAGGAATACCCGGCCCTGAATCGCGGACTGCCAACCAGATAAAACCAGGCTTCGCCCCCAAAGACACCTCAATAACGCCATCTTTGGGCGTGAAGCGGAAAGCGTTGTCCAGAATTTGCTCGACGGCCGACTCTAAATAATCAGAATCACCCGGTAACAACGGCAAATTCAGCTCTGCTTTAAAGGTCAGGCCGGGCTGATTCCCGTAGTGTGCGATCATTGCTTGACAAACAGCCTTACAAATCTCCCTCAAATCCACCGGCGATAAAGCCATTTCTATGCCGCTGTTCAGTTTTGTCATCAGCAGCAGCATATCCAATAATTTGGCGATGTGCATCACCTGCTTCTGAATGGTATCGGCCTTGCTTCGACGCCTCGTAGGATCATCCAACTGCGACATAATAAACGCATGGGTGTTAATGATCGACAGCGGGGTGCGAAATTCGTGCGAAGCCTTCTCGATAAAATCCCGCAGCAAGGATAGCCGCTCCTTCTCCAGCGCCAGTTCAAATTTGCGCAGTTCTGCCAGCTTGTTTTCCGTAATGTCAATCACAAAGCCGCGCAAGACGTGCCGGCCGTCATCCGAAATAGCTTTTTCGCCCCGGTCATGAAACCATATCCAACCACCACCGGCGGTTTTTAGCCGGTAATCGACGGAATATAGCGAACTGCGTCCGGCAATCAGGTCCCGCAT
>JAKQCM010000295.1 GCA_029559155.1 Chloroflexota bacterium
AAGGAATATCGCGCACGGGTCGACTGAGGGCCGGAGTTACAGGTTCGCTGGACTGGATTTGTGGGGCGGGCTGCGCCGTTTGGGTCGAACTGGACGCCTCACTTTTGGGAGCAGAAATAAGCAGGCCAATGGCAATAAAAATTACGAGACCTGCTAAAATCCTCCAGGCTATTTTCATTTTCGCTCTCCTTGCATTGATTCAAACCAAGTTGATAAGGTGGCGCTTCCCTAAAAAGTTTGTAGCAGGTTCCCATACCCTGAGGTCGTATCCTACTTGCCGATGGCGATGCTTCCCCTGAACTTTAATGATTCCACTGATAGTGAGCAGAATATGGCGGGAAATCTTAAAATTCTTAGCATCACATCCTTTTTAAGAAGGCATTCAATAATGGCAACAATTAAAAACGACTTTTATAGTTTTTTGCGACTCACCTCCTTATCTTTAAAGGAAAACTTCATCACAGTAACGGGAAAGACAACCCGAATAGAGGCAAAAAAATACGTTTGTGATGAGAATATGATGGAACTATGCCGAGAATCGCTGAAAGGTTTCTGAAGATTACTAAAACATCAATCAAGCAATCTTGGGGGAAACTAGAAGGTTTGTGAAGCTGAGTTTATGATTATCAACTTTTTAGTGGATTACTTCCATGTATTACAAAACTATAGCGGACTAATGGCTCATGATTCTCTCATGTTTTCACCGGTTTGCCAACCCAATTTTTATAGTGGCGGCGTGGTTTGTTGGCTGAGAATGGATTGAAACCGACCAGACAGATGCCTGAGGAGCGTGTCTGATCGGTTTCAGGGGGACTGGGTGTCAGGGCGTGTTGGCCTCATCGAAGTAGGGCTGGGTGAGGGTAACGGCCGTTTCCGCCGCCTCTTCCACGCTTACCTGCCCATAAAAGGCCCGTTCTACCTCTTGCCCGGCCGTCTCCTCGATGGTTGACCAGTTCGCCATGATTGGCACCCAACGAATGATGGGCGCTGCGTCTAAAAAGATACGGCCGTTTGCCGGTTTAGAATCCGCCGGTAAAAATGCGTCCGATTCCGCCACGCTGATCAACGAAGGCACCGTCCGTCCGGTCAAGGCCACAATGGCCTGCCCAGGAGCCGAATTGGCATACTCGATAAACGTCCAGGCGGCGTCTTTGTTCGCCGTTTGTTCGGCCAGGCAGTAGCCATCGCTGTGCAAAATGCTGGCGGCCTGCGCGCCGCGCGGCAAAGGCGCCACGTCCCAATCGAATGCGGTAATGGTGCGCATGGTGGGCGTGCTGCGGCGGCTGTTAAAATACATACCCAGCGTGCCATTCAAAAACCGGCTCTCGCTGTCTTGCGCCGATTCGGCCACAGCGTCTGGCACGACGTGTTCCGTGACCTGCAAATCGACAAACCATTGGAAAGCAGCCAGCGATTCCGGGCTGTCCAGCGTCAGACGGGTGGGCTTCGTCTGATTATCGACCAACTCGCCGCCAAACTGCCAGACAAACGGCGCCAGACGGGAGATTGTCGGTTCAATGCCTGCGCCATATTGATCGATACGGCCGTCACCATCTATATCCTGAGTTAACGCCCGCGCCGCCGCCAAAAAATCAGCCTGCGTCCAATCATTGGCCGGGTAAGCCAGACCGGCGGCATCGAACAACGCTTTGTTGTAATACACAACCAGGCTGGAAAGATTTTGCGGAATGCAGTACAGGCTTCCATCCAGATAAAAAGCGTCGATGGCCTGTGGGAAAAAATCACTCCTGGCAATAACCTTGCTGCCGGCCAGATAATCATCTAGCGGAGCCAGCCCCTTTTCCGCCACAAACGCGCCAAACCGCCGATAATTCAGCAGCATCACGTTGGGCGGGTCGCCGGCCGAAAAGGCCGTCGCCAGTTTTTGCCGATACTCGCTGTCGCTGGGGACAAGCTGCAACTGCACGTCAATTTCCGGGTGAATCTCGCTAAAAGACGCCACCAGGCTTTCGTAGGCGGCAAATTCGGCCGCATCGCCGGAAACGGCAAAGGTGACGGTTGCCTTTTCGGCGGATTGGCAGGCTGCCAGCCACACAAAAAGCGTCAACAACACAACCAATAAACCTATTCGTTTGAACATGTGAACCTCGCTTGTTTCTTTGAGTATTTGTTAAGAGTCTAAGGGTTTGACCTTGAGTCATTTTGCTCCATGGACAGCAAACCCTTAGGGTCTTGCGGAGAGCCTTAATTCTGGTCCATCAGGCTGGCGATGGACAGATCGCTGAGGAAGTAGCGCTGCAAGAAAATGAACAGCACCAAAACCGGGAGGGTGATCACCGCCGCTGCCGCCATCAGCAGCGGCCAGTTTGTGGGGTCGAGCTGCTTGAGCAATTGCAGACCAATAGGCAGAGTGTACAAGTCTGTGCGAAAAATGTACAGTACCGGGCTGACAAAGTCGCTCCAATACATAACGAAGGAAAGAATGATGATGGTAACGGCCGTTGGCCGCACCAACGGCCGTGCCAACTGCCACCACATCACCCACGCCGACGCGCCATCCAACCGGGCCGCCTCAAACACCTCCACCGGAATACGCCGATAAGACCAAAAAAACAACAACACATACAACGGACTGCCGGCGGCAAACGCCGGCGCAATCAACGCCCACAGCGAATCAATCAGGCCCAACCAGCGCAAAATCTGGAAACGAAACAGCCAGACCGACGCGCCCGGAATCATCAATAACACAATGCTGGCAATCAGCAAACGCCGCCGCCACACCTCATCCTCCTGCGACATGGCGAAACCGGCAATGGATGCAATAAAGACGGTGATAGGCACGGCCGTTCCCACCACAATCAACGAATTACGAACATAACGCGCCATCGGCAGCAAATTGAAGATGTACGGGTAATTTTCCAACGTCGCCGGCGACGGCCACCATTCAATGCCCGTCGGCGGCGGCAGCCCGCGCTGGCGCAGCGACGCCGTAAAAATCCAATAAATCGGCAGCAAAAACAGCAGCGCCACCGCCAAACCAACACCCGAATGCAGCAGCCGCCCAACCTTACGCTTCATCCGCACTGCCTCCCAATCCCACCGCATTCAGAATGCCCAGCACAATCAATCCCAGCAAAACATACGTCAACAGCAGCAGCGCCGCCGCCAATCCCAGCCGCATATAATCAAATGCCAGTTCATAAATCAACAATGGCGCAAATGTCGTGGCATAATATGGCCCGCCATAGGTGATGATAAATGACGGCGTAAAGGTATTTTGCAAACTCATCACCAAATCCCGAAACGTCAGCAGCATCAGCCACGGCGACAGCAGCGGCAGCGTAATTTGCCAGAAACTTTGCCACCAGGTCGCGCCATCCACCTTCGCCGACTCATAAAACGAGCGCGGGATGCTTTGCAAACCGGCCAGCAGCACCACAAACCCCTCCCCAATCTGAAAACAAGACAGGATCACAATGGCCAACCGCGCCGTGCCCGGTTCTATCAGCCAGTCCGGCGTTGGCAGACCCAGCCAGCCCAGGAACAGATTAAGCGGCCCATAAACGGGGTTAAAAATCCACAACCACAGCAAGGCGTAAGCGGCTTCCGGAATGATGGTGGGCGCATAAACGGCCGCGCGATAAGACCCAAACATGCGTCCTTTGCGCTGCAACAACAGCGCCAATACCAGCGCGCCCAGCAGCCGCAGCGGCACAGCCAAAAGCAAAAATATGGCCGAATTGCGCAGCGATGTGCGCACCAACCCAAACCCCAACAAGTCCCGATAATTTTGCAAGCCTACAAAACGCGGCGCGCCCACCGCTTTGTATTCCGTAAACGAGATCAACACGGTGGCCACGGCCGGAATCACCACCAAAACGATGGTTCCCAGCACATAGGGCAGCAAAAACAGGCGCATTTGCGCTTTATAGGGCAGTTTCCAGGGGAATTTGGATTTGGAAGGCGCTGTTGAGGTGAACTGCTGTGTTTCCATAGAGAGGGGGCAACGGCCGTTTAAGCCAACAGCCAGTCGGTAATTGTTTGACCCCACAGGAGCATCACAATGGCCGCAATGGCCAGATATTGACCGTAAGGCAAGTAGGTATTGCGTTTTACCAGCCGCGCGCCCAGCAGCACGGCGCTGATAATTCCGCCCAAGAAAATGCCCATCATCAGGGCGATAAGAATGTGCGGCACGCCCAACATCGCGCCCATCAACATGGCCAGCTTAATGTCCCCTTGCCCAATCGCCCCCGGACCAAAGGTGACTTTGGCCACCCAATAGATCACCAGAAACAAGACCAGACCCACCACCGCGCCCAACAGGGCAGAAATGAGGTTGATGCCGGGCAACACAAGGCTGAAGAGCAGCGCCAACACGGTCATGGGCAGTGTCACCACGTCTAAGATGAGTCGGTTTTCCAGGTCGATGACAATGATGAGGATGAGGACGGCGATAAACAGGGCATACACGGCCAGGGTAATGGGCGTATCGATCAACCAGGGGAGGCAGGCGAACAACACGGCCGTTCCCCCCTCCACCCACACCGAACGACGACGCAGCGCCCGGCCGCACGCCGGGCAGGTCCCGCCGCCTTGCAGCAGCCGGGCCAGCGCCAGCCAGCCGGCCGGCCCATACACATGATCACACTCAGGATTCGGACAATGGGGCGCAGACGGCCGTTCCCGCCGTGGCAAATCATCCGCCAACACGTTCAGCAAACCGCCGACCAACAAACCAATGAGGCCAAACAACACATTGAGCATGGCCGCGATTATAACCGATTCGCAGTGAGGGTTGAAACGAATTGTTTTTTACAAAACCCTAACGGCCACGCATTGCATAACTTGCCGGAAACTGGCGACTAGAGACTGGTTCAATCTCCAATCTCCAGTCTCCAAGAGCAAACCCTTAGATTCTTGTCGCGCCATCCCGCATCCCGCACCACGCACCACGCACCACATTACGGCTTCGCCACCCCCGGCAAATACATCTGCCACACCTCCGGCGCGACGCGCACCTGAATGGGCACGCTTACCGGACCGCCCACCGTGCCCGGCGCAACAATCGTCACCGTATTGGTGTAGGTGCCTGTCGATAAACCCGCGCTGCTCACCGAAATTTGCATGTCGATGGAGGTTGTGCCGGAGACAACGCTTAGATCCGGCGTGATGGTCCCGGCGGCGTCCAACGATGCGCTCCAGGCAAAGCCATCGGGCAGCACAATGCCCACCGTCTGCGTCACCGTCGCCGGATTGTCCACGGCCGTTACCAATCCCAACGGCACGGCCGTCACCACCATCTCATTATTCACCGTCAGCAGCGCATCATCCCAATAGACATCGTTGTGTTTCACCGGCCACTGCGGCCGCGAATGGAGAAACACCGTCATGGTGCTGCTCACGGCCGTTGTCTGCACCATAAACTGCCCAAATACATCATATTGCAGCCGAGCTTCGCTCCAAACCACGTTGGGCGACTGCCAGTCTGTGCCGCCGGTGGGGTCGATGCCGATTTTTTGGTACAAAAAGCCGTGATCATCTGTGCTGGTGTAATCCGGCAGGGTGGTATTGGCCGACCACGCCTGCCCCCACGCGCTAAAACAGTACTGGCCGCCAGGAACGGCCGTTACCTGCTGATACATCCCCGCTTCATGGGTGCTGTAAAAAGAAAAATAATGCTGGCTTCTTTCCCCACTGTTCACCCGTGGCGGCGTTTCCCACAATTCCCCCGGTTTATACTCCGGCAAAATGTTCATCGTCGGATCATCGCGTGGGTTATCCCGCCAAAACGGATGCCAATCCGTAGGCATCTGAATCCGGCGGCAAAATTGATTTGGCGCATTGGGGTCCACTGTCTGACAGTCAGGATGACCGGGCGGCGGCAGAATATAAGCCGTGTATTCCCCTTCAAATGATGGGTTGCTTAACAAATTAACCCCCATACAGGCATCGACAACTTCCGGGGAAACTGGCACATCATGATCGCTAGAAAGGGCCAATAAGTTCATCAGCCCAAAGAACAAGAGAACTGGCAGCGATACGGCCGTTAACCAAAATTTCATGAGTTTCACTACTCCTATTACAAAACCTGCCAATACGTTTCCACCTATCCTAACCTGCTAAAGAACCCTGGCAATAGCCAAACCGTGAACATTCCGTGCAAAACCCTGCCCCTAAAAGACTCTAAGGGTTTGACAGTCCAACACGTTAACGACTCATGGGTATTGGTCGAAAATTAAGTGATGAGTAAACTTGATAAGTGGAAGCGTATTCCGCATGAGTACCATTTTTGCCAGCCACTGAGCGATTTTTGGCACACCTACCGGTGGGTTATCGATTCTGGCAAGCACTGCTCAGTTGGTAAAAAAAGCGGCGAAACAGCGCATGTGGAACGATGGAATAATACATTACGTCAACGAATCAGCCGTTATGTTCGAAAAACCTTGTCATTTTTAAAAACGGATAAGTTTCACCGTTTGATTAAGAAGTGGTACATCTATGAATACAACTTGTCACTTACTCCCAGACCACTACCAGCGAATTTTAGTAACGGGCGGCGCGGGGTACATAGGCAGCCATACGGTGGCGGCCTTGTTACAGACCGGGTACGACGTGGTGGTGGTGGATAATCTGGTAAATAGTAAAGAAGAATCGCTGCGGCGGGTGGCGGACATTACCGGTAGGGCGGCGACGTTTTATCCGGTGGATTTGCGGGATAGGGTGGGGTTAACGGCCGTCTTCGCCCAACATGCCATCGACGCCGTGATTCATTTTGCCGGACTGAAAGCGGTGGGTGAATCGGTGGCTATGCCGCTGGCTTACTACGACAACAATATCGGCGGTACGGTAACGTTGTGCCAGGTGATGGCAGAACATGGTGTGAAGAATCTGGTGTTTAGTTCATCGGCCACGGTGTACGGCGAACCCGAAACCGTGCCGGTAACGGAAGATATGCCTTTACAGGAGGCGACCAATCCATACGGCCGTTCCAAAGCCATCATCGAAAAAATCTTGCAAGATTTATACGTGTCGGACAACGCCTGGAATATCGCGCTGCTGCGCTACTTTAATCCGGTTGGCGCGCACAGCAGCGGGCGCATCGGCGAAGACCCCAACGGCATCCCCAACAACCTGCTGCCGTACATCACGCAGGTGGCGGTGGGCAAACTGCCCTTCCTGCGCGTCTTTGGCGGCGATTATGACACGCCGGATGGCACAGGCGTGCGCGATTATATCCACGTGGTTGATCTGGCCGACGGGCATTTGAAGGCTCTGGACAAGCTGGCGCAAAACCCTGGGATTGTGGTTTATAACCTGGGTACAGGCGTGGGCTACTCGGTGTTAGATGTCATTGCCGCCTTCGTAAAGATATCTGGTCAAGAAATCCCCTACCAGATTGTGGCGCGACGGCCGGGCGATGTGGCCAGTTCATATGCCGATCCGTCGCTGGCGGCGCGGGAGTTGGGTTGGCAGGCGCAACATGACCTGGAAGCGATGTGCGCCGATGCCTGGCGGTGGCAGTCACAAAATCCGAAAGGGTATGAGGCGTGAACCGCGATGCGTGAAGTATGAGCGACCGAAAAATGGGCGTCACGCATCATAACTGCCTGTAAGCTTTTACGATCTCAGCCATGATGGCGAGGGCGATTTCTTCGGGGGTTTGGGCGTGGATATTCAGGCCGATGGGGGCGTGAATGCGGTCGATCTGATCTTGGCTGACGCCCATGGTTTGCAGGCGGGTGATTCGGTTGGCGTGGGTTTTGGGGCTGCCCAGCGCGCCGATGTAGAAGGCCGGGCTGTTTAAGACAATGCGGAGGGCGGGATCGTCGATTTTGGGGTCGTGGGTGAGCAAGGCAACGGCCGTTTCTGGCGTCATTTCCACCTGAGCCAAGGCTTTGTCGGGCCAGAGTTGGAACAACTGATCGGCGTGCGCGAAGCGGTCTTGGCTGCCAAACGCACGGCGCGGATCAATGATTACCGTGCGAAAGCCGAGGAGCTGGGCCATTTGGGTAAGGGCGATGGCGATGTGGACGCCGCCGACCATGATCAGCGCCGGGGCCGGGCGGTATGCTTCGACGAAAATGTCGATATCGGGCATGGGGTGGAGGAGGAGGCCGGTTTGATGGTTCGTTGGTGGAAAGGGGGGCATCAGTTCGACCGGGAGGCTGCCGGCGACACGGCCGTTACCGCTGACTACCCATTGGCGGCCAAGCAGGTGTTCTGGACCGCGAATGACTGTGTAGCTGTAACCGGTTTGGTTGTGCCGGATGAGATCGCGGAGAAAATCGAAAACGGCCGTGTCCAATACCTGCACAAACACCGCGATACTACCGCCGCACGCCAGCCCCACGTCCCAGGCAGTCTCATCGGCGACGCCAAAATGCAGCAGTTGGGGGATGCCGGTGGTCAGAACGGTTTGTCCCGCATCGACAACCGCCCCTTCCACGCACCCGCCGCTGACTGAACCGCTGAGACGGCCGTTGGCCGAGAAAGCCATTTTGGCCCCGACTTTCCGCGGCGCAGATCCCCAGGTCTGGATTACCGTGGCCAGACCGATTTTTGCGGATGGCTGTTCGCGCCAGGCTAATACGTCGCTGATGATCTCGTTCATGCGTTTGTGGCAGGTGTTGGCGCTATTTTTTGCGCCGCTGCCAGATCAGCAGGCCAAGGACAAGCCCCGTGACCGTGAGCGCGGCCACGGCAGCGTAGGGCATGAATGATCGTTGGACGCGGGCCGTCGGCGATATGATGGCGGGCTGACCAGGGGCGAATTGGGACTGTCCGTTTTGCAGCAGGTGGGCCAGATTTTCCAGGCTTTGGCGCGTGATGGCGCGGGCGTTGGTTTCCAAGAGCGGCGCGGCGTATTGCTGCAAATCGCCGCTGACTTCGGCCTGTGTTTCGTAATAGAGGATGGTTTCTGTCGGATTGGGGGATTCCAGGTGGAAACGGCCGTGGCCTTGCACGCCGCCGGTTTTGCCCGCGGCGGAAAATGTGAGGGTAAATGAGGTTTGCGGTTGGATGTCGGTCGGCTGGAGGGTGACGGCGTATTCGCCGGCCAATGGGCCGAGGCGGATGGATAACTGGGCTAGATACGCGCCGTTTTCCTGGGGGGTAACCTCTTGGCAGCCAGGTAAGATGTGGCTGAGGGTCTGTGGGTTGATGAGAAATGGCCAGATGTCGGTTGGCGGAGCGGCAAAGGCAAAACTTCCCTGAGTTTTCATCATCTTCAGAATCAGGACGCTCCCTGATCCGGGTGGTTTTCTTGTTCTTGCACCGTGATGGCGGCAATTTTGCCGGCCAGATCGTCCAATTGGGTGATGAGCGTTTGCACTTCGTCGCGGGTGGGGATGCCTCTGGAGCGCACAATTTTTTCGATTTCGCTGGCGGTGGCGTTGAGTTTTTCTTCGGCCATGCGGGCGGGATCGCTCAAGAGTTTTTCGCGTAGGCGGGTGGCTTCGTCTTTGGCCAGATCGCCGCGTTCTGTCAGGCTTTGCAGGCGTTTGTCGATTTCCTGGTCTACGTGGTTGAGCAGTTCGAGCGGCGACGTGAGGGAGCGGCGGAGGGTGTTGACAGTTTGGCCGCCAGCCTGGACAAGACCGGTGAGGACCGATGTAGGCAGGAAGCCGCTGCTCTTTTTCTCTTGTTCGAAGATGATTTGGGTAAGGGTAACGGCCGTCAGGTCTTCGTCTGTTGTATGATCTACCACCTGGATGTCTTCACCTTTGCGGATCAGTTCGGCGATGCCATCGAGGGTGATGTATTTTTTGGCTTCTGTATCGTAGAGCTTACGATTTGGATAGCGTTTGATAACCGGCATGGGTTTTGCTCCTCATGATACACTGCGTTATTTAGATGATGGATTATAAGCCGGTTAGGTCTGGATGCAAAAGAACAGGGGGAGAAAACGATTTGTTTTCTCCCCCCTTAGCTCTTTACCCCAGAGTGCTCCAAAGGAGATGCCCGTATGATGATGCCTGATAGCGAGGCGTCAGATAGTGGTGAATTGGGTAAACGGCCGTAATGTGTTGGCGCATACGGCCGTTCGGTTGGCTTTAGGCCATGGTTTTTTTCAATGTTTCAACTTTAGCCGTCAACTCAGTGACTTTTGCGTTGAGGGCGTCGATGTCGCTTTTGGTGGGAATGTTGAGTTTGTCCAACAAGCCTTCCAGGCGTTTGTCAACTTCGTCCTGTGCCGTGTGGGTGGTGTCTTGGGCTTTCTTTTTGCGCTTTTCGACAACTTCATTGATGAGTTTACGGCCGTCTTTCTCGGCAATTTCCCCACGGTCGATGAGCTTGTTTACAAATTCTTCCACTTCTTCTTGAGCCAGAACGACGGCGCCAATGCCAGCCATCAATACACGACGGACTGCATCCAACAAGGCATTGGATTCTTCGCTGACTTCTTCTTCGATGATCTCGATTTTTGCCATGATTTTGTCATTTTCTCTCTTTGCGGCGGCTTATTGCGTTGGCCGCAGGTTGTCAGACGAACCCTGATTAAGCAACAGTTTCCTGATTCAGTTCGTCGATTTTCTTGGACAGCTTGGTGATTTTGGTATTCAAAGACCGAATCTCAGCGCGGGAGGGCACGTTCAGACGATGCAAAACGGCTTCCATACGTTTGTTGAATTCTTTCTCGGCGCGTTTGTTTGCTTTTTCGGCTTCTTTTTTGCGGTCATCGACCATTTCGTTGACGGAATCGAGAACTTTCTTTTCGGTTTCCTCGCCTTGTTCGACGAATTTATCGACCAGATTAAGCAGTTCGTCTTGGGCCATGGCGGCGGCGCCTAAACCGACGAGGAAGACCTTGTGGACATTGTCTACGACCATACCGGATAAACCGCCATTTTTTTCTTCCGCAACTTCAATTACTACTTCGTTTGTCATGATTAAAACCTCCCAGGTTTTGTTTTAGGATGCGCCTATCAAAGGACACAATGATTTAGATATTTGTGCTTGCAGGCGACTATGACGCACTGCATCATGGGAAAATATAACACACTGCGTCATGGATGTCAATACCTAATTGCTTGTGGCGGATTTAGCTGGGATTGCCGTGAATTTTGCTCTCAACGGATCGCTTTTCTGCGGCTAAACTTCGATAGATTTGCTGGCAGCGATTTTTATGACGGGTAGCGGTTCGGAAAAAGATGACAGGCGGGTATAATTGGCGTTTAATTTTTCCAGGAGGCAAATTAGCCATGAGTGATGACGTTGTTCGTTGTGCTGCGGTGACCAAAGCGGGAACGCAGTGTAAAAATTATGCTCAGGAAGGATCGGCTTATTGTCACCTTCATCAGGATCAGCCAACGGCCGTAAGCTCCAATGCAGCGTCCGTTTCGCATTTGCAAGAGTTGGTGGGCGAACTGGACGGCCTGGTTACAGATTTGAAGCGCACCATGACCAAAGAGGAAACGGCGAAAGACCCGACAATGGCCGATTATCCGCTGCGGTTGATTGGGCTGGTGCGTGAAAATTTGAGCCGTTTCTCGCCCGATGTGCAGTTGGGTATTTTAGAAGGATTCCAGGAAATGACGGTTGACGATCTGACCGATTTAGACACCTGGAAAGGCATGGCCTATATGTTTGCCTATTCGGCGCGTTTTCAGGCCGGGCAGGTGAAAGATCGGGTGAACCAGCGGCTGCCGGAAGCCCTGCAGCCGGAGACGATGCTGCGTTTTGTGCGGGGTCATGTTGACCGTTTTGCGCCGGATGTGGCGAAAGATTTGCTGAACAGCCTGGAAGGGGCCAGCAAAGAGGATTTGTTGGACCTGGATACGTGGAAGGGCATGTGGTATATGCTGAATTATTCGGTGCAGTTTCAGGCAGAGCAGCTGAAGCAGCGGTTGATTGGCGAGGAAGCGGGCGATGATGAGGCGTAACGCTGTAGGCTGGGCTGTTTAAGATGGCTGTCTATGCCAGCGGTGAGCAGCTTTATCAGACGCTGCAAATTTTGTTTGAGCGCATGACGGCCGTAAACCCATCGGCGGATGCGGCTTTGTTGAAGTCGAAACTGCGGATTCGGCTGCGCTGCGTGGAGCCTGAGGCGTTTGTGATGTTTGATGCCCGGCAACGGCCGTTGCAAATTACCTATGGCGCTGTGGAAAATACGGCCGTTGACCTGGATGTTGGCGCGGCGACGGATGCGCTGCACGAAATATTATTGGGGGAACTGCGTCTGACCAAAGCGTTGGGCAGCGGACAGCTTAAGCCAAATGGGCCGGTATGGAAGGTAACGGCGTTGGCCGATTTGTTCCATGCGGCGCAGGCTATTTATCCGACGGTCGCGCGCGAGCAGGGGCTGATCTAACCCATCTTTCGTTTGTGGAAGACATAGCGGGTAAAGAAAACGGCCGTTTTCCCCTGCCGACAAGCCAGGCTTGAATGATTGGCGTTTGTAAACGGAGGTTGGATTGGAAGAAGAGATTGATTTACGGCCGTATGTAGAGGCTTTGCTAAAAAATTGGTGGTGGATTGTGGGTACGGCCGTTCTTGCGGCCATTGTTGCATTAGCAGCGAGCTTTTTGCTGCCCCCAACTTACGAAGCGACGACCCTGGTCGCCGTGACAAAGTCGGGTCAGTTGGTTCAGTTTGACCCCCGTTTTGAAGCGGTGGCGGAAACCCAGCCCTTAAAGGCATATCCCGAATTGGCCACCAGCGACGAGCTGTTGCAAGAGCTTCTGGCGGAAATGCCGGCGATCGCGCCGGAAATTGATTCGTTGGAAACCCTGAGGAAAAAAGTTGCGGCCAATGCCGGGGATGATCCGAGCATGTTGCGGCTAACTGTCACCTATCGTGACCCGCAGCAAACGGCCGCCATCGCCAACAAATGGGCGGAAATGTTTGTGGTTCAGGCGAATAGAGTGTTTGGCAACCAGGGAGGTGACCAGTTGGCCTATTTTGAGAGCCAACAAGAAAGCGCGGCGCAGGAATTGAGCAAGGCGGAACAAGCCCTCATTGAATTCCAGGGGCTTAATCGTGCAAGCACCATCAACAACCAATTGGCCTCCTTACAAAGTACCCAGGCTAATTATTTGGCCAACAAACAGAAATTAACTTTTTTGCTGGATGATGTACAGGCGCTTCGCGAACAATTGAGCAGAGGCTCGGCAGGCGCTGACATGACGGCGGCAGATCAACTAACGGCCCTGTTCCTGCAATTAAAAGCCTTTGGCGCAGACAGCGTTTCACCGATGCAGCTGCAGCTGGATCCGGCCATGACGTTTGGCGCTGTGGAGCGTGTGGAGCAGATCGCGTTTTTAGATGGGCTGGATGAGACGTTGGCGGCGCGGATTGCGTCGATTGATCAGGAACTGTCGGCCCTGGAGCCGCAGATTTTGGCCTTGCAGCAGGAAAAGCAGGCGACGGACACGGCGAGTAATCAGCTGACGCGCAATTATTCGGTGGCCGAGGAGACGTATACTGCGCTGGCGCGCAAGGTGGAAGAGGAACGAATTACGTCGCAGGATACAAGCAGCGGGGTGCGGCTGGCCAGCAAAACGGCCGTGCCCACCGACCCGGTTGGGCCGCGAAAATTGATTAATGCCATTGTGGCCGGGTTGATTGGGTTTATGGCGGCGGTGTTTATTGTGTTGGTAAGGCAGTGGTGGCACAGTAACAGCGTGGAGAGCGGTACGGCCGTCGCCGAGGAAACTCAGTAGTACTGTGGAGCGATTTTCATAATGGACGGCCGTGTTAGAATCAGCTCCTAGTGTTAGGGTGTACCTGGCTTGAGCGCCATGAACTAGCCGCGGAGAAACACAATGTCACAACCAACCTGGATCGGTCGAACCCTTAGTGGACGATATCATATTGATGAATTGCTGGGGCAAGGAGGGATGTCTGCTGTTTATAAGGCAACAGATCCTAATTTGCAGCGTGTGGTAGCGATCAAAATTATTCACAGCCATCTCTCAGGGGATCCGGATTTCATCAAGCGGTTTGAGCGGGAGGCGGCAGCGGTTGCCCATCTGCGCCATTCAAACATTATTCAGGTTTATGATTTTAATCATGATGGCGATGCTTATTACATCGTCTTTGAATATGTTGCCGGCGTTACCCTACAAGACAGATTAAAGAAATTAAACGAACTCCATCAGCAGATGCCGGCCGGTGAAGCGATTGATATCGCTGTCGGGCTGGGTGAGGCTGTGCATTATGCGCATAAACAAGGCCTGGTTCATCGTGATATCAAGCCGGCAAATGTGATGTTAAACTCGCGAAATGAGCCGATCCTGATGGATTTTGGCATTGCTAAAATTGTTGGGGGAGCCAAACATACGGCGACTGGGGCTACATTGGGGACGGCGCAGTATATGTCGCCGGAACAGATCAAG
>JAKQCM010000297.1 GCA_029559155.1 Chloroflexota bacterium
CTAAACCTTCACCTTACACTCGATCTGGAACTGCAGCGTCAGGCGGCTGAAATTTTAAAACAGTACATGGAAGCTGATGCCCAGACAGTGCGTATTGATTCGATCACCGGGCAACGTTCCTTTGCTGAAATTGAGCAAGGAGTGGTTGTAGCCCTCAACCCGCAAACCGGTGAAGTATTGGCGATGGTCAATTTTCCCAGCTTTGATAACAACCGATTCGCGACAGAAGTTCCAGTGGATTATTATCTGGGGTTGGCGCGCAACGATTACACGCCGCTGGTGAATCATGCCATTAGCGGGACGTATCCGCCTGGCTCTACGTTTAAAATTGTGCCGGCGGCCGGCGCGCTGCAAGAGGGCGTCGTGTCTCCTTCGCGCCTGTTGGAAGACCCAGGCCAGATCGAAATTCCAAATCGGTTTGCGCCGAACGATCCCGGCCGTTCGCAAATTTTTGTGTGTTGGAACAGAGCCGGGCATGGCTTGATGAATATGATCTTGGGCATTGCCAACTCTTGCGATGTGTATTTTTATAAAATTAGCGGTGGTTTTGACCAGGATGGCGAGTATGTGGAGGGGCTGACGGTGGATCGTATTGCTAAATACGGCCGTCAGTTTGGCTTTGGTCGCGTGCAAGGTATAGAACTGCCGCTGGAAGCGGCCGGCAACCTGCCGCCCTCACGAAACTGGAAAGCGCAAACCTATGGCGAGCCGTGGTCTATGGGCGATGATTACAACCTGGGCATTGGCCAGGGGTTCATGACCGCCACCCCCCTGCAAGTGGTGCAAATGGCCTCCGTCATTGCCAACGGCGGGTTCCTATACCGGCCAACCATCATCCACCATATGACCGATGAAAATGGGAACGTGGTCATTGTAGACAACAACAGCCAGATTATCGCTCGCGCGCATCCCGGCGAAAATGGAGAAACAATCCTCTTAGACGCTGCCGGCAACCCGCTAGACGACCCCTCGATCAACATTCGTTTTGACGCCGACGGCAATTACATTTTTCAGCCGGAAGTGGTTGATTCGCTGGCTGTAGATCGGGAATATATTCAAGTTGTGGCCGAGGGGATGCACCGGGTAAATTCGGTGGATGCAGAAGGACGGCCGATTGGGACGGCCACGACTTATGTAAAATGGCTGGACGATTTTGGCATTCCTACGGCCGGTAAGACAGGAACCTCTGAGTATTGCGACAACATCGCCATTAAGCGGGGATGGTGTCGGTTTGAGGAGCGAGCCATTCAGCCGACTCATGCTTTTTATGTGGGGTATGCGCCATATGAAAACCCGGAGATCGCCGTGATGGCCTTTATTTTTAACGGCGGCGAAGGATCGCAGTGGGCAGCGCCGGTGGTATGCCATGTGATGGCGGCCTATTTTGGTGTAGGGCAGTATGCGGATGGGTTGACGCAAACGCAGTGGCAGGAAGCGATGCGCGATGAGAATCGGGCTTGCAATACGTTTATTCAGGATGCGGCCCGCTATTTTGTGCCGATTGTGGAGCCGACCTCCTTTGCGCCAGAACCCGAAGACACGGGTGATGAAACAATTTTACCGCAGCCGGTGAATACGCC
>JAKQCM010000301.1 GCA_029559155.1 Chloroflexota bacterium
GTGCGCGGCGCAGCTTTGTACCTGACCGAGGTCGCCCAACCCGGCGATGTGATCATTTTGCACGATACGCTCATCGGGTTCACCTTCGATTTTTATTATGACGGGACCGCGCCCTGGCAGGCGATCCCACAGTTTGGGCAACAGGATGTCGCGGAGGTGACGGCCGTCTTCGACCAGACAGGCGCAGCTGCCCACCGCATCTGGTTCTTAAACGCCCCTGCCCCGCGCAACGGGTTTCCCGCTGACGCGCTGCCCGACTGGGCGGCGGAACATTGGGTTGAGCTGGGCATATTCACCTTTCCTAGCCTGTGGCTGAAAACAGAACTGACCGCCTACCTGCCTGATCCTGTTTACCCGGCGCTGCCGGACACGGCCGTTCCCATCACGGCCGTTTTCACCAACGGATTACAATTAGCCGGAACCGAATGGCCAGACTCGGCCAAAGCCGGATCACCCTGGTGGCTGTCTTCTTACTGGCGGCCAACCGGACAGACCGGCGATGCCTACACCCTCTCGCTGCGCCTGCTGGACGCCGACGGCCGTCTCTGGCAGCAAATCGACCAGGACCTTTGGAAGCAGCCGCCGCCAGCCGTTATGCCAGCCAACAGCCTGCTGCGCACCGACCACGAGATACGCTGGCAAACCGGCCTGCCCACCGGCGACTACACCCTCTGGCTGCGCGTGCTGGACCATGACGGCCGTCCCCTGTCCACCCCTGGCGGCGAGATCGACACCTTGCTGGGCCAAATCGCCATGCAAAGTGGCAGTGACCCTGCGCAGCTGCCGCCCCACACACCACAAAACGCCACCATGGGGCCGCTCAGCCTCCTGGGTTATCACCTGCCGGACAGCGAAATACGCCCCGGACACCTGGCGCCGGTGGACCTTTTCTGGCGTGTTCGGCAAACGCCGCCCGATGGCTTGCGTTTGCGCCTTGAACTGCTCGCGCCTTCCGGCCAACTTGTCACCACGACCGAACTACCGCTGGCACAGGCCAATTACCCGGCGTCTGCATGGCAGCCAGGCGAAATTTTGCAAAGCAAAGCCGAATTTGTCCTGCCGGCAACGGCCGTTGCCGAACCCCACACCCTGCGCCTGAGCCTGTTAAACGCCGATGGCTCAGTCAGCCGGACCATCACACTAAACACAACGCTGCCCGTCGCCGCCTGGCCGCTGATCAGCGAACTGCCGCCATTTTCGCAGGCAGTAAACGCCGCCTTTGGCAATCCGGCGGAAATTACCTTGCAAGGCGTCGATTTGCCGCAGACACGTGTCCAGCCCGGCCAAACGCTGCCACTGACTCTCATCTGGCAGGCGGTCGCCGTGCCCGGCGCAAATTACGCCATCTTTGTGCACATCGCAGACGCGCAGGGCCAAATCGTCGCCCAGCGTGATGGCCTGCCGATGCAAGGCTTCCGGCCAACCATCAGTTGGCGCGCCGGAGAAGTGATCATCGATCCTCAGGATGTAGCCATTGGCGCGGATGTGCCGCCGGGCGATTATACGGTATGGGTTGGGCTGTATGATCCGGACACGTTTGTCCGGCCGTTTACCGTGTGGAATGGGCAAGAATTGCCGGACGGCCGTGTTCCCGTAGGCCAAATCACCGTTGAGGAGCAGCCATGACCACCGCAACCCCATCCCGGCAAATTACCCGGCCGCGCTGGCTTGCCCTGGCGCTGGTATTGTTGCCGCTGGCAGTGGCGGTGTGGCTGTACGGCCGTACCCTGCCGCTGCCCTATTTCTGGGACGATTTTCCTCATTACAACTTCGCCACCGCCAAAAGTTTTGTGGCCATCTGGACCGACGTGACGGGCGCGCCCTACTACCGGCCGATCATCTTTACCCTGTACAAAATTTTATTTGGCCTGCTGCCGCCGGGGCAAACGGCCGTGCCGCACCTGCTGGTCCTGCTCATCCACGCCGCCAACAGCGCCCTGACCGGCAAACTGGCGGGGAAACTGTATCGGAACGGGACGCCGCCGGCGCGCACGGCCGTCGAACTGCTGGCGGCGCTGCTGTTTGTCGTTTATCCGTTTGCCGCGCTGCCGGTGCCCCATTTTGCGGCGGCGATGCACCCCCTGGTGACCTTGTTCACGTTAATTGGCGCGTTGGCCGTGCTGCACTACCAGGCAACGGCCGTGCGCCGCTATCTGGCGCTGGCGCTGTCCGCCGCACTGCTGACGCCGTATGTTCACGAAGCAGGCATCATGGCCGGGGCGCTGCTGGCCCTGGTGTGGCTTGTGGCCGATTGGCGGCAGGCGTGGCGGCAAAAGTGGGTAACGGCCGTGCTCCCTCTGGTCAGCGCCCTCTATTTGCCGGTCTGGTACGCCGTGCCCAAAAGCGGCAACGAAACAGTTGGCCGCCAGATAGACAGCCTGGAACTGCTGTTTTTTAAGATCACGTTCTTTTTTCAAGCGCCCACCTATCCCTGGCAGCCGTTGGCCAAATGGTTTATCGATACCCGCGGCTGGCGCGACCTGACGGCAATCTGGCTGGTGGGCGGCGCTGGGCTGCTGCTGGCGGCCTTGATCTTGGGGCGCGGGCGGCAGTGGGCGGCGCTGGGATTGGGCGTAGGCTGGACGGCCGTGGCCATGCTGCCCGCCGTCGTTGCCCTGCCATATGATTACATCTCCATCAGCCCGCGGCTGCTCTATTTTACCGGCGTGGGCGCGGCGGTGATGTGGGCAACGGTGATCGTAACCCTGGCAGCCCCAACCGGGCAGGGCAACGGCCGTGCCTGGTGGCGGTGGGCAGCGGCCGGCGGATTGCTCGTTCTGACAACGGCCGTGCCGATACGTTACGTCCAGCGCGAGGTCGATTTGCACATCTTTGCCCTGACGCCACTGCGGCAAATGAGCCGCATCGCCCAGGAACGCCCCACCAACCGCGACATTGTCATCAATACTACCAATTGGCTGGCCTACAAAAAACAATGGTATCCTATCGGCAATGATGGCCTTGCCGTGCTGGCGCCCTATCTCAACACCCAACAACTCATTCACCTGAACAGCGGCGTCGATTGGCCGGTCACCATCGCCACGTTCCCCGATCTCCGGCCCGATTTGCCCGATTATTACCTGGCAACCGCCGAAGAAGACGTGGATCAGTGGTGGCACATGGAATTATTGACCCGGCAAGCCTATGAACATGACGGCGTCTGGTTGACCCAATTTTGGGCTGACGGCCGTTCACAAGTTGTTTATGCCGGCTCTCTACAAACCGGCGACGATCAGCCGCCGGTCGACTACCAGGCGAACTTCGACAACGCCGTTTTCCTGACCAACAGCCAGTACAGCCTGAATGATCAGACGGTAACTGTGAATTTGGATTGGATTTTCACCGGTCCCGACCCCCAGGCGACGATTTTCCGCCATGTTCTGGACTGCCAGGGCAACCTGATCGGCGAGGGCAGTGGGTATGCGCTGGAGCGCATGTTGCCCTTCACCTTTCTCTCGCCCGGCGACCGTATCCATGACGTAAAGCACATCAACCTGGAAACGCTGCCCGCCGATGGCTGCCTGCGCGTGGCCGTGGGCCTGTTTCGCGCCGATGGTTCGCGCCTGACAGCTTATGGGGCAGACGGCCGTATCCTGCCCGACGCCTCTTTTATCCTGGCAGACCAAAGATGACCGATCCCAACCGCCCAAAAACAAACCGCTGGCTGTTGACCGGCATTTTAAGTCTCTACCTGCTGCTGGCGCTCGGCTATGGCCTGATCAACCCCCTGTTTGAAGCGCCGGATGAACATTGGCACTACTTCACCGCCCAATTTATCGCCGACACGCACACACCGCCCGCTGTGGCCGATCCCTACGACGAATGGCTCAGCCAGGAAGCGGCTCAGCCACCGCTGTATTACCTGCTGGGCGCGCTGCTCATCGCTCCCATTGACGCCGACGGCGGGCGGGAGCAGGTGTGGCTCAACCCGTTTGCCGCCCTGGGCGATGCCTCGGCGCTGACCAATATCAACCGCATGGTACACACCCCGGCGGAAAACTGGCCCTGGCAGGGGTTTGCCCTGGCGGCCCACATGCTGCGCATTTTTTCGACGGTGTTGGGGCTGGGCACGCTGCTTTGCCTGTATGGCAGCGGGCGGTTGATATGGCCAGAGCAGCCAGAAATCGCCCTGTTGGCTACGGCCGTAGCCGCTTTTTTGCCGCAGTTTGCCTTTTTGCACGGGTCGGTAACCAATGACGCATTGATCATTTTTTTGGTCAGCGCGGCTTTGTGGCAAATTTTAAGGCTGTGGCTGATGGGGGGGACAAACGGCCGTTACCTCCTCCTGGGCGGCACCGTCGGGCTGGCTATCCTCAGCAAAAACGCGGGCGCGCTTCTGCTAATTTATGCGTCTGGCGTTGTTGTTTTGCTCTGGCTCAAAAACAAACCAGTCAGCCCAAAATTGTTGGTAAGCAACCTAATGTTGGTCGTGGTTCCCGCTTTGCTCATCGGCGGGTGGTTGTGGCTGCGCAACTGGCAGCTATACGGCGACCCCATGGCTACCGAGCCATTCATCCGCATCGCCGGGGGCGACCGGGGCTATACACTCTGGCAGGTGTTGGGCGAATCGGGCGGCCTGTGGAAATCGTTATTTGCCGTTTTTGGCTGGTTCAATTTGCGCCCGCCGGATTGGGTGTATTGGGTTTGGAATGGCCTCGCAGCAGCGGCGATTGTGGGATTTCTTGGCGATCTTCTAAAAAACAAAGCGCAGCGCCGGAAGACAACCGGCAGGTTTCGCCTTAAATCTTTCAGCGACGCCCTTCAGCAAGGGTGGGCTACGGCCGTTTTGCTGGCGCTTTGGGTTGTGGCAGTTTATGCCGGATTGGTTTTGTTCATGATGCAGACCGAGGCGGCGCAAGGGCGGCTGCTGTTTCCGGCCATTGTGCCGCTGGCGTTGGGCATGGCGTATGGGATCAGTCGTTTTCGGCGCACGGCCGTTCACCTGACGGCCGTGGCCCTGGCTTTTGCCACTTCGGCCTACTGCCTGCTGTTTGTGGTGGCTCCGGCATACGCGCGCCCACCGATAGTCGAAACCCTGCCGCCGCAAGCCACCGAATTGGGCGTCGATCTAGGTGATGGGCTGCGCCTGCTGGGGGCGACTGTAGACACAACCACAGCCAACCCCGGTGATGTGGTCTGGGTGACGGTGTACTGGCGGACAACGGCCGTCCCCACCACTCCGCCGGAGTTTGTGCTGGAAATTTTGGGACGCGATCTGGCGCGGGTAGGCAATTTACACAGTTATCACGGCCGTGGCCTGTACCCGGCTACCCTTTGGCCCACCGGCGCGATCATTGCCGACCGGTTTGCGGTGCGCCTGGAGGAAACGGCCGTCGCACCCGTGCTGGCGCCTGTTTTTGTGGGGCTGGCCAACGACGATGCCCGCATGGCGATTGGCCGCATCGACATCCAACCCGCAGCCTGGCCGCCAGCTGCCGCGCCGCCGCTGGCCCAGCTTGGCGACCACGTGCTGCTAACTCAGGCAAGAACTGCGGCGCAAACTGCCCGGCCGGGCGAGCAAATCCACATCGGCGTCCAGTGGCAAGTCTTAGCCCCGCCCGGAGTCGATTACACCACGCTCATCCATTTGGGCGACGCCGGGCAGCCGCCGCTGGCCACAGGCGATAACCAGCCGCTGTTGGGGCAGTATCCCACCCGTGTCTGGCCGGCCGGCGCGGTCATCGACGACCGGTACACGCTGACGATTCCGGCGGATTTGGCAAACGGCCGTTACTCCCTCTGGCTGGGCATGTACGACGCCGACCTGACCCGCCTGCCGCTCACCATCAACAGCCAACGGCAGCCCAACGATGTGTACCCAATTGGCGAGATACAAATTGGTGATTAAAAACGGGCAACTATCCATTTTCGCCGTGCGCCGCTGAGCCATGAACCGCCGACACCTTCCCTTCATTTTATTGTGGACCCTGCTCTGGGCGCTGTTTTTTAGCGCGCTGCTGTTGGGTCGGGCGCGCCTGCCCGACAGCGATCTGTCCGGCCAGTTCCACACCTTTGGCCTGTTCCAGGCGCAGGAGATGTGGGCCGGACGGCTGCCAGTCTGGTCGCCGGGCAGTTATGGCGGGTTCCCCTTTGCGGCCGATACCCAGGCGGCCGTTTTTTATCTGCCGCGCTGGCTGACTATTTTCCTGAGCGGTCCGGGCGGCTTTTCGTTTTACGCTTTGCAATGGGAAGGGTTGCTGCACATCTGGCTGGCGGGTGTGTTTATGTACGCCCTGGCCACAGACACGACCCGCAGCCGGTGGGCCGGGCTGTTGGCGGCGGCGGCTTTTGGACTGGGCGGCTACTTGATTTCTTATCCGCTGCTGCAATTGGCCCTGCTGGAAACCATCACCTGGCTGCCGCTGGTGTTGTGGCTGCTGCGAAAAGGGATAACGAGGGACGAGGAACGGCCGTTACCCTATCTGCTTGGCGCGGGAAGCGTGCTGGGGCTGGCTTTTTTGGCCGGTCATCCTCAAACTTTTTTGCATATCAGCTACATGGCCGCGGCCTACTTCCTGTTTTTGGCGATTCGGGCGCGCTGGTCGGGGCGCTGGATAGTCGGGATGGGCGCTGTGGTGGGGGGAACGGCCGTCGGCCTATCCGCCGCCGGGTGGCTGCCCGCGCTCCACTACCTCACGGCTACCACGCGCAGCAATGTCAGCTACGAATTTGTCGCCGCCGGTTTTCCGCTGCTGGATTATGTGCAGCTTTTACTGCCCGGACTTTTCTCATTTTGGACGCCGATGTACAGCGGGACGGCCGTGTTCGTGCTGGCCATCACCGGCTGGTTGGCTCGCCGCCACGCGGCCAGCGAACGAAAAGCCGAAATTGTTTTCTGGACGGCCGTCAGCCTGACCGTGGCTCTGTTGTCGTTGGGCGACAAGGGCATTTTATTTGCGCTGGTTTATCGCATCGCGCCGGGTTTTGGCCTGTTTCGGCAGCAAGAGCGGTTGGTAGGGCTTTTCAGTCTGGCGCTGGCGCTCCTGGCGGCGCACGGTTTTGCGCTGTGGCAAAACCTGGATGGGGCAACGCGCCAAAGGCTGGCGCGGCGGGTAACGGCCGTAATGACCGCCCTTTTTCTCATCGCCAGCCTGATTGTGACGGCCGTGACTGCGGGCGATTGGCCGCGTGTGTTGGCGCAGCAGGCTGCCTTTCTGCTGGCGGCGCTGCTGATCTTGTGGCGGGGTACGGGCAAGCCGTGGAGCGGTCTGGCTTTGGTGGGTCTGCTGTTTGTAGATTTGTTTCTGGCGGCGCGCGCGCCGCTGGCCTTGCAGCCGCAGTCGCCCAACGTGTTCTGGCCGCAACCGGATTGGCTGCCGCAGCTGCCAGACGACGAGCCGGTGCGCCTCGACAGCGGCGGATTGTTCCATGCTAATGTCGGCGAAATGCTGGGCGTGGAGGATATTCGCGGCCTTAGCCCATTGAAATTGCAGGCGATGAGCCGCTTGGAAGCCGTGCCCAATGCCCGTCGCTGGCAGCTGCTAAATGTGCAGTACGTCCTGGCCACCCAGCCGCCCGACGACGCAAATGTCAGTCTGATAACGGCCGTTACCCACAGCCCGCTGCCCGACCAGCCCTTCGACGGCGCGCTCTACCGCTTTGAGGATAGCCTGCCGCGCGCCTGGTTGGTCTACGATCCCATCTTCGCCAACAGCGACGAGCAGGCGTTTCAACAAATCACCCAGGCAGATTTTGACCCGGCAATACAAGTGGTTTTGGAAGGAAGGGCGGACGTGGCAGAGTGGACGGCCGTGGCCCGGCCTTCCCAGCCAACCGCTGTGCACATCACACGCACCGCCGCCAACGCCCTCGCCATCACAACCCGGTCCGATACGCCCTCCATTTTGGTGATCAGCGAGTGGGATTATCCCGGCTGGCGGGCGCAGGTGGATGGCCAGACGGCAGCCCGCGCCAGAGCCAACGCCGGTTTTCAGGCCATTTTGCTGCCATCCGGCGACCACACCATCAACCTGCGCTTTGCGCCAACGGACGTGGCGGCGGGCATCACGTTTTCGCTGTTGACGCTGCTGGCGGTAATCATCGCGGCCGGGCAGGCGCGGCCGGTGGTGGTCCGGCGAGACTGGCACTGGGCGATTGGCGATTGGCGCACAGCTTGTGCGCCATCGCCGCTAGCCGCTGCCGTCGCAAAATGGGGCATGACGGCCGTTCTCCTCCTGGGGTTTGGGCTGCGCGTCTTGCGCCTGGGCTACCAGGAACTGCGCGGGGAAGAAGCGGTTGCTTACCTTTTTGCCCGCCTGCCCGCTGCCCAGATCATCCCGGCGCTGTTGGCGGACGGGAACCCACAATCGCCTTTCCACTATTTGCTGCTGCATGGCTGGATGAACCTGACCGGCGACAGCGAATTTGCCATGCGGTTTATTGCGCTCGTGCCGGGAGTTCTGCTCCTGCCGCTTATTTACGTGTTGGGAACTACATTAAGCGGTCGCAAACTTGGCCTGTTGGCGGCCTTTCTGGGAGCGATTTCTCAGTCGCTTGTCCGGCTGGCGCAGGATATGCGCAGCCAATATATGTTGGCCCTGTTTTTTGGCGCCTTGGCCACGGCGCTGCTAACCCGCTATCTGGTCCCGCAGAGAACAAAAGCGGGCACGCCGTTTGTGGTTTCGCGGCGGCGAAGCGTACTTTGGCTGGCTTATACGGCGGCGGCGGCAACGGCCGTTTACAGCCACACTTACGCCGTCTTTATTTTGCTGGCGCATGGCTTCTACCTGTGGCAGCCAACGGCCGGGCGGGTGCGGAGGTTGGGGGTGTGGGTGTTGAGCGGAGTAACGGCCGTGCTGCTTATTGCGCCCTGGCTGCTAACACTATGGCCCAATCTGACAGCCGCCGAGCCATTGGGCAATCTATCCGGGCCAGAACTGGCCGGTTATCTGGCAAACGCAGGCGTCGAGTTGGCGGTCGGTTCGGCGGTGGATGGCTGGGCCGTGCGCTGGGTGTTTGTGGCGGTGTTGGGGCTGGTTTTGCTAGGCGCGTGGGCGCTGTTCCGGCAAAAACCGGCCTGGGCGGCGATGTTAACCGGTTGGTGGGGGATTCCAACCCTGGCCATTTTCCTGATCCGGTACAACCGGGCTGCGTTCGACGCTGTTTACATCAGCCTGGCGGCTCCGGCGTGGTGGCTGTTGGCGGCGACAGGACTGCTGGTTTTATGGCGGCAGCCGGCACGATGGCCGCGTGGGCTGGCGGCGGCAGGGCTGGGACTAATCATTCTGGGCAATGGGTTGAGCCTGGCACAGCACTATTTTGATCCGGCGCACTCCTCGACGAGCGGCTACCGGGAAATGGCCGCCCATGTTACCGCCGCTGAACAGCCGGGGGACGTTTTCCTGGCGCATTTTCCGGACCCGGCGTTGTCCTATTATTTGCGCCGGTCGGCTATCCCCATTGTGATGCAGCCAGAAACTCGGGACGCTGATCCGGCTAACACAGAGGCGGCGCTGGAGAAATTGACACTGACCTACCAGCGTGTCTGGTTTGTGCCTTATTCGGATTCGGGGTGGGATGCGGAAAATGTGGTGGGGCGCTGGCTGGATTATCACCTGCTGCATGAAGAGCGCACTGAGCCGGGGCGCAAGACGTTGTGGGCTTACCGGCCTATGAGCAGCGCAACGGCCGTATTAACGCCCCAAGACGCCATGTTTGGCGGGCACATCCGGCTGGATGGCGTATACGTAACGGTGAATGGACAGCCGGTTAACCTGGCAGAACCGGTGGAAGTGGGGCCGGAGGAAACGGCCGTAACCGTCACCTTACTGTGGCAAAGACGGGGGGCAGTGACCGAAAATGACACGGTATTTGTGCACGTGCTGGACGAAAACGGAGCGCTGGTCGCCCAACATGACGGCGTGCCTATGGCTGGCACGCGACCCACGACGACCTGGCAGCCTGGCGAGCGTTTGTTGGATAGGCACGAATTGACGCTGCCGGCGGGATGGACGGGAAACGGCCGTCTCGTGGTCGGCCTTTATCATTCGGACACGTTGGCGCGGTTATTGACCGATGATGGGCAGGATGCGCTGGAAATTGGTACGGTAAACGGCCGTTGAGTCATAGATAGGCAGTGGATGAACGCCCATTTTCATCCACTGCCTGACTGCCTGAATTAGAGGGAGATGTCCGGGCGAGGCCAGAGGGTATCTTCGCCTTGCTCGGCCAGCAGGCGTACGGCAATGGCCGACAGCAGTTCGCCGGTTTCGGGGTGGCGCAGGTCTGGCAGCAGTTCGGCGATGGGGATGGCGACGTGGGGGAATTTCAGGATGTCGGGATCGGGCAGGCGACGGACACGGCCGTCGGCCAACACATAATCCAGCACGTCATCGTTGTACAGGGCCAGGTCCAGGTCGATGGTGCGCGGGGCGTTTTTGTCTTCCTGGCGCACGCGGTGCAGCGCCGTTTCGACGGCGGCGATGAGGTCTTCTTTGATTTGGGTGGGGGAGAGCGTAGTGTGCAGCAGCACGGCCGTGTTGAAAAAGTTCGGCTGATCCAGCAAGCCGGTGGGCACGGTTTCATAGACGGTGGAAACGGCCGTGACCTCAACCATTTCGCGCAGCAAAGCCACCGCCGCCGGTAAATTGCGCTCTTTGTCGATATTGGAACCTAACGAAAGCACAGCACGATTCATGATCCATCCTTTGATCTGATTATCCTGGACCGGCTCTCCGGAAAAATCCTGAAGGTTCGGCGTTTTGTAATCTCTTACAGTGTGTATAACTGCATTCCTGCAGACTGCATTCTACAAGCCAAAGTCTGCGCGGGAACGTTCGATCTCTATGCCTACCGATTCCGCAAAGCGCAGTGCGCCCGGCTTTTCCAGACGTACCTGCACCCGTTCCACGCCAAACTCCACGATGACAATCCGCGCCAGATCGGTGACAAGTTTTTCCACCAAATAATCCGAAGAGGCTTCAATGTGCTGGATAATGCGTTTGGTGATGCTTTTATAATTTACCGCGTCGTTAATATCGTCAGAGGCGGCCGCCGGGCGAATATCGGCGAAGATGACCATGTTGATGAGGATGTCTTGCTTGTTTACTCGCTCGTCGGGGTTGATGCCAATGATCCCGCGCAGCAGCAGATCGCGAATGATAATTTTGTCCATGTTGGTTACTCCTTGTATGAGGGCTGACCGGGTAATTTATAATCGAGCCATAAGCCAGGCTGAAATGTCGGCCACAACTTGTTGGTAGTGAATGTCGTTGTGCGACTCATGGAAGCCGCCATCGTAAGCGATGTAGGTTTTGTCTGAGCCAGATACATTGTCGAAAAAGCGGCGGCTGTCCGCTGGCGATGTGATGATGTCGGCCGCGCCGTGGATCATGAGCAGGGGTAGTTGGAGGGTGTGCGCATTTTCCTGGCAGTAAACGGCCGTATCCATCACCTCTGTCGCCAAGCGCGCCGTCCCTTTACCATGAACCAGAGGGTCGTTCTGGTAAGCCTGCACTTCTTGCGGATCGCGCGAGATGCCCTTAACGTCCAGACCGGTTTCCAGGCTAAATGTAGGCCAGACTCGTGACAAAACACGGCTCACCTGCAACAAAATGGGCGATACGCCAACGCTGCCCACGGCAGGCGCCGAAACAATCACGCCGCGCAGCCCTTCCGGCTGATGCAGCACATAGTCCAGGATAATCAGGCCGCCCAGGCTGTGTCCCATGACAAACAGGGGTAAGTTGGGTTGGGCGGCAGCGGCCAACTGCACCAGCGCCGCCACGTCGCCGCGAAAATCAGCCATACTGTTGACATAACCACGCTGGCCGGGGGAACGGCCGTGTCCCCGATGATCCAGCGCATACACTGCAAACCCCTGCGGGACCAGATGGTCCACAACGTGGGGATATCGCCCACTGTGCTCGCCGTGCCCGTGAACAATTACCAAAACGCCGATCGCCGGTGTATCCGGCAGCCAGGCCTGATAGTAGAGCGCCAACCCTTCGCTGCCCTTGAATGTACTTTCTTGATGCTGCATGATTCAACTCCCTTGATTTGTCTGAATGTCTATTACCAACTGCCAATAAAAAATGACCGCCTGAGATGGCAGGTCGGAGATTGACAATCGCTTATCTCTCATTGCCCATTGTCGACGAAGATTGTCGCGGTGTCTGATTCTCTGGCGCGGGGCAAACATCGTTGAGTGGACAAACGGCGCACTCTGGACGACGCGCTTTACACAGGCGACGGCCGTGAAAAATAAACAGGTGCGAAATTTCAATCCACGACTCGCGCGGCACGATGGCCATTAAGTCCAATTCCACTTTGACCGGGTCTTCAGAGTCGGTCAACCCCAGGCGGGCGGATAAACGCTTGACGTGCGTGTCTACGGTGATGCCCTCGGCCCTCTGATAAATTTCGCCCAAAACGACATTGGCTGTTTTGCGCGCCACACCGGGAAGTTGTACGAGGTCGCTCATCTCGGCCGGCACTTCGCCGCCGTGCTGCTGCAAAATGGTGTGCGCGGTTTCTTGAATATAGCGCGCCTTTTGGCGGTAAAAGCCGGTGGGTCGAATAATTTTTTCTAGTTCGTCCCTGTTCGCGGCCGCCAGATCCTCGGCGCGGGGGAAGCGGGCAAACAGGGCTGGGGTCACGCCGTTGACGCGCTCGTCGGTACACTGCGCGGAGAGGATCGTCGCGGTAAGCAGTTGGATGGGTGAATGGTAATGGAGTTCGCAGTGGGCGTCGGGGTAGGTTTGGCGCAGGCGTTGCAGCAAGATGGGGATGGGAACGGCCGTTTCCCGGTGTACGTTGTCTTGTTCGCTCATCATATGCCTATGCTATCGCTATCAGACTCAAAAAAAGCCTCCAGATGATACCCGCCTTTGCCTATAGTACCAAAGACCTAAGCCGATATGTACCATAGACGAATTTTTAGGGAAAATTAAAATTACACTATGGAAGTATCTCATAAGTTTGCGCGGGTAGATTGCACCAAAAGGCGAGAGTAACAATGTATTGGTATCTAACTGCTTTCAGTCTATTACTATTAGTTGCGGCGGCCACATCCACCCTCATCGCTCTCTATGCCTGGAAACGGCGTCCTGTACCCGGTTCTGTTCTCTTCGCCATTGCCATGTTGGCGGTTACTCAATGGTCGCTCGCTTTCCTATTACAAATCGTCAGTTCAGATTTGACCAACAAACTAGCCTGGGCAAAGTTTCAGACGGTTGGCATGGTGGTGCTGCCCATCACCTGGCTGGCATTTGCCCTGGTTTACACTGGCCGCGGCGCCCTTCTAAAACCCCGTCAGCTTCTTTTGTTAGCCATTTTCCCCTTAATCTTTTTTGTATTGGTGCTGACAAACGAAGCTCACAATCTGGTTTGGCAAGAAATCTATATAAAAACCGTCAACGATCTACCCATTTTAGTATCCACCCCGGCAACCTGGTATTGGATCAACAATATCTTTTTGTACGGCTGCTATTTGGCCGGTTCGTTGATGATCATGAGCAGCCAGCGTTATGAAATAGCTTCGCTTCATCCGGGGCAAGCGCTGGTATTGGCTATAGGCCTGATACTGCCCTGGTTTGGGCTGGCTTTGGATTTTGCCGGGCTGAATAACATCAACCTGATGCCTCTGGCGTTTTGCCTGAGCGGCATTATTGTCGCCCGATATGCGTTACAGTTTCGTTTTATCAAACATTCTCCGCTGGAACAACAGGCGCTGGTTAACAATCTGAGCGCCGGCGTGCTGGTGCTGGATAATAGGCTGACAATCGTGGATGCCAATGCGGCCGCGACTGTTTTGCTGCAACGGCCGTCTTGCGATCTGATCAACCACCCGCTGTCTGCTGTTTTGCCTGACCTGAGCGCCCAATACGGCCGTCTGACTGAACATCCTTGCGACATCACCCAAACAGATGGCGCAGCCGTCCGATACTTCGAAGCCAGCCTTGCCCCTCTTTACGATTGGCGCAAACTGCCCTCGACCACTTTGTTAACCCTGCACGACATCACCGAGCGTAAACAAGCCGAAATTCTGCGCGACGACATGACCCACTCCATCGTCCACGATTTGCGCTCGCCGGTGAGCAACTCTTTGTTTGCCCTACAAATGCTAAAAGGAAATCTGGAACAAGACGCCGCTTCCATAGACAACCGGCATCTCGTAGACATGACCTCGGCAAACACAGAAAAGGTACTACACCTGATCAACAGCATTTTAGACATCAATCGCATGGAAAACGGCCACATGCAGGTTCATTATACGGCCGTTCCCCTGGACAATTTGGTGTCTCGCCTCGTTCAAAGCCACAAAGCGCACGCCACCGAAAAACAAATCACCATCCAACACTACATCCCCCAAGACCTGCCGCCGGCTTGGGCTGACGCCGGACTGCTAGAACGCATCCTGCAAAACCTCATCGACAACAGCTTGAAATTTACCGGAGCCGGCGGCGTCATCGGCATTACGGCCGTTGCCGTCCCCAACATCGCCAACGGCCACACCAGCCTGGAAGTCTCCATCAGCGACGATGGCCCCGGCCTTTCCCCGGAACTGGCCCATACCGCCTTCAACAAATTCATCACCGGCGGCAGCCAGGAAAGCGGCAACGGGCTTGGCCTGGCATTTTGCCAGATGGCCTTGGAAGCCCACGGCGAGCGCATCTGGGCCAACAACAATCCGGAAAAGGGCGTCACCTTCACTTTCTCGCTCTCCGTCCCGCCGACCACCACCAGAAATGGACATGTAGGCAAGACCGCCAATCTGGATACCAGCCTACCGTATTACCCGGCCATCTTCACTGCAAGCCAACCAGAAATAGCGGCGATCTCTCGGTAAACCTTGTTCCCCAGGCGCTGTCCGGTAAACGCACCAATTCCTTGAGTATTTCCATAGAATCATAGCCCTGGCCGGGCCTAATTGCTCCTTCCTATTTGCCTAAAGTTACTCGCCTGCGTAAGATATACCCCTTCAGTGTAAAAATAAATTTTTCCAGGGTCCTCCCTATACAATCCCGAACCGCCAAATGTCTAAACCGAGAAGGAGTTAATACGACTATGTTTGATTTTGGACGCGAGGTCTGTGGCAAGCTGGCAATCGCCGAAACGCGTGAATGGTTAGTAACCAATGGCATTGGCGGTTTTGCCTCCGGCACCGTTGCCGGCCACCTCACCCGTCGTTACCACGGTTTGCTCATGGCCGCCCTCAAACCACCGCTTGGGCGCACACTGTTAATTGCCAAATTAGACGAAACGGCCGAATACGACGGCATCTACCCGGAAAGCGGCCGTTTTTACCCTCTCTACAACAACCGCTGGGGAAATGGCGTCAGCGAACCGGGCGGATTTCGCTATTTGAACCGCTTTCACCTGGAAGGCACCACGCCGGTGTGGACCTTTGCCATCGCCAACGCCCTCTTGGAAAAACGCATCTGGATGCAGCCCGGAGCCAACACCACCTACATTCAATATACCCTCACTCGAGCGACTGGGCCCCTTTCGCTGGAAATCAAAGCTTTTGCCAACCACCGCGACTACCACAGCACAACGATTATGGACCAATGGGACGCAGAGGTGTTTCCTGTCAACAATGGCGCAGCCATTCAGATCGACCCGGATGTAGACCCCTTCTATTTACTCAGCGCTTCCGGCGACATTCAACCACAGGGTGACTGGTACGAAGATTTCTTCCTGAGCATCGAAGAATATCGCGGGCAAAATGACGTTCAGGACGACCATCTTTACGCGGCGCTGCTGCGCAAAACATTGCAGCCAGGCGAATCCTGGACCATTGTGGCCAGCACGTCAGCAGCGCCCAATCTGGACGGTCAGGCCGCCTACGCCGAACGACAGGCATATGAGCAGGTCCTTTTAGACCACGCCGGGATTACGGCCGTTTCCACCCCCATCCACCACCTCTACCTCGCCGCCGACCAGTTCATCGTCAAACGCCCCACCCAACGCGACCCAAACGGCCGTTCCCTCATCGCCGGGTACCACTGGTTCAGCGACTGGGGCCGCGACACCATGATCGCCCTTCCCGGCCTTACCCTCAACACCGGCCGCCCCGAAATCGCCGCCAACATCCTGCGCACTTACGCCCAATTTGTAGACCAGGGCATGATCCCCAACCGCTTCCCCGACGCCGGCGAACACCCCGAATACAACACCGTCGACGCCACCCTCTGGTACATCGAAGCCATTCGCGCTTACTACCAGGCCACCAACGACCAGGAACTCCTCCGTGAACTTTTCCCGGTTCTCGAAGAAATCATCCGCTGGCACCGCCGGGGAACACGCTACAACATTGCCATGGACACCGCCGACGGCCTGCTCTACGCCGGAGAAGAAGGCATCCAACTCACCTGGATGGACGCCAAAATTGGCAACTGGGTCGTCACCGACCGCATCGGCAAACCCGTAGAAATCAGCGCCCTGTGGTACAACGCGCTCATGGCCATGACCGAGTTTTCCCAGGCCCTCGGCCATACCCCCAACGAATACGCCACCCTGGCCCAACAAGTAAAAACCGGCTTCCAACGTTTCTGGAACCCCCAAATGGGTTACTGCTACGACATCATCGACGGACCAGACGGACCAGACGGAAAACTGCGTCCCAACCAGTTATTTGCCATTTCCCTGCCCTACAGCCCACTCACCCCCGAACAACAACGCTCCATCGTCGATGCCTGTTCGCGCCATTTGCTTACCGCACACGGCTTGCGCAGCCTCTCCCCCGACGATGATGACTACATCGGCAGTTATGGCGGCGACCAGCTTAAACGCGACGGCGCTTACCATCAGGGAACCGTCTGGGCGTGGCTGATTGGCCCCTTCGTTACCGCTCACCTTCGGGTGTATAATGATACGGCCGTTGCCCGCTCGTTTTTACGGCCGTTAATCCAACACATGATCGACCACGGCGTTGGCAACATCAGCGAAATCTTCGATGGCGACCCACCCTTCACCCCGCGCGGCTGCATCGCCCAGGCCTGGAGCGTCGCCGAAGTCTTACGCGCCTGGCAATTAACAGAAGACAATTCGTAATTATTCACGTTTGCAGGTGGCCGGTTGTGGTCAACCGGCCACCTGCAAACGAGCAAATCCGGCCAAAGCATCATGGAACCAAAACCCAAGTTCGGACTAGAACAATACCCATCCGGCACAGACATTATCCGCCAAGGCGACACACCGGAAAAATTCTACATCATCACCAAAGGTGATGTAGAAATCGTCCGCCACCTGGTAGACGGGTACGAAATCATCATCGACCGCATGGGCGAAGGCTCTTACTTCGGCGAAATCGGCCTGCTCAAAAAAGCCAAACGCATCGCCACCGTCCGCGCCAAAACCAACGTCGAAGTCATGGCCATGAGCCACGACATCTTTGAACGCTGGTTGAACGATTCCCAAATTAGCCGTCAGGAAATTGATGCCGTCATGGAAGAGCGCCTCATGCTGATCGGCGATTTACAATTAGTCGACGGCGTTGTCCCCGGCCAAGAAAACGACGACACGGCCGTTCCCACCGCCACCGACATCATCGAAGCCGCCACCCCGGCCACCGCCGGACAACAAACTTTCCACCCCGGCGACATCATCATCCACCAGGGCGAAACGGCCGATAAGTTCTATATCATCGTCTCCGGAACCGTCGAAATATTTTATTATGAACCCAATGCCACCGATACCATCATCGCCCAGCTAGACAGCGGCAACTATTTTGGCGAAATTGGTCTCCTGGAAGGCAGCAAACGCACCGCCAGCGTCCGCGCCCTTACCCCGGTCAAAGTCCTTGTCTTCGACCGCGAAACATTCAGCCGCTGGATCTCCGACGCGCCTGCCAGCCGGTATGAACTTTGGCGCACCGCCGCCGAACGACGCGACAATACCAAACCCCTACCGCCCATCGGCGGCATCCGCTCCATCGACACCACCCAAATGATCGAAGTGGATCGCGCCATGATCGAAGATTACCGCATCGAACTCATCCAAATGATGGAAAACGCCGGCCGCAACCTGGCGCATCTGGCCCGCAAACGCTTCCTAAACGGCGACCCACGCGGCCAAAACGTGGTCATTCTGGCCGGTCATGGCGGCAATGGGGGCGGCGGGCTGGTTTGCGCCCGCCACCTGCATAATTGGGGAGCCAAAGTCCACGTATTCATCACCAAGTCAGACGAAAAGTTTCGCGGCGTACCCGCCCATCAACTTGAAATTTTACGGCGCATGGGCATCTCCGTCACCATCGGCGCAGGCCTGGTGCTCAACAACCTGCTCACTACCGATCTCATTATCGACGCCATCATCGGCTATAACCTGGCCGGTGCGCCCTACGGCGTCGCCGCGCAGTTTATCCAATGGGCCAATGTCCAAAACACGCCTATACTCAGCCTCGACGCCCCCTCCGGGTTAGACACCACCACCGGTAAAGTATTCGATCCGGCGATTCGCGCCTCGGCCACCATGACCCTGGCTCTGCCTAAAGATGGTCTGCGCCACGAAACCGGCGAAGGCGTCGTGGGCGAATTGTATCTGGCGGACATCGGCGTACCGCCCGACCTGTATGCCGGACCCAAACTCGGCTTTGAAATTGGCCCCATTTTTGCCGAAAACGACGTTATTCGCTTAGATTTATGACAGTAGACATTGCCGAACTGAAGAAATTGGCCGGCGAACGAGCCGCTGAATGGGTGGAATCGGGCATGGTCGTGGGACTGGGGACGGGCAGCACGGCCGTTTACGCCACCAGAGCCATCGGCCAACGGTTACAAGACGGCCGTCTCCACCACATCCTCGGCATCCCCACCTCCGAACAAACCGCCCGCCAGGCGCAAGAAGCCGGTATCCCCCTGACCACCCTCGACGATCATCCGATTATCGATCTCACCATCGACGGCGCAGACGAAATCGATCCCCACCTGAACCTGATCAAAGGTCTCGGCGGCGCGCTGCTGCGCGAAAAAATCGTCGCCGCCGCCTCCCGACGCATGATCGTCGTCAGCGATGCGCGGAAAGTGATTGCCAAATTGGGCACACTCGCGCCCCTGCCGGTGGAAGTGATCCCCTTTGCCCGACGCCCGGTCTACGACTACCTGACCAGCCTGGGCGCGCAAGTGACCTTGCGGCGCGATAGAGAACTGGAGCAACGGCCGTTCCTCACCGACGAGGGCAATATCATTCTAGACTGCACCTTCCCTCAGGGCATCGACGATCCGGCCACCCTCGCCCAAACCATCATCGCCCAGCCCGGCGTGGTGGAACACGGCCTCTTCCTCAATCTGGCCACCCTGGCCGTCATCGCCACGCCCGATGGCCTGCAAATCCTCAAACGAAGCGAGATCTAACATGACCCTGCGACACCTCCGATTCATCCTCAGTACAGCCCTGCTGCTGGCCGCCATCACCGCCTGCAACGCCGGCGGCGGCGGTGAACCCGTCACCACCGCCAGCGGCCTGCAATACACCGAAACAAAGACCGGCAGCGGTCCGCAAGCCCAGCCCGGCGACCTCGTGTCCGTCCACTACCGTGGCCGACTGGACGATGGGACCGAATTCGATAATTCCTACGACCGCGGCCAGCCCTTTCAGTTTGTTCTTGGGCGCGGCAACGTCATCGCCGGCTGGGACGAAGGCATCGCTCTGATGAAAGAAGGCGGGCAAGCGACCCTCGTCGTCCCGTCCAGTCTGGCCTATGGCGGCCACGGCGCTGGCGGCGTCATCCCGCCCAACGCCACCCTCACCTTTGATGTGGAACTGGTGGCCGTCCAACCCGGCCCGGAAGGCGGGCCGGCATCGCCCACGGCCGTCGATCCCGCCGAATTCACCACCACCAACAGCGGCCTGAAATATGTCGACCTGGTGGTAGGCAGCGGGGCAGTTCCCCAACCCGGCCAAACCGTCACCGCCCACTACACCGGCTGGATGCTAGATGGGACCAAATTCGACAGTTCCCTGGATCGCGGCGTGCCGCTCTCCTTTCCTATCGGTCAGGGCAGCGTCATCGCCGGATGGGATGAAGGGCTGTCCACCATGAAAGTCGGCGGCAAGCGGCAGTTGGTCATTCCCCCGGAACTGGCCTATGGCGCAAACGGCGCCGGCGGCATTATCCCGCCCAACGCCACGCTCATTTTTGAAGTGGAACTACTTGATGTGAAATGATGCGTGATGCGTGATGCGTAAATCAGTGGTGTCACGCATCACGCTGGCTCTCCAAAATGTATGACGGCTCATTCTGGCGGCAGCGGAATTTCTAGGGCGTCGGCGTAAGGGTTCCCGGCCACATCCAGCAGCAAAACCGGCTCCAGCGAGGGATAACGATACATGCCGCTGCGCACGAGCAACGGCCGTTTCTCTTCCCATTCCGCCGGCCACGGCAGCACAAACCGGCTTACCACCACATCTCCGGCGCGCCACTGCCACGGCGCAAACGCCGCCGCATCCACCTGCGCCAATCGCTGCCCATCCGCGCCCTGAACATGGTTGAACAAATGATAATCGGCCGGGTCGGGATTATCCCCGGTGCGCCAATGCAGCCGCCAGACGGCCGTTTCCTCGGCCTCATCCACCGCCAGATCATACCCCAAGAAATTCACCCAATTCGCCAACAGCGCCACACCGTCAAAGGCCGTCTGCGGCGGCGGCGCGCCGCCCGGCAGCAGCAAAACCGCCAGCGCGCCCTCGCCTGGGCGCAAGGCGATGGATTCGGCGGCAACGGCCGTCTCGCGGTATAAATCCCCTTCTTCGACCAGCGTACTGTCCAAAACAACCACCGCCCCGGCCGCCGGAAACAGCGCCGACTGCCGCCCATCGACAAACCGATGCGGCGCGCCGCGCAGCAGCACATCCCACACCGCCGGGAATTCGTCCAGGTCTGGCCGTTCGCCGGCGCCAACAGCCAGTATTTCGGCCGCGCCACTTTCTGCCAGCATGGTTTTGGCGCGCACAGCCGTGGCCAACTGCATGCCCAGTGGCGCGCCAAAGCCGCCCGGCGTGGCCGTCTGCGCCACAAAAGCCAGCAAAGCCGCCAGCGCCCAGGCCTGAGCCGCCGCCAGCGCCATCAAACCTGCCCATGCCGCGCCCCGGGCGATTGGGCTGCGGGCGGCGGCGACCCATCGCGCCCAAAACACCCCGGCAGCGATATAGGGCGCGGGCAGCACGGCGATGAAATAGTGGATGAAAACCGGCGTGCCGCGCCACATTGTAAAAAACAGCGGCGGCAGCAACGCCCATACCAGCACAATGAAAGCCATATCGGTAGACGGCCGTCCCCGATGCCGCCAGATCAGCCAGCCCAACCAGACCAGACCGGCGGCCAACAGCGCCCCTACCAGCCAGACGATTGCGCCCAGCCAGGGCACACGCGCCAGATACGCCTGAAACGCATCCGGCCCGGCCAGGGAATGAATCTCCGCGCCCCGGCTGATGAGCCAGGCGTAACGAAAGGCGTCCAGGCTCCAGCCGACGGCCGTTTCGCTGCCGGCAGGCAAATGGATCTGGTCGCGGTTTTGCCACAGGTAGATGAGAAAGGGCACGGCCGTTAACGCGGCCAAAACACCGCCCACAGCAGCATCACGCCAGACCACGCGCCGCCGAAAAACCAGCAAAAAGAGCAGCGTCGCCGGGATGAGAGCCATGGCCGCCAGGTGGATTTGCACGGCCACACCCAGGCAGAGCAAATGCAGCCAAAGCCAGCGCGGCCGCTTTTCCACAAAGGCCAGCGCCGCGCCAATCGCCCAAGCCATCACAAACAGCGGCAGCAAATTTTGCGCCCAAATTTTGCGCGAAAAAATGATCGCCCACGGGCTGACGGCAAATAGAAGCGTGGCGGCGATGGCCGCCTGCACCCCCCAATACCGCCGCACGAGCCAATAACCGGCCAACACGGCCAACGAATTGAGCAGTCCGGTAAACAACGTGGCGGCGTAAACGTGGGGCCAGATCAGCAGCGGAATGGCGTAAATCCAGACGCTCATGGGGAAATTGGGGAACCCGACAGAACTGCTGATGCCGCGCAGGGCCAAACGGCCGTCGGCCATATCCAGCGCCAGCGCCAGCAGCCGCGCTTCGTCGGCTTTAAATTCGGTCAGACCCGGGTAAGCGAGCCGGAGAACGGCCGTTACCAATATGATCCCGGCCACAACCGCCCATTCCCACCACCCGCTTTTCCCCGCTGCTTTCATCCTTCTTCCTTCAAACTCAGGCTCACCGGGCAGTGATCAGACCCCATCACGTCCGGGTGAATGGCCGCCTCGGCGACTCTTGGCCACAGGTCTGGGCTGACAAAGAAATAATCCAACCGCCAACCCACATTCCGTCCTCGCGCCCCGCCAATGTACGACCACCAGGAATATGCCCCGGCGCGATCCGGGTACAACGCGCGGAAAGTATCCACGTATCCTTGCGCCACCACGTCGTCGATCCAGGCGCGTTCTTCCGGCAAGAAGCCGGTGGTGGTTTGATTTTGCCTGGGTCGAGCCAGATCGATCTCCTGGTGCGATGTATTGACATCACCGCAAAACACCACTGCCTTGCCCTGCGCCCGCAGGTCGTTGCAAAAGGCCAAGAAGTCAGCCTTGTAGGCCATCTTGTAGGGTACGCGGCTGTGGTCGCGGCTGCCGTTGGGGAAATATGCGCCGATGAAAACGAAATCGCCATAATCGGCGACGATGGTGCGTCCTTCGCGGTCATAGTCTGCAATGCCCAGGCCGATTTGCACCGACAACGGTTCCATTTTGCTGTATAAAGCCACGCCGCTGTACCCTTTTTTCTCTGCCCAGGCCCAATAGGTGTGGTAGCCAGCCGGCGCACGCAGGGCGTCTTCTAATTGATCGGGGTGGCATTTGGTTTCTTGCACGCACAGCACGTCGGGTTGTGCGGCCGTCAGCCAATCCAAAAATCCTTTGCCATGCGCGGCGCGCAGGCCATTGACGTTCCAACTAAATAATTTCATGGGCTAATTCTAGTCGATTGTGAAGGGGATGGAAAATGACAGCGTCTTCGGCGGCTTGGGCCTATACAGCCCAAGCAAATCGCCACAAACCCGCGCCAAAAGGAGCCGGTAACTAGTACTTAACTCCTAATTTGCGGCAATTCCGTTACTTTTTCCCTCCCCCACCGACTTCACACCTAGCCGTGCCTTGTGCAAAAAGTGCGGTTGGTCGGCTAAATCACCGGCGCAGCGGTGATGGCCGACAATATGATGTACTGGAAAAACGTATCGGTAACCAACTGCGGGATTAATGGATGAATGTACACGATGACTGGTATTGGTAAACGGCCGTCACCCGAAAAAATCCACCTTCTGCGCAAATCCTTGTAACGGGAACAACCGTGACAGTATTGGTAGTTACCCTCTTTTTTTTATGACAGGCAATCTTTTTGCCACCGGCGCGCCCACTTTCCAGAAGTAACTGTCTGGCGCGGCAAAATCAGATACATGTCATTCCCTGTATCGAAAGGAAAATCTCATGAACACAAAATCTGAAACTGTCCTAACCTGGAAAAAATTAGCTTGCTGCCTGCTGCTGGTCTGCCTCTGGCAAATCGGTCCGGCGCAAACGACCTGGGCGCAAAGTTCTCCCACGCAAAACACGGCCGTTGCCTCGCTGACAATTCAAGGCCAGGTGCACAATGCCACGGCCAACGCGCCGCTGTCCGCCGCCATGCCGGTTACTCTTTATGCCTACAACGACAGCTACACCCAAACCAACTCGTTTTCCACCACGCTGGAGGCGGACGGCCGTTTCAGCTTTGCGCTAGACAACATGCCGACCAACTGGGTTTATCTGGCCAGCGTCACATTCGACGGCTTAGAATACACCAGCGACATCGGCCAGCCGTCTGCCGCCAATTCCCTGGACCTGCCCATCACGGTTTACGAATTAACCAGCGATCCGGCAGCCATTACCGTGCCCCAGCTCGAAATTGAACTGACGCCGTTGGGCGAGCAAATCCGGGTAACTGAACTGTATACGTTTAACAATGAGGCGACGGCCGTTTTCGGCGGCGCGCCGGACGATCCTGAAGCGGGAACCGTCACCATTTCTTTACCGGAAAGCGCGCAAAACCCCACCTTCGAGCGCGGCGCCGGCCCTACCCTGGGGTTTTTGCCCATAAGCACCTTTCACCAGGAACGCGGCCAATGGGTAGACAGCCAACCGCTGCGCCCTGGCCCATCCAGCCTGACGCTGCTGGTGACCTACAACGTGCCCGCGACAGAAGTGGCTCACTTGAATCATGCGCTCAACTATCCGGTAGACAGCGTGCGGCTGTCTATGCCGGAAAACGGCCTCCAACTCGACAGCGCCGATTGGCAGCAAGAAGCATCCCAATCGAACGGCGGGGACGAGGTGGCGTTGACATACGGCCGTGCCAATCTCGCCGCCGGTCAGGTTCTGACTATCCCCCTGGCAGTAGACCAGCCCGCCGCCAACGGCAGCGAATGGCTGCTCAGCGCCATCATCCTGTTGGCAGCCGCCGGTATCGCCGGCCGGATGATTTATTTGCGCCGACGCCCCCTTCCTGTGCTGACAGATGAGGACTCATTTCTTAATGCCTGAATGAGTTCCAGGTATTAGAATATATGGAGTTAAGAAAGGCTGTCTGATAAAGGCAGCCTATCTTCTTTGAGGCCATTTCACGCTCAGTATATTTTGGGAGAAATCAGTGCGAAATCGATTATCAGTTTCTTTTACGCGGAAGCAGCAATTTATCGACCCGGCGGTAACGGCCGTAAAACCTTATGAGCTAGAACTCAGCTTGTTCATGGTTTTTGTGCTGACCGGCGTCTACATCGCCTACGAACTGCTGTCCGAACCCAGAGGCGGCCATCCATTTGGGCATGCCCTGGGCATTGTCGGCGCGCTGCTCATGCTGATGACCGAAATACTGTACAGCCTGCGCAAACGCACCACCTGGTTGAATTGGGCCGGACCGGTGCGGTATTGGCTCTCGTTCCATATCTTTACCGGCATTGTTGGTCCATTTATGGTACTCATGCACACCGGGCTGCAATTTCGCGGCCTGGCCGGACTCAGTTTCTTTCTCACCCTCATCGTTGTGGGCAGCGGGTTTATCGGCCGTTACCTGTATACCGCCTTGCCGCGCACCATGAGCGGCGTCACGGCCTCCAATCAAGAACTGATGCGAGAGATGCAAGCCATCGAAGCGAAGCTAACCCAGCTTAAAATGATGCGCCCGCAGCGCGAACAAGAGATTGTATCGGCGCTGAGCGAGCGCACCACCCAGCGCAACCCAATGCTGACCATGCTCGGCCGTTCTTATTACCAATGGCGCTATCACCGCCGCTTGCAAAAAGAACTGCGCCGCCTGGACCAAATCGAAACGCAGCAGCGGCAGCAGTTCAGCCAGCTGCTAGAGCAAAAACGCACTCTGGAAAGGCAGATGGATATGTTGGCGGCCACGCGGCGCATGATGCGCGCCTGGCATCTCCTCCACATTCCCTTTGGCCTGACTTTATTTTTCTCGGTGGCTATTCATATTTTTGCCACCTTTTATTATCGCGCAGGATTGTTCAAGTGAAAGAATATCGCCGCCTGGAGCGCCAACACCCTATCTTCTCGCCTATCGCGCTTATCTCCACCTTTCTCCTGGCCCTGGGGCTGGGAATTGGCGTTTATTTCACCGGCGGGGCTGCGTTCAGCCCTGGCAGTTTGTCGGCTGTCCGCCACAATGATGTGGTTATGAAAGGCGCCAGCAGTCATGCAGACCTGCACAACGACTGTCAACAGTGTCACAAGCCGTTCGCCGGAATTGATGCCGCCCGCTGTGAAAACTGCCATGAAAACATCGCGCAGGATCGCGCCAGCGGGGAGAATCTGCACGGCCGTATGGCCGATGTAGCCAACTGCGGCAACTGCCATCTGGAGCATCGCGGCCAGGATTACGACCTGAAAACGGCCGCCGTCGTCGATTTTGACCACACCCTCACACGGTTTACGCTGGCCAAACACACGGTTGGGTATGATACACGGCCGTTAGAGTGCGCCGCCTGCCACCAGGAAGCCGGCTCCTTCACCGTCCCCCTCGCCGCCTGCGCCAACTGCCATCAGGACGCCGACAAAACCTTTATGGACAAACACCGCCAGGCTTACGGCGAAAACTGCCTGAACTGCCACGATGGTCACGACACCATGGCCGACTTCACCATGGAAGAACACGCCCAAAAATTCGCCCTCACCGGCGTCCATGCCACCACCACCTGCGAAGATTGCCACGCCAATGGTCAATTTGAAGGGACGCCTCAAGAATGCGTGGCCTGCCACGCCGAACCGGAAACCCATACCGGCATGTTTGGCACAGCCTGCGCCGACTGCCATACGCCCACCGGCTGGAAACCGGCGATCATGAACGGGCAAGCCTTTGATCATGAATTGGACACCGCTTTTAGTTTGAGCAAACACGTGAATAATTATGACCAACGGCCGTTCACCTGCCGCTCCTGCCACACCGACCAACAACCCGTCAGCTTCGATCAGGCCCAATGCGCCACCTGCCACCTGCAAGGCGACCCGGTCTTCATGACCAACCACACCAACCAGTTCGGCTTCAACTGCCAGAGCTGCCACGATGGCACCGGCAACATGACCAACTTCGACCACAACCTGATCTGGCCGCTCGAAGGGCAGCACCTCGCTCTGGAATGCACGCGCTGCCATGTCGATCAGGTCTTCAAAGGCACAGCCCGCGAATGCGTGGCCTGCCACGAAGAACCGGCCATCCACGCCGGCCTGTTTGGCACCCAGTGCGAAGCCTGCCACACAGCCGACGCCTGGCTGCCCGCCCGCCTGCGTCAACACACCTTCCCCCTGGATCACGGCGAGCAGGGTCAATTAGATTGCGCCGTTTGCCATGTGGCTTCCTATGACCAATACACCTGCACCAATTGTCACGAACATGATGCGAACGAAATGATAAGAGAGCACGACGAAGTTAATTTGGGTCAAATCGACCTCTTTTCTTGCGCTGAATGCCACCCCACTGGTACCAAAGAAGAACACGGAGACGGAGAGGACGACTAAAACAACCATGGGTACGTTACAAATCTTAAAAAAACTCATCACAGGTTCCGCCAAACAACCAGATAAGCCCCGCGAATTGGGGCGCGTTGTGCCGGATGCCAGCCGTTGCGTCCAGTGCGGCATTTGCGGCTACAACTGCCCGGTTGGCATCCCTGTACGCGATTATGCCCGCCAGGGCCTGCCCGTTACTGATCCGGCCTGTATTGCCTGCGGCAACTGCGTGAATTTGTGCCCGCGCGGCACACTGCGTTGGGAAACCAGCAATCACGTCATCGTATTAGAACGTTTTGCGGAAAAAATGGGCGATCTGGACCCGCTGAAGGAAGAGTGAATAGCTAATGTCTCAACGATACCTGATTATTGGCAACGGCGCAGCCGGGGCAACGGCCGCCGAAACCATTCGCCAACACGACCCAATCGGCGAAATCACCATTGTGACCGCGGAACCCTATCCCATGTATTCTCGGCCAGGGCTGGCTTATGTACTCACCAACGCCATTCCCGCGAAACAAGTCTTTTGCCGCACGCTGGCCTGGTATGACCAATTGAACCTGACACTGGTTTTGGGGAAGGCGGCCCAGGTCGATGTGTTGAAGCAGTCGGTGAAGTTGGAAGACGGCCGTTCCCTGCCCTACGATCGCCTGCTCATCGCTACTGGCGCGCGCGCCACCCCGCCGCCCTACCCAGGCCACGATCTACAAGGCGTCGTCTACCTGGACACCATCGACGGCACCAACGAACTCGTCGAACAAGCCAAACGCGCCAAACGCGCCGTTGTTGTCGGCGGCGGTATTACCGCCCTGGAACTCACCGAAGGGCTGTCGCATCGCGGTGTAGAAACCCACTACTTTCTGCGCCGCGACCGGCTCTGGAGCCAGGTCTTTAACGACGACGAAGCCCGTCTGCTGGAAAAAATTATGCGCGCCCACCATGTTCACATCCACTACAACACCGAAGTGATGGAAATCATCGGCGACCGGCGCGGGCGCGTACGCGAAGTCAAACTACAAGATGGCTCCACCTTTAAGTGCGATTTGCTAGGCGTGGCCATTGGCGTCAAGCCGCCGCTGGACCTGGTGCAAAACAGCCCCATCCAAACCGATCGGTCCATTCTGGTCAACGAATTCATGGAAACCAGCGTCCCCAACGTCTATGCGGCCGGCGACTGCGCGCAGGTTTATGATCGCTGGACAGAAAAGCATATGGTAGACATTCTCTGGCCCAGCGCCGTGGCTGAAGGCAACGCCGCCGGGCTCAACATGGTCGGCAAACGACACGCCTATATCAAAGGCTCGCCGTTTAATGCCTGCCTTTTATTTGGTTTGCACATCACCACCATCGGACAAATCAATCCGCGCCGCGAAGGCGACGAGGAAGTAGAAGTTTTACAGCATATTTCTCGCGGCTCGTCGGAAGTGTGGTACACCCACCCCCGAACATTCCGCAGCGCCTGGGCTGCGGACGGCGACAACACGGTCCGCCTTGTCCTGAACGGCGATCTGCTCGTCGGGGCGGTGGTCATCGGCGAGCAAAGTCTGGCTGACGCGCTCCGCTACCTTATCGAACACCAGGTGAATATTCACCATTTGCGCGCCGATCTGGCCGCAGGTGGTGAGACGTTGAAACAAAGCGTGCTGCGTTTTTGGCGGCAGCTTCAAGCAGCAGTACCGGCAGCAGCCTGAGGAGGCCCAGATGATCCGAAGAATTGTATTGATTACATTAGGGGTTGTCTTGTTTTTAACGGTAGTAGGTAGTGCCGCAACATACACGTTAGCAGACAGCGGGAAAAATTTACCGGGAGACAAATGGTTCGACACACAGTGGTCGTCTGAGCAGTTTTGGATGTACCGGATGCAGCCCAGCAGCCTGAGTCGGGCTGAAAAGTCATTGGATCTGTTAAGTCGGCGATTGGATAATATCGAATCGTGCCAGGCATTGACATGCACAGGGTCTGCCCTGAACTACATGGATTTTGCGTTTGGGCAGGCGGTAACGGCCGTTTTCAATGCCCCCCCCGAAAACCAGGAAGAACTCATTAATCGGCTGCGCAGCCTGACCCAACAGGTGCTGGCCTTGTTAGATACCATCGATGCCCTCATGCAATCCGAAGGTGGCGTCTCCCCCGTCGCCCTTTCAGCCCGCTTGCAAACACTCCTGGCCGCCCTCGATGATCCCGAACTACGCGCCAATATAGCCCAACTGAACGCCGCCGACGAAACCCTCACCCGCGACAGAACGGCCGGCGACTCGACCGGGAATGGGCTGGGCAGCTTAAATCTCGGCCGTCTCACAAATCCGCTGTCCGTACCGTTTCCCGATGGGGCGGTGGACCACAGCTTCTTTCCTCTAGCCGGCGGACACGACAACCTGGAATGCACCAACTGTCACACCTCCGGCGATTATCAAGGAACCAGTCCCACCTGCGTCGCCTGCCACGCCAAAGACGAACCCCATCAAGGTCAATATGGCGCAGACTGCGCAACCTGTCACGTCATTGCCAGTTGGCAACAAGTAACATTTGATCACACCCTCGTGCGCAACCAGGAATGCAACGCTTGCCACACCCCGCCGGCCAACCATTACGAAGGTTCCTGCCGCGCCTGCCACAGCGACACCACCGATTTCCGCAATGCCACCTTCAACCACACCACCATCGGCGCAAAAGATTGCGCCGGATGCCACACGCCCCCGGCCAATCACTACCAAGGCGCGTGCCGTGCCTGCCACAGCGACACGACCGACTTCCGTAATGCCACCTTCAATCACAGCGGCATCGGGACAACAGATTGCTCCTCTTGCCATACGCCGCCGGCCAATCATTACCAGGGGTCGTGCCGCGCCTGCCACAGCGATACTAGCAACTTCCGCAACGCCAACTTCAATCACAGCACAATTGGCGGGGCAGATTGCTCATCTTGCCACACGCCGCCGGCCAATCATTACCAGGGATCGTGCCGCGCCTGCCACAGCGATACCAACAACTTCCGCAACGCGACTTTTAATCACAGCAACATTGGCGGTACAGACTGCTCGGCCTGCCACAACCCGCCGGCCAACCATTACCAGGGATCCTGCCGGTCGTGCCACAGCGACACAAACAACTTCCGCAATGCCTCGTTTAACCACAGCACCATCGGCAATACAGAGTGTTCCGCCTGCCACAATCCCCCCGCCAATCATTACCAGGGATCTTGCCGGGCTTGCCACAGCGACACCAGCAATTTCCACAATGCGACCTTTAACCACAGCACCATTGGCAATACGGATTGTTCGGCTTGCCACAACCCGCCGGCGAACCATTTCCAGGGCGCGTGCCGCGATTGTCACAGCGACACCAGCAATTTCCACAACGCGACCTTTAACCACAGCACCATCGGCAATACGGATTGTTCCGCCTGCCACAATCCACCGGCCAACCATTATCAGGGATCTTGCCGGGCTTGCCACAGCGACACCAGCAATTTCCACAATGCGTCGTTTAACCACAGCACCATCGGCAATACGGATTGTTCGGCCTGCCACAACCCGCCGGCGAACCATTTCCAGGGCGCGTGCCGCGACTGCCACAATGACACCAGCAATTTCCACAATGCGACCTTTAACCACAGTACCATCGGCAATACGGATTGTTCCGCCTGCCACAGCGCGCCGGCCAATCACTTCCCAGGCGCTTGCCGTGCCTGCCATACGGACACCAGCAATTTCCACAACGTGAACTTTAGCCACGATGGGTTAACGGACTGCCAAAGCTGCCATGCGCGGCCAGACAACCATTTCCCCGGCCAATGTTCAGACTGCCACAATACAGGCGGCTGGGGCGGCGCATCGTTTAACCATTCGTTCCCCACCGGTCATGGCGGGGCCAATAATAACTGTTCGACGTGTCATCCGGGCGGAAATTATTCGGGCTACACCTGCGCATCCTGTCATAGTCAGGGAAGTATGGACGAGCATCACAATGAAGTGCCTGGCTACAATGGGAATTGTACGCAATGTCACCCAGACGGCCGTAAACACGACTGATCACAAAAAAAGGAATTTGGGGGAAACGGCCGTTTCCCCCAAATTCCTTACTCAGCAAGCGCTTATCTTTAGCTTAAGTACAATTTATTTTCTCGGCTTATGATTACTCATGAAGTCGCCAAAAAAGTGTTCACCCCCGGTTCTCCCTCCTGGCCGGGGGTGAACGCTTTTTAAACCCTTTTTACCGAACGTACAGGCGCGGAACCCGCGTGTTGATATTAGTCAGCACCTCATAGGGAATGGTTCCCGCCCACTCTGCCAGGTCTTCGCAGCATATCGCCGCCGCCCCGGATTCTCCCAACAAAATCACTTCATCACCATTGTAGGCGCTGTCCCATTCGATATTGACCATGATCTGATCCATGCACACGCGGCCCACCACCGGATACCGCTTGCCGTGAATGATCACCTCCGCCTGGCCCGACATGCGCCGGAAGTAACCATCCCCATACCCCACCGGCACAGTCACTACCCGGACCATGTGGTCGCTTTGCCAGTCCGAGCCATAACTGACTGGATGATCGGGCTGAACCACCTTGAAGTAAACCACGCGAGATGTCCAGGAGAGCGACGGCCGTACTGCCACCGTTCGCGCCGCCTCCGCCGAGGGATAAACGCCATACAACAAAATCCCCGCCCGCACCATGTCCAAACGCGCTTCCGGCAGCTGCAAGATCGCGCCGGAATTGGCGATATGGCACAGCGACGGCCGTGCCAGCCCTCGCCGCTCATACACAGCCAGAACCTCACGAAACCGGGCCAACTGCACCTGCGCCGAGCTGAGATCGGCGGCGTCCGCGTTGGCAAAGTGGGAATAAATACCTTCCACCTGACAGTATTCACATGCCAGCGCCGCCTCGATGAGGGCAGCGGCGTTGTAATAATGCACGCCGATGCGCTCCATGCCGGTATCCACTTTCAGGTGGACCTTAGCCAGCACGCCCATCTCTTTGGCGGCCTCATTGATTTGGCTCAATTTTTCCACCGAGGACGCGGTAATGGTCAGGTCGTGGCGCAAAAATAGGGGAACCTGATTGCCGATGAGGCCGCCCATCACCAAAATGGGCGTCTGCACGCCGGCCTCGCGCAAGAGAATGCCTTCTTCCAGAAAGGCGACGCCCAGATAGGGCGCGTCTAACGTAACCATATGGCGGGCCACTTCCACCAATCCGTGCCCATAGGCGTTGGCCTTGAGAACCGCCATAACCTGCGCCGGGGCCACGGCCGTTTGAATGGCCCGGTAGTTGTCTGTCAGTCGGGATAAATCAACAGTAACGGCCGTTGGCCGCACCACCCCATTGCTGCTAATCGTCGCTTCGTTCAAAATACCATCCTAATTCCATGCTAAAATCACACAGGATTGTAGCGGACAAAACAAGCAGGTCACAAGGCCGGAAGCAAAGTTTAGGCGAATGGTAAGAAATGAGGGCGAAAGCAAATAGTCAACAAGGGCTATTGCATATTCGGTTTACGGTCCGCATCGCCCGGCGCTGAAGCCGCCGGACTGCCACACAACGCCCCGTAAACGGGGCTTTTGCCCTCTTCTAGCCGGTTTCAACCGGCGTTGTTGCGCAGCCGGGGCGTTTACGCCCCGGCGAAACCGTCCAAGACAGTTAAATGGCGCGAGTATGCAATGGTCCTGATAGTCAACAAGCGCTATTGCATATTCGGTTTACGGTCCGCATCGCCCGGCGCTGAAGCCGCCGGGCTGCCAAACAACGCCCCGTAAACGGGGCTTTTGCCCTCTTCTAGCCGGTTTCAACCGGCGTTGTTGCGCAGCCGGGGCGTTTACGCCTCGGCGAAACCGTCCAAGACAGTTAAATGGCGCGGTCCTGATAGTCAACAAGGGCGCGTGTGGGGCACGGCCGTTTCCGTTATACTTACCGTCTGCGCCCACCTGCACATGGGCCGATTGAACCAGATAAAAAAGAGCGGGCAATGTACAAAATAGGCGATTTTTCTCAATTGGGGCAAGTCTCCGTGCGTATGCTGCGGCACTACGACAAGTTGGGCTTACTAAAACCCGGTCAGGTAGACAAATGGACCAGCTACCGCTATTACACCCTGGACCAACTGCCCCGTCTCCACCGCATTATCGCCCTGAAAGATTTGGGCCTTTCCCTGGAACAGATTGGCATTTTGCTAAAGGATCCGCAGTCCGACGCACTTTTACAAGAGATGCTGCGCGAGCGACAGCGGACCATCGCGCAGCAGTTGGCCGAAGAGCAGGCCAGGCTGGCGCGTGTTTCCGCCCGGTTACAACAAATCGAACATCTCCACGATCCTATTCCGTATGAAGTGGTCCTGAAAGAGCTGCCCTCGCTCTATGTGATCGCCGTCCGCGAAGTGGTGCCGCACGTGGCCCAAATGGGCGAAGTGCGTGACCGGATGCTCCGATCGCTCTATCGGACGCTGGCAGATTACCACATAGAAGCCGGCATGGAATTGGCCGTGTACCACTTGCCAGCCTATTCCGAAACAGACATCGAGATGTCGCTGGCGGTGGAGGTAGCCAATGGGATTCACCTGCCTCCCACCGAAACGACGCTCAAAGCCTATCACTTGCCCGGCGCGCCGCTTGCCGCCAGCATTGTCTACCACGGCAGCATGTGGCATATTCCCGATGTGGTGGTGAATTTGTACCGCTGGCTGGGCATGAACGGCTACGCCAGCGCCGGAGCGTATCGGGAAATCCACCTTTTTGGCCGCGAATTGGACCTGTTTGCCAGTGACCGACCGGAAGACGCCGTGTTTGAAATTCTGGTTCCCGCCGAGCCGTTGGCTTGAACGGCCGTTCCCCGCACACCCCAGACCCAAATCAATTCCCACGCATCTTCTTTATGTTTCCCACTTGACTCTGACACTGTGTCAGACTGTATCTTGAAGGTTATCACCAAAACAAGGAAATGAACCATGAACGATCAAAACGTACACGTTATTTTTGGCGCCGGCCCGCTGGGAACGGCCGTCATGCGCGAACTTCTCCGTCAGGGCCAGCCGGTCCGCATGGTCAACACCCGCGGTCAGGCCGACGTGCCCGCGGCGGTTGAAGTGGTTAAGGGAGATGCGTACTCGGTGGAATCGGTAACGGCCGTAACCGCCAACGCCCAGGTCGTCTACCAATGCGCCCAACCCGCCTACCACCAATGGCCGGAAAAATTCCCGCCCATGCAAGCCGCCATTTTAGAAGGCGTCGCCCGCAGCGGCGCAAAACTGGTACTGGCCGAAAACCTGTACATGTATGGCGCAGTCAGCGGCCAAATTCATGAAGGTCTGCCCTACAACGCCCACACCCGCAAAGGCAAAACACGCGCCCAAATGGCCGAAAGCGCTCTGGCCGCCCATCAGGCCGGCAAAGTGCGCGTGGCCATCGGGCGCGGCTCCGATTTCTTCGGGCCGGGCGTTCTCGATTCCGCGCTGGGCGACCGGGCGATTGTTCCGGCGCTGGCCGGCAAAGCAGCGCAGATGGTCGGCAAGCTGGACCTGCCCCACACTTACACCTTCATCGACGATTTTGGCAAAGCGCTGGTGATTCTAGGCGAGCGCGAAGAGGCGTTGGGCCAGGCATGGCATGTGCCCAACGACCAACCAGAGATCACCCAACGGCAAATCATGACGCTGTTTTTCGCCGAAATAGGCCAGCCGCCGCAAATAAAGGGCATGGGCAAATGGATGATGTCTTTAGGCGGACTGTTCATCCCGGCAGCGCGAGAAACGGCCGAGATGATGTATGAATTCGAGAAACCCTTCGTGGTGGACAGCAGCAAATTCGAGCGGGCCTTTGGCCTGAAGGCCACGCCCTTGCCAGAAGCCATCGCCCAGACCGTGGCCTGGTATCGGGCGCACCACAAGGAGTAAGCCAAAGGAATGTTTGATGCGCGAGCCTGTTTATTCAGGCGTTACGTTTGCCTGTTCTTCTTTTCAACCAGCCCCGGCCGCCAATCATGCGCCGCTGCAAAAAAGCAGAAAACCGCTCCGGCGGCGGATAAGCGACGGTGGGCCAGGGCGGCAATTCCTGGTTTTCCAACACCCGGTTGGCGGCCTCAATACCCGTAACCACTGCCCGCTCCAAAAAGAAAGCGGGCGAGGGATGGTACACCCAGTCGCCGCAGCAAAATAAATTGGGCCAGGGGGTGGCAATGCCCAGATGACGGCCGTTTGGCCCCACGCCAAAAAGGGTATGGTTCACGGTGTTGCGCTGCACAACCTGATGAATGAGCGAGCCGCGCATTTCGGGGAAAGCGGCCTGCACGTCGGCGATGGCCCGCGCCAGCAGCACCGGGTCGGATTGGGCCAGGACTTCCGGCGGGCCGTACAAATGAACTTCCAGGGCGCTGCCGCCGGTTGCTTTGTGCCAGGTGCGGTATTGGTCTTGTAACCGGTGCAGCCAGAAGTAGTTGTCGATGGTAAATTCGCCGCTGAACATACCGCCTTCCGCGCCGGATTTATCGTGGGGGGCGCGATTAAACCAGAGGCGGACAACGGCCGTTTCCCTGCCCACCGGCCAGTAATAATCTGCTGCATCGCCAGACAGGTCCGGGCTGGCTTGCCACAATTTGCGGGCATTGTCGGGATCAACGGCCAGAATCACCTGGCTGGCGGTGAATGTGCGGTCAGGAGTGTGGATGAGCCAGCCCTCTCCCGCGCGGCTGAGGCGGGTAACGGCCGTAGCCAACCGTATCTCTCCGCCCAATGCGGCCACTTTCGCCGCCAATGGATCAATCAGACTGGTCCCGCCATCCCCCGGCAAGTAAGAAAAACCCCAGGCGTCGCGCCGCAGCAGCGTGTAATAGCGCAAAAAAGCGATAAAACCAGACAGCGGCACTTCCTCCGGCTGCGCCGACAGGCCATTCCGCGCCAGCCCAATGCAAAACGAGCGAATCGCCGGCGACCAACCGCGCATAAAATCGGACAAATAGAGGCCGTCGAGGGGTTGATTTTCGGCCAGCGGGTCGATGCCCACGGCCAAAATCAGGCTGTACCAGACCAAAGGCAGCGAGAGCCAATCGCGCAGGCCCAAAATGCCCAGAAAACGCGGCCGAATAAACAGCGCCAGGTAATGAAGGGGCGCGGGAATCCAACTGCGGCGCAGGGCGCTGCCGACGTTGGCTCGTTTGACACGGCCGTTTCGTTTATAAATCCAGGTCTCTTCTTGCGCCGGCACAAAGGCCGGGCGGATGGCGTGCCGCGACAGCATGGCCTGCAAATTGCGGTACGGCGACCAGATGCCATGCACCCCATGTTCCTGGCGGAACGGCCAGCCATCCACTGTTATGATTTTCCCACCGGCGGCCCGTCCGCCCGGAAAATCGGGGTCGGCTTCCAGCACCACAGGCTTCAAGCCCCGTTCGGCCAGATGCACGGCGGCAGTCAGCCCGGCCAACCCGCCGCCGATGATCACCATTGATTCACTTGTTTCCATAGCCACTCAGCTGAAAACCGCCTCCTTGAGAAACCTCCCCATCTCCAACCCTGCCATCAGTAATATTGCCGATCACCCTGGCGCGTGGTTATGCAGGCTGGCCTGGCGGCTGGCGGGATAACGCAGCCATTCCAGAGCATAGGCCAGAGGCCGCGCCTGCATGAGAGAGGGTTCGGCGAAGCATTGTTGGAAGCAGCTGGTGCAGTGCTGCGGCGGCAAGCCGTGGGCGGCAACGGCCGTAGCCATCGCCTCTGCCCACGAATCCACCGCGAGCAAATTAACCGGCCGTCCGCCATTGCCGCCGCCCTTCCGCTCGATGGGGCGGCACGGGTACACCAGCGCGCCATCGGCCATAATGCGCGGAACCAGGGTAGGATAACAGGCGTAAGAGGTAAAATCGTAGAGTGTTTGTAAATAGGCGTCGCTGCCTAAAATGGGCGCGCCGGCCTGTTTGGCGGCGATGAGCCGGGCGATAAACGCCTTGTATTCCGGCGAGACGAGCAGTTCGTAACGCGGCCAATCATCGACAGCTTGCGGCGAAAAAGAAACGAGCAGGTTGTGTTCGCGGCAAAAATCGAGGATGTCGGGCGCGCCGGGCAGGGTTTCGGGCGAGAGAACGCAGTTGACGATGAGGCGGAAATTGTGTTGTGCTTGGAGACGGCCGTATGTCTGTATATTGTCCACAATGGCCTGCGCTGTTTTGGGCGGCATGTTGATAATCGACGCCCAATAGTCGGCGTCCAGGCTATCCAGGCTGATGACCAGACGGTCTAACAGAGGCAAAATCGCCTCAAACTGCGGCAGCAGCAGGCCATTGCTGAGCATGGTGATCTGTCGGAAGCGCAGGTCTGTTTTGGCAAAAGCGGCTAATTCGGCGATGTGGGGGTAAAGCAGCGGCTCGCCGCCGGTCAGAATGAGGCTGTCTGTGCCGCTGCGAATGACGCGCAAAATGTGCCGGGCTTCGTCGAAAGAGAGAAATGGCGGCTGCTGCCCATTGCGCCGCGCCCCAAAATCTTCGCAGTAGGCGCAGTTGAGGTTGCAGCGCGTGGTAACGTAGAAAGTGGCGGCCAGCGGTTGGAGCAGTTGGCTGCCGCCCAGTAAGTGAAGCAAATTGGTTCCGTAATGAGGACCAGGAAAAGTCATAGACGGTCTTCGTGGTTGTTTTGTTTATGCGCTTATGTGCCAGGGCGTTCCACTCGCCATCGACATAATGGCGAGTGGCTGAATCATAACACATCAGGGTAAGTTGGGTCGGGAATTAGGAGAAAGGTCTTGGAGGGATTTGTTGAGACTGTGGTACGGGCGTCGAATGGTCTGCCTTTGGCTCGCGCCTAGCGGGGCGCCGGTTCGTAACAAAGCACCACAATCCCACAATCAAACGCCGTCGCTTTTTTTAGGGTTAGCTTTTGTTGGCGGCTAAGTTCTCTGAAAATTGTTAGTCCATCGCCGATTGCCGCCGGATTGACGAACAAGTGGAATTCGTCAATCAGGCCATGCGCGATGAGCGCCGATACAAAGGTCGCGCCGCCGTAGGCGATGATGTCGTTCCCGGCCTGTTTTTTTAGTTGGGTAATTTCGGTCACCAGATCACCATTTGCCAAAACGGTGTTGTCCCATTCTGCCTTCTTCGGCGTTTTGGTAAAAACCACTTTGTGCGTGTCGGTAAATTTCTTGCCGGCGGCAAACTCCGGGTGATTTGGATCAGCCGCGACGGCCGTCCAGTGAGGAATGAACCCTTCGGCAAGTTTTCGTCCGAGGACAATGCAGTCAACGGGTTCTGTTAGTTCTTTTACGTAATTTTCAAGTTCCTTGTCCCAGTTTAAGGCGAGCCAGTCCATTTCACTATGGGGTCCGGCTATGTAGCCATCAACGGTCATCTGTACTTGAAGTTTTAATTTTCTCATTGGCCTATTTTCCTTTGCAGACACGTTATCGACAATTTCACTCGCTGTTATTGTGTTAAGGGTGGAAGTGGGGGAGGAAACGGCCGTTACTCCCCTATTACCTACTGACGTTTCCGGCTACAGCAACGCCTTCACACCCACGCAACCGCGCCTCACTCTATCCCCCAAGTACCACCAAAGGAATCCCCTCAACGACCGGAACACGCGGCTCGCGCGCACCCGCCCGCCGCTGCGGAACCGGCGGGCACTCCCACGCCTCATCGGGCGTCTCGCGGCGCAAATCCTTCAGCTTCGGCAAAATGCCACAGGCAAAACAATGATTGCGGCAGTCCACCCGTGTTTCCTGCGCCTGACTCATCAAATAATCCTGCGTCAGGAACTTTTTCGTCACAGCAATGTCGATGTGTTCCCAGGGAAAAATCTCGTCAATTGTCCGCTTGCGATGCGTGAAAAAGGTCGGGTCCAACCCCTCGACGGCAAACGCTTCCAGCCAGGTAGCTTCCTTGAAATGTTCGCCCCAGGCGTCAAACTTGGCTCCGTTGGCCCAGGCGCGCCCCACCACCTCTGCCACCCGCCGGTCGCCGCGTGAGAGGTACCCCTCAAACAACGACTCGCGCGGATTGTTCCAACGCAGGCGCAGCCCGTCGCCGCGCACCTGGCCCTTGAGCAAGTTTATTTTCTCGTAGATTTTGTCTGTCTCATTCATCGCTTCCCATTGGAACGGGGTGTGCGGCTTGGGAATAAACGTACTGACGCCCACGTTCACGCTCGCCTTTTTGCCGTGGAACCGCCGCCCCTCGGCCAATACGGCCTTAGACAAATCAATAATGGCCTGCACATCTTCCAATTCTTCCATCGGATGGCCGATCATGAAATAAAGCTTGATCGTGCGCCAATCGCGCCGGTAAATCTCACGCGCCGTCTCCAGCAGTTCTTCATGCGAGACAAATTTGTTGATGGTGTTGCGCATCTTTTCGGGGGCCGCTTCCGGGGCCAGAGTAAACCCACTCTTGCGGCTGTCGCCCAGATTGTCCATCAACTGCGTGGAAACCGACTCGATCCGCAGCGAGGGCAGCGAGATATTCAGCCCCAAATGGCCAAAACGCTGCCCAATTTTCTCCGTCAGCTCCAGCACATTGGTGTAATCGCTGGAAGAAAGGGAAAGCAAGGCGATTTCTTCGTAGCCGGTTGATTCCAGAATGTCTTCCATCGCTTGCAGCACTTCGGCGACCGGTCGTTCGCGCACCGGCCGGGTGACCATGCCGGCATGGCAGAAGCGGCAGCCGCGTGTGCAGCCGCGCATGATTTCGATGGGCGCACGGTTATGGACCAATTCCACAAAGGGGATGATGAAATCTGTAACCGGCGGCGGCATTTGGGCCACGATGGTTTTTAGCACCTTAGCCGGCGCTTCCGGCACGTTGGGGGTGATAGATTGCACCGTGCCATCGGCATGGTAGGTTACATCATAAAAGCGCGGCACATAACAGCCTTCAATCTGCGCCACATAGCGCAGCTGCGTTTCGCGGTCCAGGTGACGCGCCGCGCGCATCACCCCGATGATCTTCAAAAGCGCCTCTTCCCCTTCTCCAATCACAAACACGTCGATAAACGGAGCCATTGGTTCAGGGTTGTAACAGGCGTGCCCCCCGGCTACCACCAGCGGGTAACTGGTATCGCGCTCCAGGCTGCGAATCGGCATGCCGGCCAGGTCCATCAGGTTCAGAGCGTTGGTGAAAAGCTGCTCATAGGGCAGGGTAATCGCCAGCATGTCGAACTCGCGGATTGCGTGTTTGCTTTCCAGCGCATACAGCGGAATGTCGCGCTCGCGCATCATCGCTTCCATATCGACCCAGGGTGAATAGACGCGTTCGGCCAGCAAATTACGGTGTTTGTTGATGATGTCATAGAAGATCATCAAGCCCAGGTTCGACATGCCCAGGTCGTAAATGTCAGGAAAAGCCAGGGCGACTTTATAATCAATCTCTGCCCAGTCTTTGCGAATCTGGTTGTATTCGCCGCCTGTGTAGCGCCCTGGTTTGGTTACGCGGGGCAAAATACGTTCTAAAGCGAGTTCGATTTGCTCAGGTGTTTTCATTGTGCACCAATTTTGCAGCTATCCGGGTTCTCCGGAAAGACCCTAGGGTTTGAATTTCGAAAGAGCTACTTTCTTTAAGGCAAACCCTTAGGGTCTTGGATAGCTGCCTGATTTTTATGATTTCTATCTGTTTTTTCGATTATAACAGGTGTTGCCGGAATTGGTGAAGCCGGGCAGAAGTATAGTCAGGAGTCGCAGCCGCGTCCATTTTTTCGGCCGTTTTGACGTGGTTGGCGGCAACTCATATACTTTTGTCAAGACTATCGTGCAAAAAGCAATAATAATCGGGTGTATTATTTGTACAAAACGCCCCTATAATGACAAACGTGGATGAATGAGAAACTCATGAGCAGTAGATATGTAGTGTGCAGATGGGAACGGCCGTTCATACCACAGCAGTTCCCCCTCCACAACTCACACCACAGCCAACACAACGATATAAATCCATAGGAATCCCGTACAACACATTTGATTTCAGGGTTGGATAAACCATGACTGCGCTTACCACTCGTCAAAGAGATATTCTCTATTTACTACTCGAGGCCCAAGGTCCACTGGGCGCAGTCGACCTTGCCGAGCGAATGCAGATCACCCCCAGACAGGTTAATTATGGCCTCAAAGGGCTGCGCACATGGCTGGCTCAACGCCAGATCAACCTGGAAGTCACCCCCGGAATCGGCGCCGAATTGATCTGTTCTGCGGAGCAGCAGCGCGTTCTGACCAACGAATTAACCGCCAAAGCCCATTTCCACCTCGTCCTATCGATTGAACAACGGCAGCAGCTCATTACGCTCATTCTGCTGGTAAGCGATGAGCCGCTGATTTTGTATCAATTGCAACAATTGGCCCAGGTATCGCGGACCACCATTCTAAAAGACCTTGAAGCCATCGAAACATGGGTGCGCGCACAAGGGCTTATCCTGGAACGGCGACAAAATTATGGCGTGCGGGTTGAGGGGTCTGAACAGCAGCGCCGACAGGCTCTGGCAACTTTTTTGTGGGGGCAATCATCATTATTGGGCCAACCGCTCACCGAAATGACCCACACCCAGGGGCTGAAGTTTGACTTAGGCAGCGACGCCGAACTGCTCCCCATTGTGGCGCACGCTAAAGAAATCATTCGCAGTTGGGATACCAGACGCACTTTTGGCCAGGTAACTTTTGCCGAAGATCAGCTTGGCGGCCGTTTTACCGACGACGCCGTGCTGTATCTGGCGCTGGTGCTGGCGATCCAGACCCAGCGTGTCCAGGCCGGCAATGTGCTGCAGTTGGAAGAGTCGGCCTGGGCCTGGCTGCAAGAGTTAGGCGTTTGGCCCACGGCCGTCCAAATTTCCCGCCACCTCGGCCGCGCACTCCATAGCAACTGGCCGGCCAGTGAAATCGCCGCCATCGCCATGCACATCCTGGCCGCGCCGCGCAACGAACGCTGGCCCGGCGATCTGGAAATCGACCAGGCCTTCACCGAACTCATCGACGAACTGGTGCGGTACATCACGGCCGCTTTCAACATAGCCGGCCTGGAGCAAGACACAACCCTGCGCGACGGTCTGGTCATCCAGATTATCCCCGCCTGCCTGCGCCACCGCTTTGGCCTGTGGCTGCCGCCAACCTCGCCCGCCATGACCTTATCAGAAAAATACACATTTGAGCTAAATCTGGCCTGTTCATTGGCAGAGATTATTGAAGAGCGCACGGCCGTTTCCCTGCCCGACAGCGAAATCAACAACATCGCCCTCCTCCTGCGCGCCGCCTACATCCGCGAACAACCCAACCGGCTTCAGGAAGTCATCGTCGTCTGCCCCAGTGGCATGGCCACCGCTCAATTACTCGTCGCCCGCCTCAAAACCCGCTTTCCACGCCTGGGCGTCTTACGCGTCGTCTCCATGCGCGAACTAAACCAGGAACTTACAGCCAGAGCCGAACTCATCATCACTACCGTCCCCCTGCCCGGCAGCACCGTCAAAAACCAGAGCAACGTCATCCAGGTCCACCCGCTGCTCTTACCAGAGGATGTAGAAAGAATCACCCAATGGCTGGCCTGACCCGTCAGCCTCCCCCAGTTTACTAAAACGCTCCGGACGTTTGTGTCGCGCGGCGATCCTCGCGAGATTGCCGCCAAATTTTATCCAGATACGACCCACATCTTATCCTGATAACGGGTCACCTAGTTGAGCTTGATTTGAAGAAGGAGACATCAAAATGAGAGAAAAGATTCAAAGTCTGGGCGGCTTTATGGCCGGGATGATCATCCCCAACATTGGCGCGTTTATTGCCTGGGGTCTAATCACAGCCCTCTTTATCCCCACCGGCTGGATTCCCAGCGAACGGTTTGCTGAACTGGTAGGCCCCATGATCGTTTATCTGCTGCCTATCCTCATCGGGTTTACCGGTGGTTCCATGATCTACGGCGTGCGCGGTGGTGTGGTTGGCGCGGCGGCCAGCATGGGCGTCATCGTCGGCACAGACATCCCCATGTTCCTCGGCGCAATGCTGATGGGTCCGCTGGGCGGCTGGACCATTAAAAAGATTGACGAAGTCCTGGAAGACAAAATCCCGGTGGGCTTCGAAATGCTCATCAACAACTTTACGGCCGGTATTTGGGCCATCGTTCTGATTTTGGTAGGCTACCTGGTCGTTGGGCCAGTTGTGGAAAGCATCAGCAATGTGTTTGGCAAAGGCGTCGAAATCCTGGTAGACAACAACCTGATCGCCCTGGCAGCCATCATCATTGAACCGGCCAAAATCCTGTTCATGAACAATGCCATCAACCACGGCATTCTGGCCCCATTAGGTGTGCAACAAGTGACCGAGCAAGGATATTCGCTGCTGTTCTTGCTGGAAACCAATCCGGGGCCTGGACTGGGCCTGCTGATTGCTTACTATGTTGTGGGTAAAGGCCTGTTGAAGCAATCTGCCCCTGGCGCGATGATCATTCATTTCTTGGGCGGTATTCATGAGATTTATTTCCCCTACGTGTTGGCTCATCCCATCATGGTTTTGTCGGTAATTGCCGGCGGTATGGCGGCTGATTTCTGGTTCTCTGTGACCAATGCCGGCCTGGTAGCCACCCCATCCCCGGGTTCGATCTTTGCGTATCTGGCTGTTATTCCGCCCGGCAAGCACTTTGCGGTACTTACCGGTGTGGCCATTGGCGCGGCGGTATCTTTCCTGGTGGGAGCGTTTATTCTGCGTGTCCGTCCGGTTCCTGCTGAAGACGAAGAAATGGAAATGGAAGGCGCTGGCGTATCGGCCGTTCCCGGCCTGGGCGACTAATGATTGGGATACGTGATGCGTGATGCGTAAACCACATCACGCATCACGCATCACACATCCCCCAAAAGGAGCAATCATGACACACTCTATCCCTGCATCTCAAGTAAGCACCATTATCCTGGCCTGTGAAGCAGGCATGGGTTCAAGTCTGATGAGCGTCAACTCGCTCAAGAAAAAATTAAAACAAGCCAAAGTAACCAGCGTGACTGTGGTCCACAAACCGGCGCGGGGCATTCCCACCGATGCGCAAGTGATCCTGGTGCATAAAGGGCTGGCCAGGGTGGCCCAGGGCAAAGCGCCCGACGCCGTCGTGGTTGCCTTCAGCCAATTCCTGAATGATCCTGTCTTTGATGGCATTGTGAAAGCGTTTACCGACAACAGCGACATTGTGAGCAATTTGGAGTAACCCTATGGCTATCTTATCTGTAGACAGAATCCGGCTGGGGGCAACGGCCGTTGACAAAGCCGACGCCATTCGCCAGGCCGGCGACCTGCTGGTCAACAGCGGCTGCGTACAGGCAGGGTATGTGCAGGGCATGTTGGCCCGCGAACAAACCATGTCCACCTACCTGGGCAACGGCGTTTCCATCCCTCACGGCCAATTCGATAACCGCGCCGACATTTTGCAGACCGGCATTTCCGTGCTGCAAGTGCCCGCCGGCGTCGAATGGGAAGACGGCGAAAAAGCGTATCTGGTCATTGGCATCGCCGCTTCCTCCGACGAGCACATCGGCGTGCTGGCCAATCTGGCCGAAGTGATCGAAGACGAAGATATGACCCAGGCGCTGATCCAGACAGCAGACCCTGAACTCATCCTGACTCAACTTGGCGCGACAAGGGCGGAGGTTGATTAGCGGGAAAGGGCAGTCTATTATGAAAGAACAAGACCTGACGATTCATAACCCCACCGGTTTGCATGCGCGGCCGGCGAAGGTGTTTGTGAATACCGCCAAGCAGTACAAGTCGGACATTCGCGTGCAGCATGGATCGAAGAAGGCGAATGCCAAGAGCCTTATCTCCATGCTGACGCTGGGCGTCGAATGTGGCAGCGAGATTCGGCTGATTGTCGATGGCGCGGATGAAGAGGAAGCGCTGGCGGCATTGGTTACGGCCGTTGCCGACGGCCTCGGCGAAGACCACCATGCACCTGAGGAGACGGCCGTTCCCTCCACCGCACCCGCCAACGGCCAACAAGCCGTCCCCAGCCCCACGGCCGTTCTACCGGCCAACGTCATCAAAGGCATTCCCGCTGCGCCGGGCATCGCCATCGGCCCCATTTACCATCTCCAACACGAAGAAATCACCATCGACGAAACCTTTCGCGGCGCGTCGGTCGAAGAAGAAGCCCTGCAGAAAGCCCTGGACCGCGCCCGTGGCCAGTTGGTCACGTTACACAAACAAATGGTGCAGTCTACCAGCGCCAGCGAAGCCGCTATCTTTGAAGTTCACCAGGAAATCCTGGAAGACCCCGACCTTCTGGACGCCGTATTGGAGCGCATCCACAAGCAGCAAAGCGCCGCCCGCGCCTGGCAAGTCACCATCGACGCCCGCGCCAAAGCCATGGCCGCTCTCAACGATCCGCTGCTGGCCGGACGAGCCGCCGACATTCAAGACGTGGGCTACCGCGTGCTGCGTCTGCTGATGGGCGGCGACGAGCAGCAAGTGAGCCTGCCGGATCACCCGATCATTCTGGTGGCCGCCGACCTGTCCCCTTCGGACACAGCGTCACTGGATCGGGGCAAAATCCTGGGCTTTTGCACGGCCGCCGGCGGCCCGACGGCCCATTCTGCCATCATTGCCCGCGCCCTCAGCTTACCGGCGGTGGTCAGTGCGGGCACGGCCGTTCTGGACATTGCCAACCTCACCCCCGTCATCCTCAATGGCTCGGACGGCACCCTGACCATCAACCCGGACGCCGCCGCCGTGGCGCAGGCCCAGGCGCAGCAGCAATCATGGCAGGCGGCCATGTCCCGCGCCGCCGCCACTGCGGGCGAACCGGCCATCACCCAAGATGATCATCGCGTGGAAGTCGTCGCCAACATCGGCGGACTGAAGGACGCGCAGAAGGCAGCCACCGCTGGGGCGGAGGGCGTGGGCCTGTTACGCACGGAGTTTCTCTTTCTGGAGCGCACCGAAGCGCCCACAGAATTGGAGCAGTTTGAAGTGTACCGCGACGTGGTGCAAGCCCTGAACGGCCAGCCGGTTATTGTGCGCACGCTGGATATTGGCGGTGATAAACCCCTGCCGTACATCAGCGTGCCGCCGGAAGCCAACCCATTTTTGGGCGAACGCGGCATTCGGCTGTGCCTGAACAGGCCAGAATTACTGCGCCAGCAGCTGCGCGCCATCCTGCGCGCTGCCGCGTTTGGCCCCTTGCGCATCATGTTCCCCATGGTAGCCGACCTGTCGGAATGGCGAGCGGCCCGGGCGATGGTGGCCGAAATCCAGGCGGAGTTGGGCGCGCCGGACGTGGAAGTGGGCATCATGATCGAAGTGCCCTCGGCCGCGCTCATGGCTGATGTCTTCGCCCAAGAGGTGGACTTTTTCTCTATCGGCACGAACGACCTGACCCAATACACCCTGGCGATGGACCGGATGCACCCGTCTTTGGCAGGTAAATCGGATGGTCTGCATCCGGCGGTGCTGCGCTTGATTGCCCGCACGGTCGAAGCGGCGCACGCCCACGGCAAATGGGTGGGCGTCTGCGGCGAACTGGGCGCGGACCCGCAAGCCGTGCCGATTCTGGTGGGCTTAGGCGTGGACGAACTCAGCGTCAGCGTGCCGTCCATCCCCTCGGTCAAGGCGCAAATCCGCGGGCTGACGCTGACGGCGGCCCAGACCACGGCGCAAGAAGCCCTGGCCTGCGGCACGGCCGTTCAAGTGCGTGAAATGATGCCAACGGCCGTGTCCTAACACGCTAGCCAGATTGGACCAATCTTTAAAGATTGGTCCAATCTTATCCCGGCCAAAGTCACAAGTGATTGCGCCCAAAAACAGAAGAGCTTTTTTAAAAAGTAGAAGAGCTTTTTTAAAAATCTCT
>JAKQCM010000304.1 GCA_029559155.1 Chloroflexota bacterium
CTGCGCGGCCATCATGAAGACGCCCTCCGCGCGTTTGACAACGCGCAGACCTACTGCGCCGCCGCCAACGACGACAACCGGCGCGCGCAGGTTTTAGGTAACATGGGCGACCTCTACAAAGACCAGGGCGACCGTGAACAAGCGGCCCGCTGTTACAGCGACGCCGCCGCTTTATTCGCCCAAACCAATGACCGCGACAAACAAAGCCAGGTGCTGCGCGCCTTCAGCCTCATGCGGATGCGCCAGGGCAAATGGTACGAAGCCATGCTGCGCATGAAGGAAAGCCTCACGGTTAAACCAAATCGCGGTCTGTTTGGCGGCATGTTTCTGGCCATGATTCGGTTTGCCCTGAAATTGTTTGGCCACACAGATTAAGCGCCAGCAAGACAAAAAAAGGCGTTATCCCCAAGAATAACGCCTGATGCAGCAATCAACCTGAAAATCAGCAGCAAACCACTACCCCGGTTCTTGCTGCCACTCATGCCACCGTTCCACCAAATTTAACCCCAACACCGGTCCCAACCAGCCGCAAGGCATTACCAATAGCGCCAACCAACCCAACGGCCCGCTGCGCAGGAATGCGCTTGGATCGATCAGAACCAGACTGGGGTCAAGTCCCGCAGACACCGCTAGCTGGACAAACAGCGCCTGGGAAAACATAAGAATCACCACGGTGATAAGGGCGACGGTGAAAATAGACAACCAACTGCGGAGGCGCCACACGCCAACAGCAAGAATGACAATGATCGACCAGAAAGTCATATAAAAAATTGGCATCTCATACCTCCTGTTATCTTACGCATTGGGATCAGAATAAAACGTCTCTGTTCGTACTTCTATTAAGCAGATTACCATGCGGGTGAAGCTTGCTGATGGACGGAAAACCAACGGCCGTTCCACGAACATCCTTCATGTCTTTCTTAACGATGAACGGCCGTCAAAAGTTCCCAATTTATAAAAAACAGCGCCGTTTGCCAGAAACAAAAAAAGGGGTGGCCCGGACAGGCCACCCCTGGAGTGAGAAGGCAAAAATTGTTTACACAGACACCAATTATGCTCGGCGGCGACGCGCGGCCACAAACGTCATGCCGGCCATCAAGGCCAACAGGACAGCAACCGGCCAGAGCGTGACGCCGGATTGTTGGCCAAAACTTTGCAGAGAAACGGCCGTTGGGTCCACCTCATTACCCACCATAAAATGACCATCGCGGGCAACGCTGCCGGTTACAGAACATCCGGGCGTCGTACACGAAACGTTTTGGTAATCCCAGCAAGCGGTATTACTTGCCGGCGAACACTCCAAAGGATTGGTGATGGAATACAATCGAAAACCCGTCGGACCAGGCGTAACCGAATCGCCTACAATTGTAATCAATCCGGAAAGCGCGGTTGCCCCCGTACCGCAAGCCGCATAATAATCCGAAACGCGCGCGCCTAAACCTTCAACCGTCCCGTTTCCAAACGGATTATTCACCCGACCCATGCCCACAATCACCTGAGTGCCGCCATTAGCGGCCAAAGATGCCGCATCTAGGGTCAGAGTGCCGGATCCTTCATTGTAGCTAACCATGGGAGCGCCCAATCGCTCTGTGAAATCTGTGCCAAACCCGGAGATAGTTGAAGCGCTCCAATAGTTGCAGGTAACATTGGATGTGCCCGCAGATTTGGTGGCCGCATTAGCGCCCAGGTTTGTATTGATGTTGTTCGCAAAAGCGTACAACGTACCACCCGTCTGATCGAATGCCTTTTGGTTGTTTTGAAACCCATTACCACGGGCAATCAATAACCCATTCGAAACGCGCAGCGCCGAACTCCCGACAGCGACAAAATCACGAATTGTCATAAATGAATCCTGAACAATGGTTGTGCCCACACCGGATTGCAAAATACCGGCTGACCGCGAACCAACCGCACATGTTCCGTCTAAAGTTACGGTGCTGAATATCAAAAAGCCGCTGCTCTGATTTTCAATCATAGCCCCACTGCAAGTGCCGCCGCCATTCTCAATAATCGGGCTGTTAAATCCAGAAACCGTAACACTCTTGCTGCCGGTCAGGGCTGCAACCACCCCGCCGCCCTGTGAATAAGTGCCGTAAATAAAAACAGTCCCGTTGTCGGCCACATTTGTAAAGGCTTGCTGCAAAGCAGTCGTGCCGCTGTAGCAAGGCGCGTTGCCGCCACAAGCGGTGTCATTGGAAACATAAACATCCGTGGCCGCAGCCGCGATTGTCAGGCTGGTAGAAAACCCATCCGTCAGAACCAAGTCCTCTAGCTGCAAAATATCTACAGGATACACACCATTCGCGCTGGAGACAGTACCGGCAAAATCTACATTCTCGCCCAACAATTTGGCGAATGCATTGGGCGTACCCGCATATTCTGTTATCCGGCCAGAACCCATGGAAGGACAAGTTACTGCCGCACTATCAAGCCCCTGATAACCACGCGTATAAGTCGTGGAACGAGTCCCGGTCACAGATGCCGGAAATAGTGAATCCATGCCAGAATCTGAATAATAGAAACAGAGGCCAACTGTTGTTGTGGCCGATGCGGCCTTTAGATTGTCAATGTTGAGCGTAGTGCTACCGCCGGTTGCGATGGAACTAGGGACAAAATAGGCACTGCCAATGGTCGCAGGCTCGTTTGTTTGCGCTGCCACACTAGATACAGCGGAAAACAACATCACAACAAGAATCAATAAAACCACGGTTCGCTTTCGATGTACCATTGTCTACTCCTCGGTTAACACCTTTATTAAAAGTTTAAAAATCCCCGCCTCTTTTTTATGACGCAGATGTAGAATGAAACAAATCCTATTGTGCCCATTTACAAGGCAGAATGAATAGTACCTCTGTACGTGAATGGTTTAAGAATGGTTATAATTTGGCTGGCTTTTGCAGTCTCGTTTAGATTTCGTCGAGCTTGACCCTGTTTCCATTCAATTTAAAGGCTCTGCGTAGGAGTTTTGAACCTATTTCGTGACAAAAATTTGATATGAAGGAGCAACAAAATGATAAAAATTGGTGAACTCGCCCCTGAATTTGAACTTACGTCCGCCGAAAATGAGCGGGTGAAACTATCTGATTTTCGCGGGCAGCGGGTGGTGTTGTTTTTTTACCCGAAGGCGGCAACCCCCGGCTGCACCACACAGGCGTGTGGCTTTCGAGACAATTACGCTGTCATCACCGAACACAATGCCACGGTCATTGGCATTAGCCCGGATGAGCCAGCTGCGCTAGCCAAATGGAAAAGCCAAGAGCATTTCCCTTACCCGCTTTTGTCGGATTCTGACCATGCGGTTGCCGAAGCATATGGGGCATGGGGCGAACGAAAGATGTACGGCCGTTCCTATATGGGCATCATTCGCAGTCATTTCCTCATCGACGAGGAAGGGAAACTGGCCGATATCCAGATAAAGGTCAGCCCGGAAAAAAGTATTGAATTGGCCTTAAAAGCGTTGGGGGGATAAAAACTGCCAAACAAACGCTGACAGGTAACAATTAATTTCTTAATCTCGCTTCTGTTGGCAAGGGAACGGCATCGTTGGGAAATGGCGCGCCATTTTTATCAACGGCCGTTACCCTTTCCACCGCCCCACTTTCTCCTGCTCCATAAAACCCAACCAGCAGATCATACTCGCCCGGCGGCGTCTGCCCCACCGGCAGCGCCACCACATCTGTTACCACTTCACCGGCCTGCCACTGGCTGGTTGGATACGTATTGAACACCGGAAAGCCGTCGATTTGCGCCAGCGGTGGTTGGTCGCCAGCCGGGTTAACCAGGTGAACAAAGCGAGTGTAATCGGTCTGACCATCGCCCAGCGCCTGCCAGATCAATGTCACCGTCAACGTATCGTCCTGCTTTTCCACCGTGTAATCTACCAGCGCAATCACATCGCCAAACACGGCCGTTGCTCCCCCCGCCACCCCTTCCGGCAGCTCAAACACCGGCTCATTTGGCGCAAATTCCCGGCCGCTCAACACACCCAACCGGCGCGTCAGCACGGCCGTTTCCGGCGCACTCACCTCATACACCTGCGCCACCAACGGGTAAGGCCCGGCTGCCGGGTCCAACTCCGGCAAGCCCAAAGCCAACCAATCGGCCGTCCACTGCGCCGCAGGCCAGCCGCTGCTGGGCAAAAAGCCAAAACCCGGTTGGGTGTCTAACTGGCGCAGCCAACGTCCGTGCGCATCGGTCAGCCGCAGCGATACGGCGTAGTTTTGGCTTAACGGCCGTGCCGTCCACCACGCCAACCGCACATCCAAAACCGACGCATCCGCCCGCACCGCACCGCCCACTGCCCGCACATCCAGTGCCCCTCCACGCCTCTGCTCCTCTGGGTTAACATGCGCCTCCACCCGCAACGGCCGTAAAAACAAATCCCCGCGCGTCAAACCAGTCGCCGTTTCCGCCGGATAACCGGCCACAATCACGCGCGGCGCAAACAAACCGGCCGGCGCATCCGCCGGAATGGACAATACGAACCGCATAGATGCGCCTAGAGGTTGCGTCTGTTGCGCCATCGGCGACGGGATGACTTCCGCCAGCAGCGACGGCCGTGTGATCGCCGGCGTAAACAATGCCACACTCACCGGCTGCCCCGCCGCAGCTTCCAAATTCTGCCAGTTCAGGGTGATGGTCAGATCGTCGCCCGGTTTTACCTGCTCCTGGCTGTACGAATAACCGGCCAGCGTCAGGCCATCGGCAAACAAGATGCCCGCCGGTTCATGATGCAAGTAAGCCATCTGGGCAAAATCCCAATTGAGATCATCTGCCGCTGGCTGCGCTTCCGGCCACAACTGCGCGACCAGCGCCGCGCCCAGCAGAGCCAGCAAACCCCATGCCAGACCGCGCCCTGTTCGCCCCCAATGGCGCGGCCATACCAACCAGATCGTCGTCAACACGGCCGTCAACGACACCCATTCCGCGCCTGCCTGCACCGGCGTACGCTTCAGGCGCAGGGTGATGGTATGGTCGCCCGGCGGCGCGTCGATTTGCACCAGGCCGGAACCGGCGGCTGGCGCAACCACCGCCGCCGCGCCATCCACCGCCGCCGTCCAGCCCGGCCAATACATGGTAGGAAACACCAGGGTTGCGCCGGAAACGGCCGTGTCCACCTGCCAGACCTGCCGCGCCGCCCGCCGCTCAATCAACGCTGCTTTCGCGGTCCCGGCCAACACCTGCACGCGGTCGCGGTCGCCGCTATTCAGCCAGGGGCTGGTGGATTGGCGCGGCCGCACGGCCGTAGACAGATATTCCGCGCTGACCGTGCTGCCAATGTTGCCGCTGTACCACTCGTATTGGGCCAGCTTTTCGGCCGTCACGTCTGCATCGGTCAGGCGCAGGTAATCGGGCCGCAGCCCGCCTAAAGCCGCCACGATTAAGACCAATGCCGCCAGCGGCGCAATTACCCGCCGCCCCGGCAGCGTCGCCAACACGGCCGTCGCCAGCGCCCCGGCCAACGCCTGCACCGACAAAAAGCGCCAGGGAAACTGCGTAAAATCCAACAGCGGCAGGTACTCCCACAACGGCCGTGACCACGGCGTGATCATGAACGTCGCCACAGCAAAAGCCACCAGAATAAAAACAAGACGAACGGATGCCAAACCCTCTTCTCTTTGCGCCTTGGCCCCTTTGCGCCTTGGCGTTAAAAAAAACACACACGCCAACAGGCCGGCCACGGCCGTAACCGCCTGCGCCAGCCCCATGCGAAACGCCTGCCCGCCATCCACGCCATAATCAAACAGGGCCGTCGTCTGCACCAAATCCAGCCCGCGAAAATGATTGCTGAAATGAAAATACCCTTCGGTCACCGGCCCCAACTGCGCCAGCCCCTTCTCCGCCAGCGCCGGAACAAAAAACCAGGCTGCCAGCGCGAAAGCCAGCAGCAGCCCTAAGAAAGGAGATTGGAGAGTGGAGATTAGAGATTGGAGACGATTGCCAGGCGATTGCGTTTTGGGAGGACGGGGTTTCAAGAGGAGATACAACAGCAGGAAAGGCGAAAAAATCAGCGCGGAAATATTATGGCTCAGAATCAACCCCGCATACGCCAACGCCAACAGCGCCACGTTCATTCTCCGCAATCCGCAATCCGCAATCCGCAATCCATCGGCGGCCAGCAGGACCAGGGGGTAAAAAGCCATCGCCCAAAATTCGGCCAGCGAATCGCCGCGCACGTAGACGTTGACCATGTGGAAGGGCGCGGTGGTGTAAGCCACAGCCGCCAACAGCCCGGCCCACGGCGAATTGAACCAGCGCCGGGCCAGGACAAACACAGCCCCGGCGGCGACTATAAATCCGGCAAGCTGCGCAAGCTGGATGGACTGAACATAGCCGAAACCGAGGAAACGGAACACGGCCGTCACATAAATCGACAATGGCGCGTAAAAATTAAAAAAGGGGTAGCCGTAACCGTAGTTGGCATCCGGCATCCAGCGCACCGGAAAATGGCCATCACGCACGGCCGTTTCCAACTGCTGCAACCGCTGCAACAAAAATGGACTGTCGCCGCCGCCGCGCGTATTCACCAGACCTGGCCCAGACAACAGCGGCCAGGCAGCTAACACCGCAACGAAGAGCGTAGCCAACCAAAAAAGATGCGCAGAGGTGAGGGGGAACCGTTTTTGGGACAATCTGGCAGCGCGGGTGGGTGATGGCGCGGCGTTTCCAAGCCATCACCCACCCGCCAGAATCACTAACTGGATTGACGGCGCAGCAGCGCAAACAGCACCGCGCCCAACAGGACTACCGCGGCCACCAACATGCCAATGCCGGCAATCGCCAAACCGCTAATACCACCGCCGCTGCCGGCAGATGCGCCGCTGTCTGGCTGGCTGGTTGCGTCTGGCGTCGGTGAAACGGCCGCCACGGCCGTTGGCGTCACTTCCGCGCGAATGCGGCTGCCAAAAGCCACGCCATACGTCTGCCCAACCTGCACATCCAGGTCGGCATAATCAATCGTGGTCGGGTCCAGGCGCGGCGGCAGCACCTGCTTCACCTGATACCGGTCAGGAACCAGCCCGCTCTGGCATACCGGCGTTTCCGTGCCGGTAGAAATTGCCTGGCCCACAATCGCCGTCGCATTGGCGATGGTAAACGTCACGCCGGCCATGTACCCCTCGTTGGGGTCTTGGACGCCATTGCCGTTTTCATCGTTAAAGGCATTCACACAAATCGTGCCGCCTTCGGGCGTGGGTGATGGCGTTTCGGTAGGCACGGCCGTAAAGGTGGCCGTCACTTCTGGGGTATTGGTAGCTGTCGGCGGAACTGGTGTGTTGGTGGCCAGCGGCGCGGGCGGCAGCGTGGGCAAGGGCAGCGGCGTGTTGGTCGGCGGCGGGCCAACGGCGATCACCTCGGCCGTGTCGAACCATACATCCAAATGGGCGCGGCACTGGTTTACCCCGGCCACCGCCCAATTTGCAGACGTGTAAACAGTGATGTTCGTGCCGGTAGCCACAGCCTCAACGGAAACTTGCTGCCAGGTGTCATGGGGATTGGCCGAGCCGCTCCACACGATGTCGCCATCGTACCAGATGCCGCCATTGCCGCTGGGGTCGATGCCGGCGCGCACATTCATCGCCAAACCAGATTCAGACGGCGCAGGAAAATTGTCCATGCCGCCGCGGCCGCGCGCGTAAAAAGTAAACCGATACGTGGTGCCAGGAGTCGCCGGAACGTTCTGCCACATACCCGCGTGCCAGGTGTCCCACTGATTGCCCACATGCTGGGAGGCGTTGCCGCTGTGGATCAACGCCGAGTTGAATTCGCCAGACCACTGCGGGCTTTTGACGTATGGATTGGTGCAATCGCTAAATTTATCGGCGCTGCTGACCTCATCCCAACGCACCCAATCCTGGGCGGCGCCATCTCCGGTGTACGGCTGTTCAAAGCCTGGGTTTTTTAACAGGTTGGTCTGCTGCATCGGGGCGGCGGCGCTGGGCGCGGCCGTTACCGACAATACCAGTGTGAGGGCCATCAGCCCTGCCAATATCAAAATCTTTTTCATCTCATTACCTCAACAAATTTCTTGTTTAACTCTACAGACCCTAAGGGTTTAAGTTCCAGATAGCCTGGCTTCTCAAGCGTAAACCCTTAGGGTCTTTACTTCACCAGTTTATTGCCGACGCGCACGAATGGCAAAGATTGCGCCGCCAGAAAGCAATACGGCCGTTAACACCAACACGCCCCACACCAGCAAATTCGGACCCGCCGGGCTTTGAACGGCCACGACCAGCGGTGTCGGCTCCGCCTGCGCTTCAGCAACCACAGGGGGCGGCTGGTTTAATGCTGCGGAGGTGGCCGTGCCGGGCACGGCCGTTTCGCCGACCGTCGCCCCACTGTAACTGCCAAACGTCAGGTCTATGACGTTGCCCAATTGCAGCAGAACGGCCACATCGCCATCATTCGTCAGCGTTTCGCCGCGCCCAATGGAGCGCGTAATGCGATATGTGCCCGGCTCCAGGGTCAGGCAGTACGGCTCCGACACGCCATTGGTAATGTAATTGGCCACCACTGCCTGCTCGGTAAAAATGGTAAAAGCGACCGCGCCGCGCAGCGGTTCGCCGGCTTCCTGCGCCCCGTCGCGGTTTAAATCATCGAAGGCGGAAAGGCAAACGGCCGTTTCTGGCAGCGGCAGCGGCGTGCGCGTCGGCGTTGGCGGCCCCAAAGTGGGCGTCGCGGTTGGCTCTGGCGTATCTGTGGGCAGAGGTTCCACCCGTCCAATCAGCAGCCGGTCGCCGGGTTTGACAATTGAGTTTTCTGTCAGCCCGTTTAAATCGAACAGGGTTTGTAAGGTGATACCGGCGCGCGCGGCAATACTCCACATGGAATCGTTAACCTGCACTTCCACGTAAATGTTGCCTTCAGCGTCCGGGGTAGGCGTCGGAAAGGTTTGCGCCAGCAGCGGCAACGGCCGTCCGGCCAGCCCAAGCAAAACGCCCATACCAAGCAGAAAAAACAGAACCCGCAGCATATCCCTAAGCGTACCCATCTTCTCCTATTCTGCCCAACGCCCGGCGCACGATAGCCGTGCTGCCTACCGTCAATCCGCGCCCGGCCACACAAAAACATCGCCAACCGCGTCACCAGCGCCGTTTTTCACCGGCAGGCGTGCAGTGGTTGATGCATCGTAAACGCCAATTTGAATGTCGTAGGGGGCGTTGGCTGCGTCTTCCGGCAGGGGGATGCGGCGGCGGTCGCGCAGCAGCAAGCCTGCCTGCCACCAATCGACCGACCACAAACCGGCTCCCGGCAGCCCATCTTTTTGGGCGATCAGGCCGTCTGCCCCGACGATGTGGACAAAGGCGGTGAGATTGGGCGACACGGCCGTTTCTCCCTCCCAGAACAAATCCACTTGCAGCTCACCGGAAGGTAAGGTCGCCACCTCAACGTGGCGCAGAATCAGGCTGTCGCCGAATATGGCCTGCACCGGCCAATCCGGCGGCGGCTGCACGCTGTAACGCACATACAGCGGATACGCTTCCGGTTCCAGGTCGCCGCGCGCCAGAGCGCCCCAATCGGCCGTGACCAGCGCCGGGGGATGGATGGCCCGCCCCACGGCCGTCAAGCCATCGTAAGGCCAGGCGTAGATGACGGCCGTTTCCGGCAAAGGAGGCAGTCCGGCAGCGGCAGTAAAAAGCTGCACCCGCGCCGCGTCTACCAGAAAGGGCAGCGTGGGGTACTTTTGCCAGTACCGCTCGCCATCGACAAACACGGCCGTTTCCGCCGGTTCGGCGTTGATTTGGGCAGCCATGTCGGTAACGGCCGTTTCAAACAAATAAGCCACATCCGGCTGGCGTGAATAATTGACATAATCACGAACAGAGAGCAGCAAACTGGCCGCCAACAGCCCAATAACCAATCCCTGCCGCGCCAAACGAGGCAGCCGCGCCCAATTCCAGAGCCAATCCAGGCCCAGCGCGGGCAGCAGCAAGGCCGCGGGCAGCACACCGGCCGCGCGCAAAAAATGGGGCGTGTCCTCGGCCAGAATGGTTGGTCCGAGCATAATGAGCACCCACAGCAGCGTAGCCATCGCCGCCGGACGCCGCCAATGACGCATGCACCAGGCCGCGCCCAACAAAAACGGCCCGGCCAGCAGCCAATCAAACACCGGCCGGTTGGCGGGATTGTGGCGCAAGATGTCATCGCCGCGCCAGATGAACATGCCCAGGGCGCGGCCAATTTGCCGCGCCAGCGTGCCCCACAAATCGCCGCCGTTTATGGCCGGATTAAGAATGGAGACCTGTCCGGCGCGCCCCAAAATGAGCGCCGGATCGCGGAAAAACAGCAGGGCAAAGGGCAGCAGGGCCACGGCCGTGCCCATTGCAAACCAGACCACGCCCGGCCACAAACGCGCCGCCCGCTTTTGCCAGAGCAAGTAGAGCAGCAGCGCCAGCAGCACAAGCGGCGTAAACCGCATGGCCAGATAGGTGTAGAATCCCGCGCCATAGACCAGCCCGGCGGCCAGCCACAGCCAGTTGCGCTGCCGCCGGTAAGCCAACGTGCCCAGCCAGAAAGCCAGCGCCAGCAGTGGCACCATCAACACCACGCGCAGCCCGATGCGGCTGAGGTGAATGCTCCATATGGTGACAGCCCACAACCAGGCGGCCAGCCAGCCCACCCGGCGGCCAAACCATTCGCGCCCCAGCAGGTAGACGGCCAGCGTGGCCAACGAGCCGGCAATGGCGGCGGCCAGGCGCACGGCCGTCGTCGAGCGGCCGAGCAGGGCGATGGCGGCGGCGGTAAGGTAGATGTAGGTGGGTTCACGGCCGTTGTTGGCGGGGAAAAAGAGGGGATGACGGCCGTCCAGCACCGTCAGCGCGTCCAGGCCGTTGTAGGCTTCGTCGCGGTACAGGCCGGGCGGCTGCGCGCCCAACTGGTAAAACCGCAGGAAAACGGCCGTACCGACGATTAACAGTAATAAAGCCCACCCCCAACGGGATGGGCTGTGAAGTTCATTAGATGAGGTGTGCATCGTATGTGCCCGGTTTGTCAAAGCAGGGCAAGTATAGCAAAATAGGCCGCCGCAACAAACCTGGACGAATGAGAGAGACAGGGCTATCGCATACTCGCCGCGTCTAAGCTTTTGGTTGGCCTCGCCGGGGCGTAAACGCCCCGGCAGCCACACAACGCCGGTTGAAACCGGCTAAAGAAGGGAAAAAGCCCCGTTTACGGGGCGTTGTTTGGCAGCCCGGCGGCTTCAGCGCCGGGCGATACGAAGAGTAAACTGACTATGCGATAGCCCTGATGTGAGAGATGAGTCATGCGCGTGTTGATGCTGTCTAAAGCCCTGCTGGTTGGGGCCTATCAATCCAAACTGGCCGCCATTGCCAGCCATAAAGACATAGACTTGCTGGCTGTCGTGCCGCCAAGTTGGGATGATCCCGCCGGACAGGTGCTGTTGGAGCGCACCCCGGCAGATGGTTATCACCTGCTGGTGGACCCGATTCGCTTCAACGGCAACTTTCACCTGCACTATTACCCCAAACTCAAGCAGCGTCTGGCCGAGTTTCGGCCGGATATCGTCCATATCGACGAGGAACCTTATAACCTGGCGACCTGGCTGGCGATGCGGCAGGCGCAGGCGGTGGGAGCGAAGACCTTGTTTTTCTCCTGGCAAAATATCAACCGCCGCTACCCGCCGCCGTTTCGCTGGTGGGAAAAGCAGGTCCTGACCGGCGTCGATTATGCGCTGATGGGTAACAGCGAAGCAGTTCAGGTCTGGCGGGCTAAAGGGTATGCCGGTGCGCACAAAATTATTCCCCAGTTCGGCACGGACCCGGAACTGTTCACCCCGCCGCCGAGGCGCGATCACGGCCGTGGGTTCATCATCGGCTCGGCCAACCGGCGGCTGGTAGCGGAAAAAGGGGATGATTTGCTGCTGCGGGCGGCGGCCGGGCTGCCGGGCGTCTGGCGGCTGCACATTGCCGGTAACGGGCCTCATCGTCCCTATCTGGAGCAGTTGGCGCAAGAACTAGGCATTCGGGAGCGGGTGCAGTTTGATGGGGCGATTCCGTCGGCGCAGATGCCGGGTTATTTGGGGCAAATGGACGTATTGGTGCTGGCGTCGCGCACGCTGCCCAATTGGAAAGAACAGTTTGGCCGGGTATTGGTAGAGGCGATGGCCTGTGAAACGGCCGTTGTCGGGGCCAACAGCGGCGAAATCCCCCAGGTAATCGGCGATGCCGGCTTAATCTTTCCTGAGGATGATGTGGCGGCGCTGCACGCCCATTTGCTGCGCCTGATGCAATCGGAAACGATGCGTGATGAACTGGGGAAAAACGGCCGTCAACGAGTCCTTGCCCACTACACCCAAACCCAAATCGCCGACCAAACGGTGGCTGTGTATCGGGACATGCTTTCTAAAGCAGAGTATACTACCGCCCATGAATGATGGACCATTAAACGAAGACCCTCTCTCCACAGAGGATAATACAACCGAACTCAACGGCACAAAACCGCGCGAATCGCGCCGGGTCGTCCGCCTGATTGGGCTGCTGCTGATCATCGCCTCGGCGCTGCTGGCGTGGTATTTGCTGGTCATTTACCTGGGCTGGCAAAATGGGCAGGTGTTGTTGGAAGAAAAACGAGCAACAACGCTGACAGAACAAATCAACACCCAACTCGATCTGGCGCGACAAGACATCGACGCCCAAAAGTATCAATTGGCCCAACGCCGTATTGATTGGGTGCTGCAGCGCAGCCCAAACCAGGAAACCGCCCAGGCGCTGCTGTTGGAAATAAACACCCGCCAAAACCAGCAATCCACCCCGCGGCCGCTCACCACGCCGACGGCCACGCCAATCCCCTTACCCACCCCAACACCTGGCCTGATCAGCGATCCGGCCGATGAATTGGGGCGTATCCGCCAATTGGTGAACAATGAAGCGTGGGAAGACGCCCTGAGCGCCCTGATCTCCTTTCAACTGCAATACCCCAGTTACGAACGGCCGGAAACCGACCGGTTGATGTATGCCGCGTATCTGGCAAGAGGCCTGGAAATGATCAGCGGCGATCAGGTCACGCTGGGCATGGCGTATTTGGATGAGGCGGAAAAATTGGGCGATTTGCCGCAAGAAGCCCAGGATTACCGCCTGTGGGCGGAATTGTACCTGGCCGGCATTGCTTACTATGGCGTCAACTGGGAAATTGCGGCGCTGAATTTCCGCGAATTGTGTCTATCGGCCCCGTTCTACCAAAATTCTTGTGACCGATTGATCGAGTCGCTGGTGAATTTGGGCGACCAATTTGCCTATTTGCAAGAGTGGTGCCCGGCCGAATCGTATTACCGGGAAGCAAGCAGATGGGGCGCGGCGGTGAACGACCAGATCGGGCAGGCGACAGCCGGCTGCGCGGCGGCCACGCCAACGCCGGGAGCAATTACCGATACACTGACCATTACCGGCACACTGCCGTTAAGCGACACAGAATCGGCGCCCTAATATAAACAACGAATTGGTTAATGGAATTTTTTTGGATCTTTTGGATTTTGCGTCGAGCCTGATGCATGATCCAGAAGAAATAGTTTAACGATGGCTGAATTGGGTGAAGCTTTAAGCGATCGCGAACGCGACGTTTTACAATGTGTGGTGAATGGCGCGTCGAATAAAGATGTGGCGGCCGAATTGTCGATCAGTCAGAATACGGTGAAGGTCCACCTGCGGAACATTTATACCAAGCTGGGCGTGTCGTCGCGCACTGAGGCAACGGCCGTTGCCTTGCAGCAAGGTCTGGCGACTATTTCGGGTATGGACACGGCCGTTTCCGACCCTATCCAACTGGTGGAGCCGGGCGTTGAGGGAGAAGACCTGGGGGACGACACGGCCGTTTCTGCCATTCCCGTTCGCCGTTCAGCCAAACGCATAAGCTGGCCGACGGCCGTGGTTGTGGCCGGTCTGGCGCTGGTTTTGCTGGTTATCGTTGCCCTTTTTAGCCAGCAAACTCTGAGCCAACCCGATCCGACGCCCACGATTGAGCCGTTTGTCGAAGAACAAATCGGCCAGACACGGTGGTCGATGGCACGGCCGTTAACCACGCCGCTGGCCAATATGGCAGTTGTAGCGGTGGGATTAGATTTATTTGAGATTGGCGGCGAGACGGCAGACGGGGTGGTGAATGCGGTTCGTCGGTATGACACCATCCAACACATCTGGCAAGAGATGGCGGCAAAACCAACGGCCGTGGCCGACACCACCGCCGCCGTCCTCTTTGGCGAAATCTACGTGCCCGGCGGTCGTCTCCCCGATGGCTCAACGACCAACCGCGTCGAAGCATACAGCCCGGCCAACAACGCCTGGCGACCGGTCGCCAACCTGCCACAGCCTATCAGCGGCGGCCTCATTCTCACCGATGGCAGTTTCCTTTACCTGTTTGGCGGCCAAAACGACGACACCATCCTGGACACCGCCTACCTCTACGATCTCAGTTCAGATAGCTGGCGGCCCTTGCCCGCTCTGCCGGAAGCCAAAGCCTTTGCTACTGGCGGTCAGGTAACCGGGAATCTCTATGTCGTGGGCGGCACAAATGGCCAAAAAGCTCTGAATTCCTGCCACGCCTTCGATCCCACCACCGAGACCTGGGCCGTATGCCCCGACATGCTCTCACCGCGCATTGGCGCAGGGGCGGCCGTGCTGTTTAACAAGCTGTACGTCATTGGCGGCCTCAACAAACCCGAAACCCCGAACGCCGATGAACCCATCGCTTTCAGCGAATTTTACGACCCCAACTCCCAAACCTGGCAGGTCGTGAACACGCCCATGCTCGAAGAAAACCCGGCCTGGACCAATATGGGCGTCACCAATGTGGAAACGCGCATTTATGCTCTTGGCGGTCGGCTCGCCGGTGCATTACAAACAGACACATTTGTCTACACGCCTGTCATCTATCAGACCTTTATCCCCGCCGCTCCGGCCGATAACGAAACGGAACCCCAACAGCCATAAAAAAAGCTGCTGCCAGGAAAAAATCCTGGCAGCAGCTTTTTTATTTCCCAATTCCCAACAAGCAGTTAGAAACGGAGTTTTCCAGTTTTACGGCGCTGTCTGAGTCAACATCGGCAAGAATGTGTCAAACATGGGCACCGTATACAGGCAAGTGTAAGGCGCGTAAGACAAAGCCAGGTCGTCAATATAGATGCCATCGGCCGTTACGCCGCTATCAGACTCCAACCGGAAACGGAAAGCCACGTTGGGTTGGTTTGCCAGCACGGAAGCGTCAATCGAGATTTGCACCCAGTTCGCCTCCAGGCCATTGAATAGATAGAGTGGATTATTGGTCACCCAGGTCGTGCCGCCATTTAACGAATATTCCAGGTAGACATAATCGTAGCCTGTTTCCAGGTCATATTTAAACCAGCCTGTCAACTGAATACCGCGTTTGCCGGTTAAATTGTAAGCCGGGGTACGAACATACGAGTTTGTGCCGTCCAGGTAATTGCCGCCAGGGCTGTCTGCCCAGGAATGCGTGGGGCTGTTGGCTGCCACCGTGGTGATTGCCCAGGAGTTCTTTGTTCCGCCCGTGGTCCAACCAGCCGCCCCGCTTTCAACATCGTTGGAAAAAATATCGGCGCGGGGCAAAGGAACGGAAGCATTCATAACAAAATTCTCGGTATAGACGCCTTCGCTGGCTGTGATAATTTTTTGGAAAGACAAGTCATCGCCACAGACAAAATCCGCAGCCACTGAAAAGGTAAACGGCGATGTATTGGTCATAGTATCACTGGCGGTCACATCGGGATAACTCACCAGAGGCGTTTCAATGGTTAATCCCGGGGTGAGGCTGATCAGTTGAGCCACGACGTTGGTAGCGGTGATGGCGCCGGAATTTAGCAAACCTTCCGATAACTGAATGCTTTTTTCGCCGGGTTCCGGGTAGCCGTTGTTGTTGCCAAAGGTCACATTGTCATCCACAAGATTGTCTGCGCCCACGAGGAAAGGCGTTGGGTCCAGGGTCAGATCGGTTGTAGTCGTGGCGCCGGTTGTTGCCGCCACGCCGCTTACGCTGCTGCTGTTGGGATACCCAGGCAGCAGAGGGTTGGCGGTGAGTGAATACGTATTAGCCAACAGCGTCATTTCGTAGTAACCGGTAGCATCAGTTAAGACGGAAATAGCGCCGCTGGGAGAATTAGCCACCACGGTGACGCCGGGGATGCCGGCGCCGGTCACTGAATTATGCACATAGCCATCCAGATAGGCCTTTGGCTGGCCACAGGACGGGAATTTGAAGGAGGCAATACGGGTCTGCCAGTTGGTTCCGGTGGTTGAGTAGTATTCGGTGGTATACCAGAATGTACAATCATCGACGGGGTCGACGGTCATGTGGCTGTAGTCGCCCCAGCGGGTGTAGTTTAACTGGCCGCCTTTGCCGGAGACGATTTCGGCTTCGGCCTGGGGGAGTTGACCGGGAATTTCGCCGGCCAAGCGTCCGGCGTAGCGGATGCTGGGGTAAAGATCCGTGTTGGACACGCTGTAACCGATGGCCATGTTGCCGTCCTGGTCTACGGCCGTTGACCCCATCCAGCGGTGGTTGGCGTCCGGTTGGTAGGTGCTTTGCTGCGCCAGGGTCGGAACGCCGCCAGGATCAGTCACCTGGTACCAGCGCACGGCCGCGTAGGCATCGGCGCCAGCCACCGTGTGATTGAACCAGAGCGATTCCACGCCACTCACCTCCCGGTACATCAACTGCATCATGGGACGAAAACTGAGGCTGTCGAGCAGTACAGTCGAACCGCGCTGCGGCACAGAAGCGGCAATGGCAAAATCGGCAATTTTGAGTTCGGTGGGACCGGTTAACGTTGAATTTGACAAGGTGGTCCAATCGACGGCGAATTCCCAGATTTGCAGTTTGTCCAATGGTTCCACCGAAGCGAGATAATTGGGCGTGCCGAGGGGTGGAGTGGAAAGGGCATGGGCTGGCAAAAGGCTGCCATAACCGGTTTCCGGGCCAAGGTTGAAGCTAACAGTTTGTACCGGATTACCGGCCAGCATGGCATCGCGTTCTAAAGCCCAGATGTCAACGCCGCCCCAATCATCGTTGGGCTGGATAAACATATTGAAGGTGATGTAGTAGGCATCCGGCCACACGCCAACCTTGGGATAATCATTGAGGGCGGTATTGCTGATGGGGATGGCATAAAACCACCAACCGCCGCTAACGGGGTCGCCGGTTTTGGAGATGGCCAAACATTCGTAAAAGGGGCCAGGAATGGCAAAATCGGTGATGAGCCGGCGGTCGGCGTCGCGGTCATACACCACGACGGGGTCGCCGTAGTTGTTATTGTCGCAGGGCGTGCCGGTGCCATCAAAAAATGCGTTGAAGGAAATGGGGCCAACAAGCGCCGCGCCGGTAGTTTTGTTGAAGATGGCGATTGAGGTGTTGACACTCTGGATGTAATGATTGGGGCCGACGTCGCCGTTGGTGTCTGGCGGCCAGCCGCCGCCGCCACTGGCAAAGCTGATACCGGCAAAATTAGCCAGGGTGCCGGGCATTTGCCCCGCGCCGGGCGCGGTTTGTAAGACCGGGTCTCGCCAGTTGGCCAGCTGCGGGGCGCTGCCTTTGCGCTCGGTGCCGGGAGTTTGTTTAAAGGGCACGGGGGCGGCGACAGGGCCGTTGTAGGCCGGCAAATCGAGCAGGCTGCCGTTGAATTCGGCCGGGGTGATGACGGGACCGATGGTCGGCGTGAGGGCGGATTGGGGCACGGCCGTTTCCGGCTGTTCCAATTCGGCGGCGCGTACCTGGGCAGTACGGCTGCTGGTCGATAAGGCGATGATGAGGACAACGGCCGTGACACAGGCCATTATCCCCCACAACACATGCTTCATCCGATTCATTCTATTCTCCTGTAGGTTGTTTGATACGGAAACACAAAAAGACCGAAACGAGGTTTCAAATCTCTTTACTTCATGCAAATGGGACCAGGCGCCCAGTTAGGAGGAAACGCTTACGTTACTGTTTGGTGGGTTTCTTCAGAAAAAGAGTGGCTGTAGAACCAACTGATGATTTTTGCATCCGCCCATGGTTTTAGGGCCAGCATCAACTCGGTTCCCGGCGCAGAAATCAGGGCGGCTTCAAAATCTTGTTCGGTGGCAAAATACAGTTCGTACATCAGGTGAAAGCGCGATGCGCCGCCGGGTTTTCCGGTGATGCGGCTTACTTCAGTTTTGTATAAGCCGGGGAGCTGTTCGGCCAGGGGCAAATGCGTGCCCGAAAAAAACTCTTCGAGCGCCATTTCATCATCTACTATGCGATAAATTGTGACAAATTTAAACACGGTACCTTGCTCACATTCAGCTGGCGAGGATTAAGCAGGGCGCGGCGCGCTCCCAACGAGAAACGCGCCGCGCCCTGGATGTTACAAGATGGGTTATTCCCAGATTTCAGCCAGCGCCGTTTTAAGTTCGGCGCGTTGGGCCGTATAGGCGTCTTGCTCGATTTGCCCTTTTTCAAAAGCAACGTCCAGGTCCACAATGGCTTGCAGAAGCTGCTCGCGTTCTTCTTCGATGTCCTCGTATTCCTCCTCGTCGTCGTCGGCGCGAGAACGCCAGGCGCGTACCAGGAAAAGGGCCAAACCGGCAACGACCAGCAAGGCAAAGCCGCCGATAAGCAGGTCTTGGGTGGTATTGCGCGGTTGGGCTGCGCCGCCGGTGGAAGAGGTTGTGGTGTTGGCAGTGGGACGGCCGTTTAAGGCCAAATCGAGGGTAGCTCCGGCCGTAATGGCGGCGCGGTTATACGTGGCAAAGTTTGTGCCGCCCATGTCTTGCACGCCCAAATCTTCGAAGCCTTCGCCCACGGCCGTCACGCCCACATCCGGCATAATGACATTGGCGTTGGTGACGTTGTAATGAATCGGCCGGGTAAGCGAAACGCCATCGTCGTAGGGCAATTCATAGGCAACAATCAGGTTTAAGCCGCTGGGGCCGGGGTTTAAGGGCAAAGTATCGGCCCAACCGGTCTCGGTGGTGATCATTTCGTTGGCCGGAATGGAGGAATCCATCGTGCCCAGAGCACGTTGGAAATTGACGTTCGTGGCATTTTCCGGCAGCGAGATCTGCAAAGTTCCATTGGCCGGATCACCCGACTCGCCGACAAAAACGGCCGTGCCCAAATTGCTAAACACGTAAAATTCGTTAATTTGCACCACGTCGCCGGCAAAATTGGCCAAAATATGCATCTGGTCGATGTTGATTACCGTGGGATCAGACGTCGAATCAAACACGGTGATTGGCAAATCGGCGGCCGGATTGGCGCGATCCAGCCGAGCCGCATCGCTGCTAAAGCCAAGTTCGTTATAGCGGGTGGTGGCCAGGTAAACCCAGTCTGGCGACGCATCGGTGAGGGTGAAGGTGTAACGGCCGTCTGTGCCAATGGTTTCTGTCAGGGTGAGTGTCGGTTGGAAGTTGGCGTCAAACGCGCGCAGCAGCACATCGCCGGTGGTAATCAGCTCGCCGCTGGTGCCATTGGTTACTGTGCCGCTGATCACGGCCGTGGCAATCGGCTCGGCCGGGGCGTTCTGGTTTGCATAAAGATAGCTGAACGTGCGGCTGTAATCGACCACCGCCCACAATTCATCATCGGTCAGATCATACGCATGGGCCGGAATGCCGTTGTTGGCAATGGCGGCAAAAACCGTTTCGTTGCTGGAATTGAACCAGTAAGCCAGATCGGTGAGGTCGGTCGGCGGCGTATCCTGGGCCGCAGCTTCTGGGCCATCACCCAGACCGGCGTCGCCGTGGCAGGCGGCGCAGTTCGCGTCGTACACGGCCTGACCTTGCGCAATTGCTTCCGGCGGCGTCGCCAGGGAGTAGACGGCGGCGATCAGATTCCAACGGTCGGTTTCGCTGATGGGGTTGGTGCTGTTACTGGGACCAAACGGGGGCATGCCGGCTTCCAGGCGCCCGTTTGTGACAGTGTTAAACATGTCGGCGGGGATGCGTGTGCGGCGAAATTCCGGGTCGGTGTAATTGGCCGGTGGTTTTTCTAGCCGGGCGGCCATTTCGCCATCACCCTGACCGGCCGGACCATGGCAGTTGGCGCAGCGATTGGCGAATAAGCTTAACCCGACTCCCGCATCTGGGGGCGTGGTTGGCGGGACGGTTTCTTGAGCAGAGACGGCCGTTGCCACTGCCAAGAGAATGAGCAGCAGGGCAAAAATGGCGAAACGGCCGTAGGACGCGTGTATTCGTTGGTTAAAAATCATGAGGTATCGTTACTTTTATGAGGTGAGTCTGATGGTCAGGCCGCTTTCACGGTTAGGTTGTGACCGCAAGAGACACAAAATTTATCGCTGGCAGCAACAGAATGCCCACATTGGGGGCAGAACCGAGTTTTGCCGTTGGCCGGGACGGCCGTTGAGGCTGATGGTTTGGTCTGGCTGCGCATGCGGGACACGGCCATTTCGATATCATCGGCAACTGGCTGACGCCGACGGCTGATGGCCATTTCAATCGGATCCACTTCCGCAGGGGCCGGCTGTTCGACGGCGGCTGCTGGAGCCAGGGATTCGTTGGGCACGGCCGTTGTGCTCAACCCTTCCAACGCCTGCAAAACTTCCGCCGCCACCGCTACCAATTGCGCGCGCTGCGGCTCATAAACTTCTTGCGGAATTTTGCCGGTATCAAAGTCAAAATCCAAAGCGCGCACCTCTTCTAACAAGGCGGCCTTTTGCGCCAATAACTTCTGGCGCGGACTGCGTGAACGCGCCTTTTTTTCCTCCGGTAACAAGAGAGGCTGCGCGATGAATAAGCCCACTAAAAGAATCAGGGCTAAGCCGAGAAGAATTGAACCCGTAGTCATAACAAGTGGTCAGTGTGAGTTGCGAATGATTCGTAGGCAGTGGTTAGTACGCGGCGCAAATTGGATACGGCCGTTTCCTGTTAACCGTTCACCATAAATTTTTCAGCGGTCACTGACTCCCTCCTTCATTCTGCTAACAGCCGATTGACCATGGTCGTTAATGTAACCTGATCAACTGGCCCAATTTGTACGTGCGCAATTTTACCATCTTTGCCAATAAAAAAGGTTTCCGGCACGCCTGTAATTTCATAATCGCTGGAAATAGATGTCCCTAAATCTGGGGCATTGGGGTACGTTACAGCAAATTCTTGCAGATAATCGATGGAATTTGGCTCGACATCCGCATAGGCAATGCCCAACATGACCACATCTTGACCCTGGTATTGTCGCCAGACCTGTTCTAACAAATCGGCTTCTACCCGGCATTCCACACACCAGGAAGCCCAAAAGTTTAGCACCACAACTTTGCCTTGCATATCCTGCAGCGAAGCGGCCGGCAGGCTTTCCCATTCATAGCCGTTAAAAAATTCCATCTGAAAGACAGGCGCAATTTCGCCTTGTTCCGGCCGGGTTTTGTTGGCATTAACCAGACCCCAGCCCACCAGGGCCAAAATACCGGCGACAACTACCCACAGGAGGATGGTTCCCAAACGGAAGGATTTTTTCGGTTTTTCAACGTCGAGTTGTTCAGTGCCAGTTTGAATGGATTCTGTACTCATATGATTTTATCCAGCTCAGGCAGAGGCCTATTATTTTTTACGCAGCTCTTGTTCGATGCGCGCGGCGTAATCATCGGGAGCTGGGGGTTGTGCAGGAACGGCCGTTCCCCCACCAGACTCCACGGCCGTTCCTGCGCTCTCTGCCCGCAAATTTTGCAGGTAACGACCAAAAAACAGCAAACCTAAAACAACAGCCACAATCGGGAACAACCACAATATCAGGTTGATCCCTTGTCGCGGTGGTTGTGCCAGCACCCGGTCGCCATATTGGCGCGCAAAATAAGCATACACATCTTGCGCCGTTTCACCCTGGGCCAGCTTGGTGCGAATTAATTCACGCCAATCAGCGCACGCCTGGGTGCCGCATACATCCAGAGGCGTGTTTTCACACACCGGGCAGTACAACTCCTTGGCGACATCGTTTACTTCGTCGTCGCTCACCTCGCGCACGACAGGCGCTTCGGTGCCGTCGGACTGCGCCAGGACAAACCCGACCGACAGCCCTAACAGGATAACGACGAAAATTGTGATACTTGCTAACTTTCGCATCTTATCAATCTCCCACAACACCCAGAGCAACACGTTCGCGCCGGGCTTCCAACACTTCTTCCTGTTTGCGATCTGGCCAGGAAGCGATCAGCGTGCCAAACACAAAAATCAGACCGCCGGCCCAAACCCAATTTATCAGCGGGTTCAGGTAAATGCGGAAGGTGGCCTCATTCGCGGAAGTCGGTTCCCAGTTTACCAGGATGACGTAGAAATCTTCGGCGATTGTGGAGCGGGCATCGGGAATGGTCATCGGTTGACCGGTGCGGGTATACAGTTCAGATTGCGGGGCGAGGGTGGCGACGAGACGGCCGTTCAAAAACACATCCACGTCCGCTTCAGTCACCATCAGATCATCCGGACCCGCATAGCGGCGAGCGCCGTTAAAAACCATTTCATAGTCGCCCAGGGTAATACTCTGGCCGCTCATAATGTGCATCTGCGTTTGCTGCTGGTACAGTTCCGTGCCAATAATGCCAAAAGCCATAATCAAAACGCCTAGATGAATCCAATAACCACCATACCGGCGGCGATTACGAGCCATCAGGTTGGCAAAAGCAGTCCAGGCCGGCTCACCACGCTTCATGCGCGCGCGTGTTCCCTTCCAAAACTCCATCAAAGTAAGCAGCAGCGAGAAGGTCACAATCCAAACGCCCAGCATCGCGGCCCAATTGCGCATTCCTAAAACAGCCAACACCCCAGTAAACACAAGCGCAGCCAAAGCCGGCCAAACGGTTGCTTTTTGCAAGCGCTGGATGCTGGTGCGGTACCACATCGTCAGCGGAGCAACCCCCATCAACAATAAAAGCGCAGCAAACAAAGGCGCCAACGCCTGCTTATAAACCGGCGCTCCCACAAACCCTTTCTCCCCTGTCACCAACTCCGAGAAGATGGGATAGTAAGTAAAAAGGAACACGACGGCCAAAATTGCCAAAATAATGAAGTTGTTATATAGAAAAGCTGCTTCACGCGATAAAAACGAGCTGAGTTGATTTTTAGAACTGAGCGCCTCGCGTCTTTTGGTCATCCAATAGGCCGAGAAAGTGAACATGATCACGATAAAGGCAAAAAAGAACGGGCCAATCGCCGATTGCGCAAATGAATGGACCGAAGAAATGACCCCACTGCGCACGACAAACGTACCTAAAATAACCAGACAGTAGGTCATCACAACCAGGAAAATGTTCCACATTTTGAACATGTCCCGCTTTTCCTGAATCATGACCGAGTGTAAGAAGGCAGTCCCGGCCAGCCAGGGCATCAGAGAGGCATTTTCTACCGGGTCCCAGGCCCAGTAACCACCCCAACCCAAAACGTCATACGCCCAACGGCCGCCTAAAATCAAACCGAGGCTTAAAAACAGCCAGGCTACCAACGTCCAACGGCGCGTATTGCGAATCCAACGATCATCCAACTGGCCAGAAATGAGCGCCGCCATGGCAAAAGCATAAGGAATGACGAAGCCGGTAAAACCCAGGTAAAGCATGGGCGGATGAATGATCATGCCCGGATGACGCAGCAGGGGGTTCAGGCCATTACCGTCCAGCGGAACCATTGCCAGACGCGCAAAGGGGTTTTCGATAAAAGCAGAAATGCCCAGGAAAAATACCTGGGTCATGCTGATGACGATGATGACATAAGGCATCAGATTCAGATTTTGCCGCCATTTACGCGCCATCACCATGGCAGCAAAGGAGGCCATGAGAAAATTCCAAAACAGCAAAGAACCGGCCTGCCCGCCCCATAAGGCGGTTACTTTTAGATAGGTAGGCATGTCTCTGCTGCTGACGCGCCAGACATACTCAACGGAATAATCATTTCTCAGGATCGAGAAAATGAGCATTCCGGCGGATAGGGCCACCAACGGTAAAACGATAACCGTTGCATTGCGGCCACTTTCAACCCAACGAATTTGCTCAGACCGGTTGCCATACCAGGCGGAAAAGGCGGCATAAATAGAAACGCCAAAAGCTAAAACGAGGGCGATGTAACCAATATCAGGAATCATAAGGTTTCTCCGTCAAACGCCATCATGGGGTATCTTTGTGAACAAAGGACGTACGACCGGTCAACGGTGCTGCAGTCAACCGGGCAGGCCAGTAACATGATGGCAAGGGGTGGGGGTAAAGCAGAATCATGATGAGTGGGAGTGGGAAACGGCCGTTTCCCACTCCCACCTGTTCTCTAACGATTACTGAGTCGGTGTCATCTCTTCGTACCGCGTCGGGCACTTCAAGAACAAACCACCAGGATTTGCCGTAAATACACCGGCATTATCAGCCGATCCTTCCACCAAAGCCTGTGCGTGGTCTTGCAGCAGGTCCGGCTTAGGCTCATTCAGCACAACAACGTGCAAACGCTGGCCCGGAGCTTCCGGATTATCGGCGATATCAAACTCCAGCCGTGAATTTGCGCTGTCGATCACCGTGTATTCTACCGTGTCGCCTAACACATAACCGGAAACGCGCAGGTCCCGCCCGATCAGTCGGCTTTGTTCAGAATAAAATTCATCAACCGTCTTATAAAGCTGCGTACTGCCGCTCATTGCATTTACAACCAGATAAACAATTGCGCCCACCAACAAAATCCCGGCCACAACAAACTTCCACCGGTTACTTTTGGGCTGATCCAGGGCAATCGTACCACCGCTGTTTGTCCATGATGTGTTAGCCATATCCTAAACTCCTATAAATTAATTTGAAACAGGATCCTCTCTATCCAAATTTCCTAACAATACTTATTCTTCTTCATCCCAACCGGCATCTTCCCAATCAATGTCCGCCGCCGGCTGCGCCAAAATTGCCAGCGCTTCTTCTTCAAAGGCTTCGGGCACAACCACATAACCGGTACCCAGTTTGCCCACAATCAATCCGGCAGCCTGCCCTGCTCCCTCCTGCCAGGCTCGCGCGGGAATACCCTCAGCATGTAATCGCCCAATAACTATCATCGCTTGCGTAATACCAAAGGTATGGGCAACTGTTATCCAGCGAACCTCTTCAGGACCCATTGATTTAGCAGATTTTTCTTCCGCTTTCAGAGGAAAGCTTTGCGAAAG
>JAKQCM010000313.1 GCA_029559155.1 Chloroflexota bacterium
GATGCAGAACCCAAACAGAGAGGTTAAGGGATCAATCCCTATAAGGGGTGCAGCTTTTTTCCGCCCTAAAGATAAAAAAGAAACGCTCACTTGCCTCCTGTGAGCGGACGCCAGAGGGCGAAACGGCCGTGACCATCCCCCCGCTCTCCTGGCCAATATCGTTCATCAGCTGCATGCGGACCACGCGCCTGGCTGGCGGAACGGCCGTTGGGGTAATACCGCTTCTCTGGCTTTGGCGTCTCGCTCGCTGTCCCATCGTTCCCCGGCATCCCTTTCATAACCAGGTCTTTGAGTTGGCGATTGATGCGCTTTTGCCGGCCTTTCGGCCATTGCTGGTGCTGTCCCACATAGCTGTTGGGCAGCTGCCAGGCCAGATAGCTCTTACCTTGCTTCCCTTGCCGTCCACGATAATCCTTCAGTATGAATAACGCCGGGCCTTGCTGCCAGACTCGCTCCTCCTCATTAAGTTCATTGGCCACCTCGCCAATGGCGTAATTGACCTGCGGTCTCAGACGCAGCCGCGCTTCATAAGCCCGCTGGCTGCTCTGCCCCACGCCGCTCAGATCGGTCAGGGTGTCACGGGCGATGGGCATCCCTGTCGCAACAGGCATGCCGCACGAAGTACGCGGATCGCCTTTCGCCCGCCCGCTGTGGAAAGCGGCATACAGGTGGGCGCGGAACTCCCCAATGCCTGCTAACAAGGCGCCAACCGGTAAAGCCACCGGCCGGCCGGTCAATCGTTCGACCCCCAGCGCATGGGCTACCCGGCCGGCCGAACGCAGCCAGATGTGCTCCTTGTCCCGCGTCCAGAACACCCCCTCCCCTGCGCGAAGCAGGTTGCGCAGCTGCCGCTTGCCACAAAGATAATGGTTGGAGTTCTTGGGAGTTAGTTGTTCTTTGGCAATGTCTATGCGAACACAGCCCCGGCCCATTGGGTCCAGATGATGGAGCAGCAGCCAGAGTCGGCCCGGCGCGGTCTTCTCCTGTCGCAACATCCCCAGACCAATGTCGGGATAGAGGCGGATTGATAGTGGCTGCGGGACGGTTGGCGGTTGGGGACTGCTCGCCGGCGACGGCTCAGGGGCGATGGCAATTGATGCCCGACCACGGCCGGTCGATTGCTGACGGAAGACGGCCGTCACCGCCTCACTCCCCCACCCCAGGTGGGATGGCAGAGCGGCGATGATGGCCAGCTGTTCGGCGACGTCCGGAGAGACAGCGTCGGAGACGGCCGTATCTGCTGGGCCAGCGGTCAGCTGCGCGGGCGACCGGCGACAGGAAACGGCCGTGCGCCCGCCAGGAGCGTCAATCGCCGGGCGTTCCGCTTGTACGCGCGCCCGCAGCTCATTCAGCCGACGATTTGCCGCCAGAAGTTCTGGCGACGTCGGGACAGTGTAATCGTCCATGAGGCAGCAGCAAACCAATCGCGCGTCCTGTTGCTACACGAAAGCGTGACAACTATTGACACAAGGATCGGCTTGTGCTATTCTCCTAAAAGCATATGTCCGCATAGGAGGCCGTTAGACACACCTCCCCCCTCCCCAGTGAAGGGGCTTCATAACCAAGTCGCAGTGTTGGCCCACTAAGACTTGAAAGTATGCGGTTAAACCAGATAGATCAAGCAACCGAAGCCGACGTCACTCGGCTTTTTTGCTTTTTGGCAGACTAATCTGCCAACTTGTACTGGACAAGCGCCAGGGGCTTATCCACCACAAGTTGACAGGTTAATTGACCTCATCGTTCATTCCCTCTCTTGCCATTTACGCCGCCACATGAACACTTTTGACACCCGTTCAATTTCATGCTATCCTACCCGAAATAAATACGAACTGCCCCCTCCCCATTCAAGAGGGTTGAGCGTTAGGCGAGAGCAGCGCCTGATGCCCAAAAGGTATACATACACGATTGACGAAAGCCAGGTACATTACCTGGCTTTATTGTTACAGCAAGCGCATGAGCCTCATGCGCCCGCGGAAAACACCCGGTGGTTTTTTAGCGCACATCAGGAGACAGTACCCCATCTGTGCTGTATAAGCTTCAAAATTCTGGAGATTTGACTTAGTAGAGGTCATCGCCATTCTCAGTAAGTTTATGGCGATGGTAACTAAATACTTGACCTAACTGACAATACTGGTCATAATTTAGTTCACATCGCCAGCCCCGTCGGTAACAACGCTCGGCCAAAAGCTCAGTTACCAGGGGCTTTTTTTTGCCTGCTGCACAACTACAGCAATTGTTTTAAGCCTCGTTTCATTATACATAAACGCCCTGTTTCGGCAAAGTGTGAGTTTCTCCCTGCACGTGGCCGCCGGGCCGAAGTCGCCTTCAGTCCGCTTCCAGTCCGCCTTCAGTCCGCCTCCAGATTGCCTCCGTGCCCCTGCGTTCGCAGCGGCTAATGCTCCAACCGACCATCCGTCATCCCCTGGCGCAGCAGAACACTGACGCATTCACTCCGGTTTTGTACGCCGATGGTTCGGTAGATATCCGACAGGTACCGCTTGACCGTTCGCTCACTGACAACCAGCTGGCGAGCAAGGTCATAGTTGGTCGCACCCGGCTGGCGCGTCAGCAACACCAGCAATTCTCTCTGGCGGGGCGTTAGCTGTCTGAAGGGGCTTTCAGGTTGACATGTGCATAACATCTGACGGTATCCTCATACAATGGTCCCGTAGTTGAGACCTGTTTCGTTTGTGAGCAAATACGCTAAACAATGATGACCCTTCGCTCTGGCGCAGTCCGGGGCAATACCAGCACAAGCACCGTTCCACCGCCTGCTCTCGGTCTGATCTTCAACCGCCCACCCGCTATCCTGGCCCATTGATGCATGTCCACGACCCCGGCCCGGCCATGACGAACCAGGGACGGCAAGGATTGAGCGGCGATACCTGGGCCTATACCGTCGTCTTCAACGATAAGCGTCAGTTCCTCCTCGTAACGAACTGTCACCTCCACCCGGCTGGCCTGGGCATGTTTGCCGATATTGTTCAACGCCTCGGTCAAAACGTGGTAGTAAGCCCGCTTCACCA
>JAKQCM010000192.1 GCA_029559155.1 Chloroflexota bacterium
GCGACCAGCCCCCTCAGACCTGGGACGAACTATTAGCCGAAGCGCGTCAGATTACAAGCCAGGGCAACGGCGAGTATTACGGTTTTACCCTCCAAGGTCCGAGCGAATCATCTTCTGTTGGCGGGATTTTTCGCACGGCCGTTTTTCTGGCTCAGGCATCGGCGCCCATGTGCAAAGACAACTGCACCTATCCCTACTTCAATAACCCCCAGGCCGTCCCCGTCATGAAATTCCTGCGCAACATCTATGGCTACACGCCGCCAGGGTTGGCCTTCAATCCCCATGAAGGCCAGGTTTACGAACAACTATTTTTAGGATTGTCTGCCTATCAGGTAGCCGGAAGCTGGCATCCGGAATGGGCGCGCAGCACAGGCTGCCAAGACTGCCGATACTCCACCGTTCCCATCCCCGAAGGCGGCCGGCAGGCCAGCGTCATCGTCGGCAACGTGATTTATGCCGTACTCGCCCAAAGCAAACATCCAGACCTGGCGGCCGAATGGGTGAAATTTGTCGCCCGCGAAGATGTTCAGGAAAAAGTATACCCCGCTCTGGGGCGTCTTCCGTCCACCTACAGCGCCTTGCGCAAACTTCGCCCGACAGTCTCGGCCGCTGAGCAAGCCTTCATTGACCAACTGCTAGAGACGCCCAATTTAGAAATTTTGCCACAATGGCGCAAAGAGCCGCAAATGTTGTGGCAAATCTACAATGAAATGCTGACCAAAATTCTCACCACGAGCCGGCCGGTAGAAGATATTATGGACGAGGCCCAACAGGCCGCTGAGGAGGTGATGGCCCAGTGACACGGCCGTTGCGCAGACTGGTTCAAATGACGCTGAGAACCAAAATTGTGGCCGTTTTTTTGGTCATTACCATTCTCTCATTAGGATTGTTAACGGCCGTCTACAACCAGGCCATGCGCGCCGCCCTCACCGACAAAGCGGATCAAACGCTATACGCCGCGGCCTCGCGCACGGCCGTTAGCCTGGACGCCTTCATTAAAATAAACCTGGACCACATTCGCGCCGAAGCCATGCTGCCAGACATTGTCGACTACATCACCCTACCCCCCGACCAGCAGCAAACAGAACCGCTCGCCGATCGCGTAGCCAAGACACTGGAAACCTTACGCAACCAGGACCTCAATTTCATCTCTTCATACGCTTTGTTAGACAGCAATGGACGCAGTCTGGTAGACACCAACCAACCCGAAACAGGCCGCGACGAATCTGACCAGGACTGTTTTTTACAACCGTTTCGCAGTGGTTTACCGTATATGTCGCCCATACACTTTTCGCCCAAAGTCGGCGATGTCTATTTCTGTTTTAGCAGCCCCGTGCGTAATGATGTGGGACGCATCGTTGGCGTATTGCGTGCCCGCTACAGTGTAGCCATCTTGCAGCAGTTAGTCTCTGAAAGTCGTGGCCTGGCCGGCGCCGATTCCTTTGCCATTCTGTTTGACGAAAATTTCTTGCGCATTGCCCACGACGATATGCCAGAGCTGATGTTTCACACGGTCATGCCGATAGATGAAGAAACGGCCGCTGCGCTCTGGCAAGACGGCCGTCTGCCAAACCTACCCCTCAACCAGTTATCAACCAATATCCCCGACCTGCAATGGGGCCTGCTCAACGCCGTCAACGACCCATTCTTCTCCGCCGATGCCCAAACCGGCGACACCAGCCTTGAAGAAATTGTGGCCGTTCGCCTGGAAACCAAACCCTGGACCATTGCCTACGTCCAGCCGCAAACCAGCTTTCTGGCTCCTGTTAGGGCCGCTCTCAACACCACCATCCTCTTGGTCATCCTGCTATCCAGTCTGGTGGTTATCACCGCTTTCCTGGCGGCTCGCTGGCTGGCCAAACCCATCACCCGCCTGACCGTTGTCGCTGAACAAATCACCGCCGGGGACCTGACAGCCCGCGCCACCGAAGAATCAGGCGACGAAATAGGCCGATTGGCCCAAACCTTCAACAGCATGACCGCCCAATTACAAAGCACGCTGCAAGGATTAGAACAGCGCAACCTCCAACTGCAAGGGCAAATCAGCGAACGCGAACGCGCCGAAGCTGCGCTGCAGCAAGCCAAAGAAACGGCCGAAGAGGCCAATCACGCCAAAAGCCAGTTCCTGGCCAATATGAGCCACGAACTACGCACGCCCTTGAATGGCATCCTGGGATACACACAACTTCTTTTGCAAAACGGCAACCTCACGGCCGTGCAAGCCAACGGCATCGAGGTCATCCAACACAGCGGCAACCACCTGCTCATGCTGATCAACGATTTGCTGGACCTGTCCCAAATCGAAGCCGGCGGCCTGGAACTGCGCTACACCGAATTCCACCTGCCGACATTTTTAGAAAACCTGAATGCCATGATACAGGTGAGCCTGGCCGAAAAAGATTTATCTTACAGATACCAAACCTATGATTTCCGCAGCGGAGAAGCAGCGAAGAATCTGCCGGCCTACGCCTATGGCGATAAAATACGATTGCAGCAAGTACTCATTAACCTGCTCGATAACGCCATAAAATTCACACCCGCAGGCCATATTTATTTCAGAGTAGGCTGTGCATCTGCACCGGCGAAACAATCGGTTGCCGATAACGGCCGTTACCAAACCATTCGCTTTCTGGTTGAAGACACCGGCATTGGCATTCGACCCGACGAATTAACAACCATTTTTCAACCTTTTGTCCAGGCAGACACCGCTCAACGAATCAAAGGCACCGGATTGGGCTTATCCATTAGTAACCGCCTTGTCAACATGATGGGCAGCCAATTACACGTTAAAAGCAAACCAGACGAGGGCAGCACCTTCTGGTTCGATCTGGAAATGCAAGTCAGCGATAAAGCCGAAACCCCGGCGATGTCCACGAACAACCGCATTGTTGGTTACAAAGGCCCACCGCAAAAAATCCTGGTCATCGACGATTATTCCGATAACCGTAAAGTTCTGATTGATACGTTACGGCCGTTAGGCTTCATCTGCCTGGAAGCCGCCAACGGACTCGACGGCCTGCAGACAGCCCAAAGTCACCATCCCGCCGTCATCTTAACCGACCTAAGAATGCCGGACATGGATGGGTACACCCTGGCTACCAAAATTCGTCAGATGCCGGCCCTGGCGCACACCCTACTCATCGCCTTATCAGGTGATCCATCCTTGCAAACGCGGCAGAATAGTCAGGAAGTCGGTTTCAACGCCTTCATCCTCAAACCGGTTATGACCGAACTACTGATAGATCAACTGCACACACTGTTAGACCTGGAATGGCAATACAAAAACCCAGATGCTCATCAACCCACAGGCGATGCGGCACTACACGGCCGTTCCCCAGAATCACAGCCCCAGCCCTCCCCCAATTACCGCATCCCTCCCATCGAAGATTTAAGCGTTTTGTACAAATTGGCGTTGATCGGCGATGTAGAAGCCATTGCCCAACACCTAAAAACACTGGATCAGCCGGGCCAATACCCTGTCTTTGCCGACCGAGTTTCCTTCATGTTGAACGGCTTTCACATAGAACGCTTAGGTGAATTTCTCGAAACATACCTGAGAAAGGATCTAACAACATGACGCGCATCAACTCAGAAACCGTACTCATCGTAGACGACAATTTAACCAATCTGGCTGTATTGTTTGCCCATTTGCGCAGCGTTGGCTTTAAGGTGCTAGTGGCCGAAAACGGCTACAGCGCCATCAAACGCGCCCAACTCGCCCTGCCAGACATCATCCTGCTAGATATTCTTATGCCGGGGATCGATGGCCTGGAAACCTGCCGCCAGCTAAAAAAGATTCCCGAAACCAGTAACATTCCCGTCATTTTAATGACCGCCCTCACGGATACAGAAACCAAAATCACGGGCTTCGCCGCCGGCGCGGTGGATTACATTACCAAGCCAGCCCAGTATGAGGAAGTTGCAGCGCGGATCCACACGCATCTCACCATTCGCAACCTGCAAAAAAAACTTGAGGAGCGCCTGGCCGAACGCGAAAAACTAGTCCAAGAGCTGGACGCTTATGCGCAAACCGTTGCCCACGATTTAAAGGCGCCATTGGCGCTGATTTTAGGGTTTGCGGAAATTTTGGAAACGCGTTGGGACAATCTTTCGCTGGTTGAATGTGAAGGCTTATTGGGCAGCATCTTGCGCAACGGCCGTAAAATGCAAGAAATCATCGACGGGCTGCTTCTTCTCGCCAACGTGCGCCAGGAAGAAATCCTCCTGACAGAACTAGACATGCTGCCGCTTATCGCCGAAGCTCAGGCTCGCCTATCCCCGCTTATCGAACAAAATCAGGCCAAAATCACCCTGCCGGAAAGCTTTCCCGCCGCTATGGGCTACGTGCCCTGGATCGAACAGGTGTGGGTAAATCTGTTAAGCAACGCAGTAAAATATGGCGGCAGCCCGCCGGAAATTGTTCTGGACGGCCGTCTACACACCAATAACATGGTCATGTTTTCCGTTCAAGACAACGGCCGTGGCCTCACTCCGGAAGAACAAAGCCGCATTTTCTCCCCCTTTTCACGCCTGAATCGCTCAGGCCAAATCGAAGGTCACGGTCTTGGCCTTTCCATTGTCGAGCGAATTGTTGCCAAATTTGGGGGACAAACCGGCGTTACCAGCGAGCCGGGAAAGGGCAGCATTTTTTACTTCACGCTGCCCTGTTCGCCTTCTGAACCATAAATCCGAAATTCGCGTCTCCGCTGCCAACATTGCCGGCAGCAAACTAGCCTATCGGGGGGGAGTTTGCCCTACAGGTTACTCTCCGGCGGGCATTTCCAAATGCGCCAGCAACGCAATCTCCTGCCTGATTTCATGCAATTGAGCCTGGGCAACTTCTAAATTGATCATGGCGGCATTCAGCCGCCCTATCAGCTGATTTAAGATTGGGTCAGCCGAAGACGGCCGTTCGCCCACCCCCACAAGTTGTTCATACAACAAACGCGTTTCCAAAGTCGGCTCAATGCCCAACTCTTCAGCCAAAATGCGGCGACACATGTCATACTGCTGAATCGCCAAGACCCTCTGCCCATTAGCCATGTAAATCAAAATCAGTTCCCGATGGACCTGCTCCCGCAGTGGATCCGCGATCAAAATCTTTTTGCCGTAATAAATGCCCTGTTCATAAATTTCATGATGGCGGTAATAACGCATCAACCGCCCCAGACAGCGAATATACAACAAATTTAGCCGTTCACGCTCCCGCAGCGCCCACTCTTCATAACAATTTTCCAGCAGCTCGCCGGTGTATAACTGCACGGCCGTTTCCAATGCCGCCACATGCTCAGCCCGCATCTCCTCCATCACCACAGACAAGCCAACCTGCACGCCGCGTTCAAACGCCGCTATATCCAGCCAGTGGTCACTGGCAAAATCAAACCCAATTTCCCCATTCACGCCCGGCAGCAAATAAGAGGCCGAATTTTGCTCGTTCAATTCCCGTCGCAGCCGCCACAAAGCCGTACTCAGGCAGCGTCTGGCGTTTTTCTCCGGCTGATCGTGCCAGAACAAATTTGCCAGTGCTTCCCGGCGGTACCCTTGCCGCGGCTGGTTGCGCACCTGGAAAAGTAAAATATAAGCAAATAGGGATTGCACACTTGGCGGCAAACGTAGCGGACGGCCGTCTGGCCTGATGATTTGCATCGTACCCAACAAACGGATTTCTAACCGAGCCATCGTAACCTCCAGCGAGGATGATTTGGGGACCTACAGACGAGCGGATTTTAACAGGCTAATTCCGCTTCCTTACCATTTAACTTAATTCGCAAAATTTCGCGGCTTCCCCATTTGCCAGGCTGTCACATGGCCGTCAACTGCACCATCTTATCCTCCTTGCCCCACTTACGCTAACAGTCCCTTTCGCAGCCGGTCGATCACTTCTTCGGAGACGCCAGCCGCCTGCCGCAAATAACCGATCACTGTGCCATACTTTTCCTGCACGGCCGTTAACGTCAACCGCATTGTCTCCGGGTTTGCCAGCAGCAAGGAAGATAACTGTGACGGCCGTATCCCCACCCACATCGCCTGCCGCAGTTCGCGCCGCATCACCTGCTCAATCATCCCAAAAGCCAGATTACTTAGCGAATAATCCGCCACAATCGTCTCATCGGGTACACCCAACAACGCCAGCAGCAGCGCAACCATCACACCCGTGCGATCTTTGCCCGCAGCGCAGTGAAACAAGGCCGGGCGATTTTCCGCCTGCGCCAATCGGGTAAACATATCGCCAATCGCTTGCGCATTTTCCTCTAATATGTCTTGCGTATACATGCGCAGCAGCAGTTTGTCCAATTCACAGCGTTGCTGGCGCAGCAATCGGGCTTGTTCGCGCCCTCCAACCTGGCTGCTTAACGGCCGTGCCACCCATGCGCCGCCCCAACCGGCTGGCAGCCGGTCAGGCGCTCGCCTCACCTCTCGCGGCGACCGCAAATCGCACACCATGCCCAGCCCCAGTTGGTCCAGGTAAGCGAGATCCGCATCTACCAGGCCGGCCAACGAACCC
>JAKQCM010000316.1 GCA_029559155.1 Chloroflexota bacterium
GAAATGGTTATGCCTGGCGATAACGTGAACCTGAATGTCAAGCTGATTACGCCTGTGGCGTTGGAGCAAGGCAGCAAGTTTGCCATTCGCGAAGGCGGTCTGACAGTTGGCGCTGGGGTCATTACCCAGATCATCAAATAATTTATTAGTAAGGGGCGCTGCTGGCAACGGCATCGCCCCTTATACTGAGGCAATTATGGCTAAGCAAAGAATCCGCATTCGTTTGAAGGCATACGATCATCGTGTTTTAGATCAATCAGCAAAGCGTATCGTAGGAACGGCTGAACGAACTGGCGCCCATGTTGTTGGTCCAGTGCCGTTGCCGACAAAAATCGAGCGTTTCACTGTGCGTCGCAGCACCTTCATTGACAAAGATTCGCACGAACATTTTGAAATCCGCACTCATAAGCGTTTGATTGATGTGATCAATCCTGATTCTAAAACGATTGACACATTGATGCGGTTGAATTTGCCGGCTGGTGTGGACATTGAGATTTCGATTTAAGTAGATCGATATTAACCGCAGTATGGTTGCTGCGGAGACTAGGGATGATGCAGCTTAGGCCTGGTAGCTGACAGTCCCGGGAGGTATAAGTGAAAGGTTTACTAGGCATTAAACTTGGTATGACCCAAGTTTTTGATGATAAGGGTGTGGTAACGCCGGTAACGATTGTACAGGCGGGGCCGTGCTTTGTAACCCAAGTCAAGTTGGAAAAGAAGGATGGTTATGATGCCATCCAGGTGGGGTTTGGCGATGTTTCTGAAAAACGCTTAACCCAAGGTCAGAAGGGGCATCTTGGCCTCTTAAAGACTGACAAAAAGCATCCCCAACGTAAAAAGAACATTGGTATACCCCCTGTGCGTCATCTGAGCGAGTTCCGCACGAAGAACACGGCCGACTATAAAGTTGGGCAAGTTCTGACTGTGGAGCAGTTTGCTGCCGGTGACCACATTGATGTGACCGGGAAGACAAAGGGTCGTGGGTTTGCCGGCACCATAAAGCGTCATGGCTTTGGCGGCGGCCCGAAAACTCATGGGCAGTCTGACCGTTGGCGTGCGCCTGGTTCTGTAGGAGCAACGTCGGGTACGGCGCATGTGTTCAAGGGGAAAAAGATGTCTGGGCATTATGGTGATGAACGTTTCACGGCCCAGAATCTGCAAGTTGTTACGGTTGATCCGGAGAAGAATCTTTTGGCTATCAAGGGTTCTATTCCTGGACATAAGGGGAGTCTCGTGATTATTCGAGACTCAGCTAAGAACTAACTGGCGGAGGCGCTGTCATGGAAGTTCCTGTTTATAACATGTCTGGTGAGAAAGTGAGCATTGTCGAGCTTCCGGCGGACATTTTCGAAGCAAAAATTAATCGTGATCTGATGCATCAGTCGTTGGTTCGTCAGTTGGCAAATAAGCGTTTAGGTACTCACAAGGCGAAAGGTCGTTCTGAGGTAAATCGTAGTACGAAGAAGATTTATCGTCAGAAGGGCACGGGTAATGCGCGACATGGCAGCCGCCGGGCGCCCATTTTTGTGGGTGGTGGTGTGGCTCATGGCCCATTGCCGCGTAGCTATGAAAAGAAAATGCCGCGTAAAATGCGTCGGGCAGCTCTACGGTCTGCGCTTTCAGTGAAGGCCGGCAATGGGGATATTGTGGTGCTGGATGAGATCAGCATGGATGTTCCTAAGACCAAAGAGATGGTTGCGGTGATGAATCGCCTGGTTGCCGGTGAAAGCACGCTGCTGTTGTTGGCGGAACGGAATAAGAATGTTGAGTTGTCGGCGCGTAATTTGCCGGATTTGAAGGCTTTGCGGGCGACGTATCTGAATATTCGTGATCTGTTGGGTTATAACAAGATCGTGATGCCTCTGGCGGCGCTTGATGTCATCAATTCTTTTTTGAGTTCTGAAGATTTCTTTGATGATTTCGAGGATGCTGAAGAGGAGGAATAAGCGATGCAGATTCATTGGCGTGAGATTATTCGACGGCCGGTGGTAACGGAAAAAAGTAACTACCAGGCTGACATTAATAACCAGTATACGTTTGCGGTTGATTCGCGGGCGAATAAGGTGCAGATCAAGGAAGCTATCGAGTTGGCGTGGCCAGAGGTAACGGTGGAGAAGGTTCGGGTGGCAAATATGCCGCCGAAGCGTGCTCGCCGTTGGCGTCGGGTTTCGACACGTAAGCCGGGTTGGAAGAAAGCAGTTGTGACTTTGGCTGTTGGCGATAGCATTGATTTGTTTGAAGGTGTGTAAGTTGTTCCCCATTTTGGGGTGAGCGATATTATTGAGCAGTGACGAGGTTTGTTGGATGATGGGGTTGATGTTCCCATTGTTTATGCGAGCTGAAGTCCGTCTCTGGAGGTAAGATGCCGATCAAAGTGTATAAACCGACTTCTCCTGGCCGGCGCGATATGACCAGCCAGACATATGAAGAAGTCACCCGTGTGGCGCCGGAACCTTCGTTGACACGAGGTTTGCGGAAGCGTGGCGGGCGTAATCATCGTGGAAAGATTACGATTCGTCATCGTGGTGGCGGCCATAAGCGGCGATTTCGGGAGATTGATTTTAACCGGCGTGATAAGTTTGATGTGCCGGCCCGTGTAGCGTCGATTGAGTATGATCCGAATCGTTCTGCGCGCATTGCGATGTTGGTGTATGTGGATGGCGAGAAGCGGTATATTATTGCGCCGCTTGGCCTGCGGGTTGGGGATCAGGTGATGAGTGGTCCGAAGGCTGAAATTCGGCCGGGGAATGCTCTGCCATTGATTAATATCCCGTTGGGTACTCAGGTCCATAACATTGAGATGCAGGTTGGTAAGGGTGCGCAAATGGTGCGTGCGGCGGGTACGTCGGCGCAGTTGTTGGCGAAGGATCATCCGCAGTATGTGACGTTGCGTTTGCCTTCTGGTGAGGAGCGTTATGTGCCACAGGATTGCCTGGCGACGGTTGGCCAGGTGGGTAATGTGGAGCATGGTAACGTGAAGCTGGGTAAGGCTGGGCGTAAGCGTCATATTGGGGTGCGCCCGACGGTACGTGGTTCGGCTATGAACCCGAATGATCATCCGCATGGTGGTGGTGAGGGTCGCTCGCCGATTGGTATGTCTGGTCCTAAGACCCCGTGGGGTCAACCGGCGCAAGGTCGACGGACGCGTAAGAATAAGGCTACGGATCGTTATATTTTCCGTCGTCGTACTAAGAAGCGTCGGTAGGAGGTAAGAAGAAGATGTCACGTTCTTTAAAGAAAGGACCGTTTGTAAGTCCGAAATTGATGAAGAAGGTCGAAAAGCTGAATGCGACGAAGGCTCGTCAGGTGATTCGTACCTGGTCTCGGGCGAGCACGATTTTCCCGCAGATGGTGGGGCATACGATTGCTGTGTATGACGGCCGTCGCCACATTCCGATTTATATTACTGAAAATATGGTTGGCCATAAGCTGGGTGAATTTGCGCCGACTCGTATGTTTCGTGGTCACGTCTCGAAAACTGAGAAGAAGGGTAAGGGGCGTCGGTAATTATGTCTGAAGCATTTGAAGTGAAAGCGAGTGTTCGCCACATACCGATTGCGGCACAGAAGGTGCGGCTGGTATGTGATGTTGTTCGCGGCAAGGATGCCGAAGAAGCGTTGGCGATTCTGCGATTTATGCCGCAGAATGCGGCCGATGTGGTGTATAAGCTGGTGGAATCGGCTGTGGCTAATGCAGAGCAGAACTTTGGCTTGGAAATTGGCGAGCTTTATGTGAGCCGTATATACGCCGACAAGGGGCCGCAGCACCGCAAAGCGCCTCATGGTGGTCGTTTTGCTGGGCGTGGTCGTTTCCGTCCGATTATTCGCCGTTCGTCCCATATCACTGTTGTTTTGGCCGAGCGCGAAGTTGTTGATTACAACGTTTAGGTGGAGGAGTAATGGGACGTAAAGTACATCCTGTCGGTTTTCGTTTGAAATATATCCGTGATTGGAACACGCGTTGGTATGCGGAAAAGCAGCAATACCAGGATTTGTTGCACGAGGATTTTGCCATTCGTGCCATGATCCGTAAAGAAATGCCCCAAGCTGGTATTTCGGCTCTGAACATTGAGCGGGCAGCGCCCAATCAGGTTCAGGTGACCATTCACACGGCTAAACCGGGTATTGTGATTGGCCGCAAAGGCGCTTCGGTGAAAGAACTTCGTGGCAAGCTGCGGCAGTTGACCGATAAAGCCGTGAAGTTGGAAGTCGAAGAGATTAGCCAGCCAGACACAGATGCGCAATTGATTGCGGAGAATGTGGCCAATCAGATGGAACGTCGTATTTCGCACAGCCGGGCGATGAAGCGTGCTGTACAGCAGGCGATGCGTCAGGGCGCGGAAGGTGTTCGCATTGAGGTTGGGGGCCGTTTGGGCGGTTCGGAAATGGCGCGGAAAGAGAAGGTTTGGGACGGCCGTGTCCCGCGTAACACCATCCGTGCAGACCTGGATTATGGGTTTGCTGAAGCGCTGACCACCTTTGGAAAAATTGGCGTCAAGGTTTGGATTTATCGTGGCGAAATTTTGCCCCAAAAAGCCGAATCCGCCATGGACGTCTACATTAGTGAATAAATGACAATTGAAGATTGTCGGCCGTTGGCACAAGCCACTGCCTGCTAATCTTCGATTTTGCGGAGTTGGAATCATGTTAATGCCAAAACGTGTCAAATATCGGAAGCAGTTCCGAGGGCGTATGCAAGGCATGGCCAAGGGTGGCACTGACCTGCTCAGTGGGGAATTTGCCTTACAGGCATTGGAACCCGGTTGGATCACCAGCCGTCAGATCGAGGCAATGCGCCGAACTGTGGTGCGCCATATGCGTCGCCGTGGTAAATACTGGATTCGGATTTTTCCAGATAAACCGGTGACTGCGAAACCCGCCGAAACCCGCATGGGTAAAGGTAAAGGTTCCGTGGACCATTGGGTTGCCGTAGTGAAGCCAGGGCGCATCATGTTTGAAGTAGGTGGTGTGCCGGAAGACATGGCGCGAGAAGCTTTGCGCCTGGCAGCATATAAACTGCCCATCCGGTCCCAGGTTATTTCACGGGAGGATAAGCTCTAATGGCTAAAATTGTTGAGCTGCGTGGAATGAGTAATAAGAAGCTGGAAGAGATGCTGGAAAATGATCGCGAAGAGATGTTTAACCTTCGCTTTCAGAAAGCTGGCGCACGTCTGGAAGATTATACGCGCATCCGGTTTGTGCGGCGCGAGATCGCTCAGATTGAATCTGTGCTGCGTATGCGGCAGTTGGCTATTGAAACGGCCGTTGTCGAACCCGACATCGCCGCTGCATTAGCCGGCAAAGAATGGCAAGCAACCGCTTCCTTCAGCTATGAAGACAGTGCCTGGCAGGTAACCTTTGAAGAAAAAGAAGGCAAACAAATAGCCTCGGCACAGGTCGACCTGAATAAAAAGCGCCTCCATGGGCGGCAGGCCCGACGCGAAAAGTCGCTGCCGCGCCTGGTCACCAGCTATAAAGTGGCAGGGTAGGTGAGAGATGAGAGAACAACGTAAACGGCTGGTAGGCGTGGTCACCAGTGACAAAATGGATAAAACGGTGATTGTTGAAGTGACCACTACGAAACGTCACCCGGTATATGGTAAAGTGCTGCGTTTGCGCAAGAAATATCAGGCGCATGACGAAGCGAATGAATGCCGCATAGGCGATCGAGTTCAGATCATCGAATCGCAACCGATCAGCCGCCACAAGCGCTTTGCTGTTGTTTCCATCCTGGAACGCGCGAAATAACGAGGAATTGTCATGATCCAAAAAGAAAGTCGGTTAAAAGTAGCAGACAATTCCGGCGCCCGCGAACTCCTGGTCATTCAGGTGATGGGCGGTTCCGTGCGCCGTTATGGCGGCGTGGGCGATGTCGTGACGGCGTCTGTTAAAAAAGCGGCGCCCAATTCAGCGGTAAAAAAGGGAACCATCGTAAAGGCTGTGGTTGTGCGTACCAGCAAAGAGTACAAACGCGACGACGGCAGTTATATTCGTTTTGATGACAATGCGGCGGTTATCCTGGATGCATCGGGCAGCAACCCGGTTGGCACGCGTATCTTTGGCCCGGTGGCCCGCGAACTGCGTGACAAAGGGTTTGGGCGCATCATGTCGCTGGCGCCAGAGGCGCTGTAAGAGTTAAATGATATGACGATGGCTTTCAGGTCATCGTTTATCGGGATAAGAGGTTAAGAGATGCGCATTAAAGTCGGTGACGAAGTCGAAGTAATTGCCGGAAATTATAAAGGGCAGCGCGGCGCAGTGCAGCGTGTAATCCCAAGCAAGGATCGCATCGTGGTAAAGGGTGTGAACGTGGTAAAAAAGCACCAAAAACCACAAAATACTGGCGGTAGTTCACAAGCTCAGGGCGGTATCATTGAATTTGAAGCCCCAATTGCGGTGTCTAATGTGATGTTGGTTTGCCCACATACGGGCGCACCCACACGCGTGGGCATTCGCAAAGATGATGACGGCCGTCGCGTTCGCTACTCTGTAAAGAGCGGCAAAGATATTATCGATAAATAATTATTGTTCATAATCCAAGGTGAGCCAGGCGCCATTGTAACGGTTACGTTGTCTACCGACAGTGGAGACAACCGGTGAAAGCCTAGACCGTTGGCTGGCCTGCCACTTTACCTGGAGGTAAGGATGTTTACACCGTTAAAGGAGCAGTATCAAACAGAAATTGCTTCTGCTCTGATGAAAGAATTTGAGTATCAATCTGTCATGCAGGTGCCGCGAATCACAAAAGTGGTTGTAAACGTGGGGCTGGGCGAGGCTTTGGATAATGCCAAAGCTGTCGAATTTGCCGTAAACGATGTGACGGCAATTACCGGCCAGAAGCCTGTCGTAACCAAAGCGAAGAAATCTATCGCTGGTTTTAAGTTGCGCGAAGGCCGCATTATTGGCGTGAAAGTGACACTGCGCGGTGAGCGGATGTGGAGCTTTTTGACCCGTCTGATCCACGTGGCGCTGCCACGTACCCGCGATTTCCAGGGGATTTCGCCAGATGCCTTTGACGGCCGTGGCAACTACACACTTGGCTTGCGCGAGCAATTGATCTTCCCAGAAATTGAGTATGACAAGATTGATAAAATTCGCGGAATGGAAGTGACCATTGTGACGACGGCCAAAACAGACGAAGAAGGTCGCCGTCTGTTGACCATGCTAGGGATGCCATTCTGGCAGAGTTGAGGTAGGAGAAAAAATGGCGAAGAAATCAATGATCGCACGGGAAACCAAGCGGAAATATCGCGTACAGGTCAGAAATCGGTGTCGGCTTTGCGGTCGTCCTCGTGGCTACATGCGCCGCTTTGGGTTATGCCGCATTTGCTTCCGCGAAGAATCGCTGAAAGGCAATGTTCCTGGCGTTGTGAAATCAAGCTGGTAAGAGGTGCATTATGTCAATGAGTGATCCAATAGCTGATATGCTGACACGCATTCGTAATGCGCAGATGCGGTTACATCCGACGGTGTCCATGCCGAGTTCTAAAATGAAGGTGGAATTAGCCCGCGTTTTGAAGGCTGAGGGGTACATTGAGGATTATCAGGTTTTACCTGAAAAACCGCAGGCTGTGCTGAATGTAACGTTAAAATATGTTGGGGACCGCCGTCATCGTCGGTCCGTTATCACGGGACTGGAGCGAGTAAGTCGGCCAGGTCGTCGTGTATATGTTGGTACTAAGAATGTCCCTTGGGTGTTGAGCGGCATGGGTGTTTCCATTGTCACCACATCTCAGGGCGTAATGACTGGACAGCAAGCTCGACGCCTGGGTGTAGGCGGCGAAGTTATCTGCAAGGTCTGGTAATTGGAGGATAACCATGTCTCGAATTGGTAGATCACCCGTCCAAATACCTGACAAAGTGAAAATTGATGTTCAGGATGGAAATCTGGTCACGGTAGAAGGCCCAAAAGGTAAACTGACACAAGCGCTTCATCCGGAGATGCAGATCGAGATGGAAGAAGGGGCGATGATGGTGAAACGGCCGTCAGACTCCCAAGCCCATCGCTCTTTACACGGATTAACCCGTGCCTTGCTTAACAATATGGTCGTAGGAGTCAGCACCGGCTTCTCCAAAACCCTCCAGATCGAAGGCGTCGGCTACCGTGCTGAAATGAACGGCAATGTCCTCGTGCTAAACGTGGGCTACTCGCACCCCGTCAACTTCGATCCCCCGGCCGATATACAGTTCGCGGTAGAAAACCGCAACAAAACCATCATCGTCTCGGGCATTGATAAGCAAGTTGTGGGCGAAATCGCCGCGCAAATCCGCAAACAGCGACCGCCAGAACCTTACAAAGGGAAAGGCATTCGTTACAACGACGAAGTCGTTCGTCGTAAAGCCGGTAAGACTGGCAAGGTGTAAGAGGTATTATCATGGCTGTAAAATCTCACCAATCTCGTGAACGCCGCCGACGTCGCATTCGGATGAAGATATCCGGCACGCCGGAACGTCCACGGTTAAGCGTGTTCCGCAGCACGGAACAAATCTATGCGCAGCTCGTCGACGACGTAGCGGGACGCACCATCGTCTCCGCTTCATCCATCGATAACGAACTCAAAGCACAGATGGATGGAAAAACAAAGACTGAGCAGGCCACGTTGGTCGGCAAAGCAGTCGCCGAACGCGCTCTGGCCGCTGGCATCGAACAGGTCGTATTTGATCGAGGGGGTTTCCTCTATCACGGCCGTATCGAAGCCTTAGCCGATGGCGCCCGCGAAGGCGGTCTCAAGTTCTAAACAGGAGAATACAATGGGACAAAGACGTCAATATGATCAAGGTAACGAACTAGACGAGCGTATTGTAGACATTACGCGCGTAGCCAAAGTTATCAAAGGCGGTCGTCGCTTTGCCTTCCGAGTAGCTGTCGTGGTTGGCGACAACAAGGGAAACGTCGCCGTCGGTGTAGGCAAAGCCCGGTCCGTACCGGATGCTATCCGCAAAGCACTGGAAGCCGCCCGCAAAAACATGGAAACCGTTTCAATGGTTGGCAACACCATTCCGCACGAGGTCATCGGCGCGCACAGTTCAGCTAAAGTACTCTTAAAACCAGCCTCGCCTGGTACGGGAGTTATTGCTGGCGGCGCTGTACGCCAAATCGTTGAAGCCGCAGGGTACAAAGACATTCTTTCTAAATCCTTAGGCAGCCAAAACGTACTCAATGTACTTCAGGCCACCATGGACGGCTTACGCCAGTTGAAAGATGTAAATCAGGTAGCTGCCGAACGTGGCAAAGATGTTGCCGAGGTACTGCCTTTCTGGAGACGCAGCTAATGGCTAAGCTAATCATAACCTATACCAAAAGTGCGATTGGTTATAACGAGCGGCAAAAAGCAACCATTAAAGCGTTGGGCCTGCAAAAATTAAACCAATCCGTAGAACACGACGATACCCCAACAATTCGGGGTATGGTTAGAAAAGTAGAACATCTGGTTTCTGTTGAAGAGGTGAGATAATGAAACTACACGATCTGCGCCCAAATACCGGATCAAAGAAAAAGCGCAAGCGAGTGGGTCGTGGTATTTCCGCCGGGCAAGGTAAAACTGCCGGGCGTGGTACCAAAGGCCAGAACGCCCGCAGCGGTGGTGGCAAGGGCGTCTATTTTGAAGGTGGTCAGCTACCATTAGCTCGTCGCCTGCCTTATAAACGAGGGTTTACCAACGACAACAAGGTTTATTACAAACCTGTCAACCTCAAAGATCTGGCCGAATTTGAATTTGAAGACATTGATGTAGACCCGGAAGTGATGGCTTTCCTGGGACTCATTAAAAAAGAGACGGATCCGGTCGTTATCCTGGGCGAGGGTGAGTTGTCCCAGGCCTTAACCGTTAAAGCGCATCGCTTTTCACAGTCGGCCAAAGAAAAAATTGAGGCAGCCGGCGGTCAGGTAGAAATTCTCCCTTTTGAGGGCTGAATGATTATCCGGCCATTGAACACGGAGAAAAATCATGATTGATTCTGTACGTTCAGCCTTTTTGCTGCCAGATCTGCGCCGGCGAATTTTGTTCACGGTTTTCCTGCTGGTTGTCTATCGCTTGGTGGCCAATATTCCGGTGCCGGGCGTGAACCTGGAAGCCTGGTTGGCGTTTACCTCGCAGCCTATTGGCAATAATCAGGTAATAACCTTCCTGGACTTCCTGTCCGGTGGGGCGGTGCGTAATTTTTCAGTGATGGCGATGGGGGTGTATCCTTACATTACCGCCTCCATTATCATTCAGCTGATCACGCCGATTATTCCTCAGCTAGAAGAGCTTGCTTCTGAAGGTGAATCCGGCCGCAACAAAATTAACCGCTATACCTACTACCTGACGGTGCCGCTGGCGATTGTGAATGCCGTGGGCCAGATACGATTGGTTGGCTTTAGCTACCAATCGGTTGGTGGTTTGGAAGTCATTATGCCGCACTTTGGGTTTGCGCCTGACCAATTGTTGGCGACGTTTACGACGTTGCTGGCGATGTTAGGTGGGACCATGTTCGCTATTTGGTTAGGCGAAATGATTACGGAAGATGGCATCGGCCAGGGCATTTCGCTGATCATTTTTGGTGGCATTGTTTCGGGGATTTTGCCCAATATTGCCGGGATGTTCTCCTTGCCCGACATGGTGACGCGTGTCTTTACTTTTGTCGCTTTCATCGTCATTACAGTGTTGACTGTGTTGGTGATTGTGATTGTGCAAGAAGGGCAAAGGCGAATTCCGGTGCAATACGGCCGTCGCGTCCGCGGACGCAAAGTTTACCAGGGACAAAGCAGCTTCATTCCCCTGAAAGTAAACACCGCCGGTATGATCCCGATCATCTTTGCCCAATCCATCCTTACCTTCCCGCCCCTGATTGCTGGCTTATTTGTCACCAACAGCGGCAGCGCGCTCGATCGCATCGCTCAAACCATTGCGGCCTTCGGTTCCCGGCAAGACCCCACGGTAAACCCCTGGTTGTTTTTCTTCTACTGGTTCTTCTTCTTCCTGTTGGTCGTAGGCTTCACCTTCTTCTACACCGACGTGATGGTCCAGCAGCAAAACATACCACAAACCTTGCAGCGCCAAGGCGGGTTCATCCCTGGCATTCGCCCCGGCAAGCGGACCGCCGACTATATCATGGCCGTCGTTCGCCGCATCACCCTGGCAGGCGCGCTCTTCTTGGGCATCATCGCCGTCTTGCCAGGCATTATGCAGGCTATTGGCGCCATCTTGGGATTGCCTGGCATTGAGCAAAGTGTCGTTGTCGTTAGCGGCTCGGGTTTAATCATTATTGTTGGCGTCGTTATCGACACCATGCGCCAGTTGGAAGCCCAACTACTCATGCGCAACTATGAGGGATTTATCTAGCGATGGCTACCTACGTGGTCTTGATGGGAGCTCCTGGGGCCGGAAAAGGGACCCAGGCCAAGAAATTGGAAAACAAACTAGGCCTGCCACAAGTAGCAACAGGAGACCTGTTTCGATACAATCAGAAGCACGAAACAGAACTAGGTAAACTTGCCAGAACGTACATCGATAAAGGACAATTGGTTCCAGATAATGTGACTGTGGCAATGGTTCGCGCCCGACTGATCCAACCGGATTGCGCTCAAGGCGTCATCTTAGATGGGTTCCCAAGGAACACGAACCAGGCTGAAGCCTTAGAAGAACTATTGGCAGAATTTCACAGTACCATCAAAGTGGTGCCATACATCCATGTGAGCCAGGATGAACTCGTGAAGCGACTGCTTAAACGAGCTGAAATCGAAGGCCGTTCTGATGACAACGAAGAAACAATCCGCACCCGAATGAAGGTATATGCGGAACAAACACAGCCTTTGCTCGATTATTACCAGGATAAAGGTCTTTTGGTCCAGGTAAACGGCGAACAAGACATTGATAAAGTTTTTCAACAATTGTTAGAGGTTGTGGCAAAATAGTTAAACATATGTGGAGTTGATTCATTGTGTAGCTGCGGCTCACACAATGAGAGGTAAGTAAAGAATCATGAAAGTATCAGCGTCTGTAAAACGTCGTTGTCCGAAATGCAAAATTATTAAGCGCAAAGGCATTGTGCGTGTGATCTGTGTTGATCCGAATCACAAGCAACGGCAAGGGTAAGCTGGAGGAATTATGGCACGTATTGCTGGTGTAGACGTTCCCCGTAACAAGCGGGTAGAAATTAGCCTGACCTACATTTATGGCATCGGTAAAAATGCCAGCCAGAACATTTTGGCATCGGCCAATATTGATCCAAACACACGTGTGCAAGATCTTTCCGAGGCTGAGGTTGGCCGTTTGCGGCAGGTTATTGATGAAAACTATACCGTAGAGGGTGACTTGCGCCGCGAAGTGGCCATGAACATCAAACGGTTAACTGAGATCGGGTGTTATCGTGGGCTGCGTCATCGCCGTCATTTGCCGGTTCATGGGCAGCGTACCAAGACAAACGCGCGCACACGCAAAGGTCCGAAGAAGACAGTGGCCGGTCGTGGTCGTCGTAAGGGCAAGTAATTGTTGTGGTGTGTTTGTGTGTGGTGGTTAATTGCACCACTGACAGCAAATACTGTTGACGGGAGAAATTATGGGACGCAGAAGAACAACCCAAGTACGTAAGAAAATTAAGAAGATGGTGCCGCAAGGGCAGGCCCATATTCACGCAACTTTTAACAACACCATTGTCACGATCACGGATGCCAAAGGCAACACTGTGGCCTGGGCAAGCGCCGGCAGTTCCGGCTTCAAGGGTTCGCGTAAGAGCACGCCCTATGCCGCTGGTTTAGCCAGCAAGAATGCCGCTAAAGTGGCTCAAGATCATGGCATGCAAGAGATGGAAGTAATTGTAAAAGGACCGGGACCGGGTCGTGAATCGGCGATTCGGGCGTTACAAACATCTGGGATTCGCGTTACCGCGATCCGCGATATTACGCCGGTGCCGCACAATGGCTGTCGTCCGCCCAAGAAGCGGCGCGTCTGAGATTATTTACTCGTCTGGCGTCGGTTAGTAAGTTATTCGTTGAGAAGAACCATCTGGCCGACGACCAGATTCATTTGAGAGGGATGAAAGGTTGCCACACCTGTAAACCTCTCTAAATCTATATTATTTGGAGGTATAAGTTGGCAAAGTATACAGGACCTGTATGCAAGCTTTGTCGTCGTGAAGGCGAAAAGCTGTTTTTGAAGGGGTCGCGTTGTCTGACTCCGAAGTGTTCTTTTGAACGGCGTTCGTATCCGCCTGGGCAGCATGGGCGTGAAGGCCAGTTCCGTCGTGGGCGCGCGTCTGATTATTTGTTGCAGCTGCGCGAGAAACAAAAGGCTCGGCGTATTTATGGGCTTATGGAACATCAGTTTAGCATTTATTTTAATCGTGCTGAGCGTCGTTCTGGTTTGACTGGTTCAAACTTGTTGATCTTGCTGGAAAGCCGGTTGGATAATGTGGTATACCGTCTGGGTATGGCTGCTTCGCGTCCACAGGCGCGGCAGTTGGTAGCGCATGGGCATATCATGTTAAACGGCCGTAAAACCAACATCCCATCTGCCCTCGTTTCTGAAGGCGATCTGATCTCCATTCGGCCCGAAAGTAGCCGGCGCACTTACTTCAAAGATCTGCGCCAAAATATTGATGACCGTCAGGTACCGCGCTGGTTATCGCTTGATACCGGCAGCCTATCGGGTAAAATCCTGAGTTTGCCTGTGAGAGAAGACATTGACGTCTCCTTAAACGAGCAGTTAATTGTTGAATACTACTCCCGCTAAAATTTGTGAGGCCAGTAGGGTTTAACTTGTTAGGGAAGGGAGGTATATCGTTGAGTATTAGCAACTTGATTTTACCTAAGATAGAAAGTACCGCCATGTCACAAAACTATGGGCGGTTTGTGATTGGTCCGCTGGAACGCGGTTATGGAACCACAGTTGGCAATTCTTTACGCCGTGTCCTGTTGGCTTCCTTACCCGGAGCAGCCATCACATCCATTCGTGTTACCGATGTGCCTCATGAGTTTTCGGCCATTCCTCACGTTCGTGAGGACATGATGCAACTCATTCTGCACATTAAAAAGCTCCGTCTCAAATTACACAACACCGACACTTCACGTTTGCGGTTAGAGGTCCATGGCGCAGGCGTTGTCACGGCAGCCGACTTACAGGTTCCCCCGGAAGTAGAAATTATCAACCCGGATTTGTATCTGTTTACTGTCGATTCTGACGATGCGTTCCTGGAAATCGAAATGACGGTTGAGACCGGTCGTGGTTACTCCCCGGCCGAAGATCGCAGCCGCCTGCCGATCGGTGAATTGCCCGTGGATGCTATTTTCAGCCCCATCAGCCGTGTTGGGTATGAAGTTGACAATACCCGCGTGGGTCAGGTCGCCGATTATGATCGGGTGGTGATGGAAATTTGGACGGACGGCAGCATCAAACCAGAAGAAGCGCTGGCTCAGTCAGCTCAGATTCTGATGCAATATCTGCGTCCCATTGCCGGCGTTAGTGAAGAAACTTTCCTGCCTGTGGATGATGAAGAGGAAGAAGAAGGCGCTATCCCGAACGAGATTTATGATACGCCAATCGAGCAGCTTGATTTGAGCGTGCGCGTCTTCAACTCGCTGAAGCGGACAGGCATCACCAAGGTTGGTGAAATGCTGGATATGTTGGAACGTGGTGAGGAAACGATGCTGGCCATCCGGAATTTTGGTGAAAAATCGCTGGATGAGTTGAAACAACAGCTTCAGGCCAAAGGTTTTCTCGCAGATGAGGATGAAGGACGCGGGGCTTAAACCCTGCTCGACTCATTCTAAATAAAAACAATCGCCTGGAAACCGAGCCTGAAAACCAGACTCGGTTTCCAGACTGTAAGAGGTAAGAGCAATGCGACATCGAGTACATGGTCGTAAACTGAATCGCAGTTCTGCACACCGCAAAGCGTTGCGCCAGAATTTGGTGGCAGATCTGATCTGTTACGAACAACTGTTGACCACAGAAGCTAAAGCCCGCACCATACGCCCGGCAGCGGAAAAAATGATTACGCTGGCAAAACGTGGCCTGGATAAAGGCAGCGCCAACCCGGCGGCGACGGTTCATGCACGCCGTTTGGCGGCGGCTCGTTTGCCCAAGACGCGCACGTTTACTGATGAAGAAGGCGTGACGGAAGAAGTAGACGTGGTTAAGAAACTGTTTGAAGAAATCGCCCCGCGTTATCAGACGCGTCCGGGTGGGTATACGCGCATGGTCAAGGTTGGCAAACGTCCTGGGGACAATGCGGACATGGCTGTGTTGATGTTGGTGGACGAGGAGTAATGTTTGGCTCGTTATCGCGCGCGAATCGAGTATGATGGCACAGCCTATTTTGGCTTTCAACGCCAGGTAGCCCATCAACCAACGATTCAAGGGGCGATAGAGCAAGCATTAGGCCAGATTGTTCATGACCCGGTTACGGTAACGGGCGCCGGGCGGACAGACAGTGGTGTTCATGCCACAGGCCAGGTGATTAGTTTTGACATTGAGTGGCGTCATCAAGTAGAAAATTTGCAGCGCGCTCTAAATGCTAATTTACCGGCCGATATTGTAATTTTACAGTTAGACGAAACGACGACGACGTTTCACCCGCGCTTTAATGCCCAACGACGGGCTTATGCGTATCACATTTACAACACGGCCGTTCGCAGTCCATTACGCCGCCACCGAAGCTGGCACGTAAGCCAGCCTCTGGATGTGGCGTTGATGGATCAGGCGGCCAGTTGTTTGCTGGGGATGCATGATTTTGCAACCTTTGGCCTGCCGCCGCAAGGCGACAACACGGTACGCGAGGTTTTTGCCGCTCATTGGCAGCAGAGTGAGGATTTGTTGGTCTTTTTTATTGAGGCCAACGCCTTTCTCTACCGAATGGTGCGCAGTTTGGTGGGCAGTATGAAGGCTGTGGGTGACGGCCGTTGGTCGATTGCAGAGTTTGAGGCAGCGCTGAACGCCGCTGATCGTAACCGGTCGGGCATGGCCGCTCCGGCGCATGGCCTTTACCTGGTATCTGTAACGTACGGAGAAGAACAGGATGAAAACATACGTAACAAAACCGGCTGATATTGAACGCAGTTGGTACGTGGTAGATGCGGAAGGTCAGACGCTGGGTCGTTTGGCCTCTCAGGTGGCCGCAGTTTTGCGCGGTAAGCACAAACCCATTTACAGCCCCTCGGTTGATGCCGGCGATTTTGTCGTTGTCATCAATGCCGATAAAATCAAGGTGACAGGACGGCGCATGGACCAGAAAATGTACTATCGCCACTCCGGTTATCCTGGCGGCTTGCGCGAGGCAACACTCAAAGAGCAGTTGGATCGTCATCCAACCCGCCCGGTCGAGCTGGCAATCAAAGGGATGCTGCCCAAGAACAAGCTGGGGCGACAGATGATTAAGAAGTTGAAAGTGTACGCAGGGCCGGAACATCCGCATCAAGCGCAGCAGCCCGTCCCGATGGAGTTTTAGGAGAGATTTATGGCAGACAGACAATACATCGAGGGAATTGGCCGTCGTAAGCGTTCTTCTGCGCGTGTGCGCATTTATCCCGGCGCAGACAGCGTAGGGGACTTCACGGTGAACGGCAAAGATGTCAAAGAATACTTCCCGCGCTTTGGGGACCATCAAATCCTCAGCGGGCCGTTAGCGGCGACTGATTTGCTGGGCAAAATGGATGTGACCGTCCATATCGAAGGCGGCGGCATTACCGGGCAAACCAGCGCCGTGCGTCTGGGTTTGGCGCGTGCTCTGGTAAAATATGATGAAAACTTACGCGGCGTGCTGCGTTCTGGCGGTCATCTGACACGGGATGCTCGCATTAAGGAACGTAAGAAGCCAGGTCTGAAGCGTGCCCGCAAGGCGCCGACCTATACCAAGCGTTAGGCTGCCGGTGATAGGCGACTGCTTGCTTTGTGGCGGCATGTTGTAAATTGCAGGTTTATCAGACAATAATCAGGCGAGTTTTAGAACTCGCCTTTTTGCTTTGGAAATGATGATGAAGGTGGCAGGTTGCGTATGATGGGCATTACAGTTGTAGGCTTAGGGCCGGGCGACGGCCGTTTCCTGACCCGTGAGGCCTGGCAAATATTAACGGAAGCGGGCACAGTTCACCTGCGAACCAAACGTCATCCGGCGGTAGCCGATTTGCCGGAGAACGTGACGCTGGTCAGTTTTGATGGCATCTATGAAACGGCCGTTAACTTCGAGTCAGTTTATGCCCAAATTGTGGCCGAACTCCTGCGTCTGGCCCAGACTGGACCGGTGGTTTATGCCGTGCCCGGCCATCCGCATGTGGGTGAATCGACGGTAACAGCCCTGGAAACGGCCGCGTTAGAAGCTGGCGTTCCCGTGCGCATTGTGCCAGGGATTAGCTTCATCGAGCCGATGCTGACGGCCGTTGGGTATGATGGCCTGGATGGGCTGCAATTGTTCGACGCCGTGGAGATGCTGGCTTTTCACTACCCGCCCCTGAACCCGGATGTACCGCTGCTGTTAGGGCAGGTATACAGCCGGTTGGTGGCCAGTGATTTGAAGTTGGTGCTGACGGCCGTTTACCCCGAAGAACACCCCGTCTACCTGATTCACGCCGCCGGATTAGACGGGCAATCTGTCGAGCAGCTTCCCCTATATGCCATCGACCACAGCGAGCAGACCAGCCATCTTACCAGTCTTTATGTGCCTGCCCTGCCCTACAAAGCCTCCTTGCCCGCCCTGGCTGAAACCGTCGCCATCCTGCGCAGCCCGGACGGCTGCCCCTGGGACCGCGAACAAACGCCGCAAAGCATGCGCGCCGATTTTCTCGAAGAGGCCGGCGAAGTGTTAGAAGCGCTGGATACCTTCGATGATGACGGCCTGCGCGAAGAACTTGGCGATATGTTTTACCACTTGGTCATGCAAACCCAAATGGCTTCTGAAGAAGAAATCTTTCGCCTAAGCGACGTGATTGCCGGGATTGAGGCCAAATTGAAGCGCCGACATCCCCACGTTTGGGGTGATTGGGAGGCGGCAGATACGGCGGCCGTTCTGCATAACTGGGAAAAAATCAAACAGGACGAAAAAGGGCGACAACTCGATTCGATTCTGGATCATATCCCGCTCACCTTGCCGGCCCTCGCCCGGTCGCAGAAAATACAGCACAAGGTTGCAAAAGTTGGTTTCGATTGGCCCAATATCGCCGGGGTCTACGATAAACTTCGCGAGGAAACAGCCGAATTACAGGCCGCTAACACCCCGGCAGAGCGTTTGGCTGAATTGGGCGACATCTTGTTTGTGCTGGTAAATCTGGCGCGCTGGCTGGATGTTGATGCGGAAAGCGCCCTGCGGGAGGCCAATTTGCGCTTTACCCGCCGTTTTCAGGCAGTAGAGCAGCTGGCTGCGGCGCGGAAACTGGATCTCACGCAGATGGATTTGGCGGCGATTGAAATCTTGTGGCAAGAGGTGAAGGTCGCGCTTAAGGCGTCGGATTTAGAAGAAAATGGGTAGAAAGCAGGCAGGAAACTTGCCAAAGTAAACAGGCTTGGCTAAAGTAGGCTCAGTGCTTAACGTGAAGGAGTTGCTGTGCAGGTTGTTTTTGGTCTCATTCTCCCGTTATTGGGAGCTATAAGTCTTCTTGGTGCGGCTTATTTTCTGATTCGCGCGCTGTCGGCTCGTTCCCGATTTGGCAAGGAGTCGTATGGGTTTGGGCAGTTGGAAGCGCGCCAATCCATGCAGGCTGATTTCATCTGGGCTGTTGTTGCCTTGCTTGTTGGCCTGATCTTTTTTGCCGTGTATGCCATTGTCCCCAGCGATGGAGAGGTGATGGTTGAACCGGCATTTGCGCCGACATTATCGCCGACAACGTCGGCGACAGAAACAGGGATTTCGGCCACGGCCGTTCCCACCACTGTTTTAGCCACAGCCACAGTTACCCCTGTGCCGTTCCCCACTTCTCAGGTTACAGTCTTGCCAACTTCAACCCAACCGCCTGCCGCCACGCCTACCAACACGCCGGAACCTGCGCCGCAAACGGCCGTTGTCACCAGCCCGGTCGGTGTGTATCTGCGCTCTGAACCCTCTACCACCGCCCCGGATGTGGAATGGTTGCTGGAAGGCACACAGCTCATTGTCTTACCCGGTGAAGCGCAAGCCGATGAATACACCTGGATTTTTGTGCGCACGCTGGCCGGCAATGAAGGCTGGGTGGCTACCGATTTTGTCGAAGTAAACCCCTAGGGTCTACTTAACCCAGTACCCCCCGAACATCAATGGCATAGACTCCCTGGCTGCCTGTAAGAACGCGCAGTGGATTGATCTCGATCTCCGTCAGTTCGGGGAAGTCGCTGACGAGTTGGGCTAACCGGAAAAGCGTTTCGCGCACGGCCGTTTCATCCCCAGGCGCAATATTCCGATACCCGGCCAGTTTGCGCCCCGCCCAGGTGGTCACCAGCATATAATCCACATCATCGGGTGTGAGCGGGGCCAGGGCAAAGGCCACATCGCGTAATCCTTCCACTTCCACCCCACCTGAGCCGAACATCACCACCGGACCAAACTGTGGGTCTTGCACGGCCCCCACGATGACCTCTTGTCCCTGTGGAATCATGGGCTGGATATGAATACCTTGGATAACGGCCGTTGCCTGCGCCGCCCTGGCCTTCTCTACCAGTGTGATAAACCCCTCGCTTACTGCTTCCGGCGTTGCCACGTTTAGCAGCACCCCGCCAATATCCGACTTATGCAAAATATCCGCCGCTGCGATTTTGAGCGCGACCGGGTAACCCATGTCGTTAGCCAACTGCACGGCCGTTTCCTTTGATTCGGCCAGCGCCAGCCGCGGAACCCGAACGCCGTAAGCCGCCAGCATTTCGCCAAAGGCTTCGCTGGGCAGTCCGGCGGGGTTATCTTGCGGTTGGCGGTCCAAAATGGCGCGCACAATATCTGGCCGAACGCCATCATAAATGACCGGCGGCTGAACTGGGCGCGCCAAAAATTCAGCCCGACGCGCCAACACCGCCAAAGCGCTGGCCGCGCGTTCCGGAAAGCGATACTCCGGCACCCGCGCTGCCCGAAAATGTTCCACGGCTTCCTGAATGAGCCGCTCGCCCATCACCGCCACGACCACCGGCTTGTGGCTGGCGTAAATGATGGGGATGAGCGCTCGGGCCACGCCGCCGGTGGCGTACATCGGCGGCGGCGGCAGCACGATGAGCACGCTGTCTACGCCGGGATCGGCCAGCAAGATGTGGAGTGATTGGGCGTACTGCTCCGGTGAGGCGCTGGCCAGCATGTCCACGGGGTTGTGCAGGCTGGCGAAGGGTGGCAGGATAGCTTGCAGTTGGTCGATGGTTGCCTCGGCCAGGGCGGCCAGCTTAAGCCCTTGCGCTTCCAGGGCGTCGGCGGCGGTGACGCCGGGGCCGCCAGCGTTGGTGAGCACGGCGACGTTTGGCCCGGCCGGCAGCGGACACCAGGCCAGCGCCCGCGCCCAATCGAACTGCTCTTCGCTGCTGTCGGCGCGGATGACGCCGGCACGGCGGAAGGCGGCGTCGAAGGCCGATTCGCTGCCGGCCAGGGCGCCGGTGTGGGAGGCGGCGGCTTTGCGCCCGGCGGCGTAGCGTCCCACCTTGAGCGCGATGACCGGTTTAGTACGAGACACCTGCGCGGTTTGCTGCACAAAGCGACGGCCGTTGCCAATCCCCTCCAGGTACAGTGTAATCACCCGCGTGTGCGGGTCGGCGGCAATGGGGGCCAGCACGTCGGTTTCGGTCACGTCGGCCTGATTGCCCAGGCTGACCAACTGCGACAGGCCAAAGCCTTGCCCGCGCGCCCAGTCGATCACCGCTGCGCAAATGGCGCCGGAGTGGCTGACAAAGGCGACGTCGCCGGGCGTGGGGCCGGGCGGCGGCAGAAAGGTTGTATCCAGGGGCAGGTGGGTGTTCACCAGGCCGATGCAATTCGGCCCAATGAGGCGCATGCCGTACGGCCGGGCAATGTCCAGGCAGGCTTGCTCCAGGCGCGCGCCCGCTTCATTGGTTTCGCGGAAGCCGCCGGAGGCGATGATGGCGGCGCGAATGCCGCGCTGGCCGCAGGCGGCCAACGTCTCAGGAGCCAGTTCGGCGGGCAGCAGCAAGACGGCCAGATCAACGGGATCGGGCACGGCCGTTAAATCTTGATACACCGGTCGTTCTAACAGCGTGCCACCGCGCGGGTGAACGAAATGAATCGCGCCGGGATAGCCGCTTTGCACCAGGTTCCGCGCCAGGCCAAAGCCCAGCTTGGTGGGGTTAGACGATGCGCCGAACAGCACAATGCCTTGGGGATTAAAAAAGGGGGCCAGGGTCGGGTCTGTGGGTAAGGTCATGGGTCAACTCACGGGTTTGAATTTGGAAATGGATGCGGCGCTCCGGGCCGCTGCTGCCATTATAGCAGCAGTTGGCCCAGGGACGTGGCTTGACATTGCCGGGAATGGGCTTACACTTTGGCCTAAACAGCAACGAGGATAACCCGGATGACCAAGAGCAAACTGACGCGCGGGCAGGCGGAGGCGGAATTTACCCAGGCCATTATCCGCTTTGAAAAGGAGTATTTGGGGCGCGGTCCGGTGGATGCGCGCACTTACTTTATTAAGGATATGATCCTGGTGCGGTTGCAAGGGGTGCTGACGCCGGCGGAGCTGAAATTGGCGGAAACGAAAGACGGCCGTTCCCTCATCAAGGAAACCCGCCGCCTTCTTTTTGAAAGCTCACGGCCGTTGCTGGAAGAGATGGTGCAGCAGGTTGCCGGCGCGTCGCTGATCAGCCTGCATACTGATATGAGCAGCCGCACCGGCGAGCGGGTGATCCTGCTTACCGTGGACCGGGATTTGGAGAAGGTGTTTAAGTGACCCTAAGATGTGACGTTTGTGAGTTATCGTTGCCGGTGGTTGACATGAGCCGTCCTCCATGCTAAATTGTTTCCGTCTCAGCAGACGGGACAGACGATAGGCTGCCCACCAAGGCAGAGGATTGTTTGTAGAGTAGGCTGGCACTGCGCCCCAGGTTTGGGGGCGCGGTGTCAGCTTTTTTGTTGCCGTGTGCCGGGTTCGGGTAGTTGGCAGACCGGGCAAAACGTTGCCGGAGGTTGGGGCAGCGTTTCCAGAGAAGAGGGGAAACGGCCGTTTCCCACTCCCCGCCATACAGGTTGCCTCGTAGGCCATGAAAGTGTACAAT
>JAKQCM010000318.1 GCA_029559155.1 Chloroflexota bacterium
ACCGCGTAGGAACGGCTCATCACCGCGTAGGAACGGCTCATCACCGTGTAGGAACGGTTCCTCACCGCGTAGGAACGGCTCATCACCGCGTAGGAACGGCTCATCACCGCGTAGGAACGGCTCATCACCGCGTAGGAACGGTTCCGCAGCAAAGAATGAGCCGCTACAACTTTACCCGCCGTAACCGCAAGGAGTTACTGACCACGCTGATGCTGGAAAAGGCCATCGCGCCGGCAGCCAGGATGGGGTGAAGCTGGCGCAAGAAGTCCGGCGCCCAATCAAACGGGGCCAGAATCCCGGCGGCGATGGGGATGAGGGCGGTATTGTAGCCAAACGCCCAAACGAGGTTTTCTTTGATGTTGCGCATGGTGGCTTTAGACAGTTTGATCGCCTGCGGCACGCTGCGCAAATCGCCGCGCATGAGGGTCACATCGGCCGTTTCCATGGCCACGTCCGTGCCTGTGCCAATGGCCAGGCCCACGTTGGCCTGCGCCAGCGCCGGAGCGTCGTTGATGCCGTCGCCCACCATGCCCACGACGAAGCCTTCGTCTTGCAGCTTCTTCACGTAGGTGGCTTTGTCGCCGGGCAGCACCTCGGCAAAGACCCGGTCGATGCCCACTTCGCCGGCGATGGCCTGGGCGGTGGCCTCGTTGTCGCCGGTCATCATAACGACCGTCAGGCCCAAATTGTGCATGGCCTGGACCGCTTCTTTGGAGCCGTCCTTGATGGTGTCGGCCACGCCGATGACGGCGCTGGCCTGCCCATCGACGGCCAGCCACATGGCGGTTTTGGCTTCGGCTTGCAAGGTTTGGGCTTTGGCTTCCAGGCCGTTGAGGGTGATGGCCTGCTGCTGCATGAGACGCAGATTGCCCAGGAGGATGGAACGGCCGTCTACTTGCGCCCGAATCCCAAACCCGGCAATGCCTTCAAAACCGGTTGGTTGGCTGAGCGCCAGTCCCTGCTCGTTGGCCGCGCGCACAATCGCCTCGCCCAACGGATGCTCCGAACCGCGCTCGGCGGACGCCGCCAGACGCAAGATTGCGGATTGCGGATTGCGGATTGCGGATTGTGGATTGGCAGACATCTCCTCCGAAATCCGAAATCCGAAATCCGAAATCAACACGTCTGTCACCGAGGGTTGGCCGCGCGTAATCGTGCCGGTTTTGTCCAGCACGATGGCGTTCAGCTTGTGGACCTGTTCCAGGGCGGCGCTGTTCTTGAAGAGGATGCCGTGCTCGGCCCCTTTGCCCACGCCCACCATGATAGAGGTGGGGGTAGCCAACCCCATGGCACAGGGGCAGGCGATGACGAGAACGGCCGTTAACCGAATCAACGCCGCCACAAAATCCCCCGTCACCACATACCAGATGATGAACGTCAACACGGCCGCGCCAATCACAAAGGGCACAAAGTAAGCCGCTACCTGGTCCACCACGCGCTGGATGGGCGCTTTGGACCCCTGCGCCTGCTCCACCAGCTTGATGATCTGGGCCAGAGCCGTCTCTTTGCCCACCTTCGTGGCTTCAAACTTCAACAAGCCCTGCTTGTTGATGGTCGCGCCAATCACGGCGTCGCCGACGGTTTTTTCCACCGGCAAACTTTCGCCGGTAATCATGCTTTCGTCGAGGGTGGAACGGCCGTCGACCACCACGCCATCCACCGGCACCTTCTCACCCGGTCGCACAATCACCAGATCACCCTGCATCACCTCGGCGATGGGGATGTCCAGTTCCTGATCATCGCGCACGACACGGGCGGTTTTGGCCTGCAGGCCGATGAGCTTCTTGATGGCTTCGCTGGTACGCCCTTTGGCGCGCGCTTCCATCAGCTTGCCTAAAACGATGAGCGTAATGATCATCGCGGAAGTTTCAAAGTAAACGTGGTGACCAAGGGTCATGCTGCCCAATGTCAGGGCGATGAGCACGGCGATGCTGTAAAAATAGGCCACCGATGACCCCATCGCCACCAGCACGTCCATGTTGGCGCTGCGGTTGCGCAGGCTTTTGTAAGCGCCCACGTAATAATCCCAGCCCACGTAGAACTGCACCGGCGTCGCCAGGGCAAAAAAGAGCCAGTTGACCCAGTTGGCGTGCGACCAATCGCCCAGCAGTCCAAAATCGCGGCTCATGCTCAGCAAAAACAGGGGCACAGAGAAGATGAGGCCGACGATGAGGCGGCGCTCCTGGTGTTTGACTTCGGCTTCGCGGGCGGCGGCTTCAGCGTCTTCGAGATTGTCGCCGGAAGCGGCCTCGTCGCTTGTGGAAACCACATCATAACCGGCCTGGCGCACGGCCGTAACCAGATCGCCCCGCGTCACCGCGCCCGGCGCGTAGCGCACCACGGCTTTTTCGTTGGCATAATTGACTTCGGCGGAGAGCACGCCATCTACTTTATTCAGGCGGCGCTCGATGGTGTTGGCGCAGTTGGTGCAGGTCATGCCGAGGAGGGAGAGTTCGGTAACGGCCGTGGGCACTTCGTACCCCGCCTTCTCGATGCGCGCAATCACCTGCGCCGTCACTTCCTGCGGCTTCACCAGCGCCGGATCATAGGTAAACGTCACCTTTTCGCTGGCATAGTTCACCGTCGCCCCGGCGACGCCTTCCACCTTCTTCGCGCTGCGCTCAACCGTCGCCACACAGTTGGCGCAAGTCATGCCCACAACGGGCAAAGTAAGTTGCTTTTGTTCGGACATAGGTCCTCGGTGCGTAAAAAAGGTTGGCCGGCAGGCAGGCAAAGCGCTGCCCTGCCGGCCAACCTTTTCTACCGCTAATTAATCTGAATTAAACCTTCGGGCGGGTAGTTGATCTCTTGGAGCAGCGCTTGAATCTGGCTCCAGGACGCCGGAGCGTCCCACTGCACGGTTACTTGCTTGCTGGCTTGTTCCGCTTTGACGCTTTTCACGCCGGCCAGTTCGCTCACTTCTGATTCGATGGTGTGGGTGCAGTGGCCACAGCTAATGTTGGGGACGGTAAATGTTTTGCTTTCCATGGGAATTCTCCTTGTGTGAGTATGAAATTATTTCTTGCCTGTCACTTCAAAAACGTTGGTGATTTCTTGCAGCATTCGCTCCCGCTCGGCAGGATCGTCGCCGCGAATGGCCGAGGTAACGCAGGTATGCAGGTGGTTATCCAACATCAGCGTGTTGACTTTGGACAGCGCAGCCTGCACGGCCTGAATCTGCTGGATGATGTCGATGCAGTACACATCGTCGTTAACCATGCGCTCGATGCCTTTGATATGCCCGGCCGCGCTGGCCAGACGCTGCGTCACTGCTTTTTTTGTCGTGTCGTCCATAACGGTTTACCTCGCTAGACCCCACCCCCCTGTGGGGGGGGGGTACAAAGAAGAGTATAGATCGGGACATGCCAGTTGTCAAATGAGTGTTTGGCTGTGACGCGAAAGGTTAAGAGGGGGCATTTGTGGTTTAATTCAGCTGGACGGTGGGGAACGGCCGTTTCCCCATGCGATCATGGACAAACCCACCCGAAAGCGTTAAAAATAAGGCCAACGGTTTACAATCAAAATTAAAGAGGAAACCCGCTATGCCCAACACAAGCGATAAAATATTTGTCATCGGCCATCTCAACCCGGACACCGACGCCATCGCCTCGGCAATGGGGTATGCCTGGCTGCTGCAAGACAAAGACGGCGAAAAAATCGTTGCCGCCCGCGCCGGTCAACTGAACCCCCAAACCATCTGGGTACTCAAACGGCGGCAGCTCGACCCGCCCACCCTGCTCCCAGATGCATCCCCCAGATTTGAATCCATTTGCCACCGCCTGAACACCACCACCCCAGAGCGCCCTCTGCGTGAAGCCTGGGCCATCGCCAACCGCACCGGCGGAACCGCCCCCGTCGTCACCGACGATGGCAAACCCTTTGGCCTGGTTACGGTGTTGAGTCTGTTCAAATTTCTCAGTGAAGCCGTGGGGCCGCACCCACGCCGTGAGGAAATCCGGCTGGCCGAACTTTTAGATCGGCCGTGCAGCGAAGCCTGCGATACCGAAGTGCCCCGCTTCCCTATCAAAAGCCGCATCAAAGACGCCCTACCGCGCATTCTGCGCGAAGAGCGAAGCGAATTTTGGGTGATCGATGACCACGGCAATTATGCCGGTGTGTTTCGCCAACGCGAAGCCCTCAAGCCCCCCCGGTTGAAGCTGATCATGGTAGACCACAACGAAACCGGCCAAGCCCTGGGGGCGTTAGACGAGGCGGACTTGCTGGAAATTCTGGATCATCATCGCCTGGGGAATCCTACCACGCGCCTGCCTATTCGGTTTACGGTGGATGTGGTGGGCAGCACCAGCACACTTGTCTCGGAACGAATCAATGAAGCGGGGTTAAGCGCGCCGCCGCCGCTGGCCGGGTTGTTGTTGGCCGGGTTGTTGTCGGACACCCTCATTCTCACATCGCCCACGACGACGGAGCGAGACCATGAAGCGGCAGCGCGGTTGGCGCGTTGGGCATTTGTGCGCGGGTCGATGTTGGAAGGGGAAACGATTGAGACATACGGCCGTCAAATTCTGGAAGCAGGCGCCGGCCTATCCTCACGCTCGCCGGAAGAAATTGTCAGCGCCGACTTCAAATTATATGAAACAGACGGCATTGAATTTGGCATTTCCCAGGCAGAAGTTACCAATTTTGCCCAACTGGACGAACATTTAGACGCTTTACGCGGCGCGCTCACTGATCTGAAAGATGCTCGCGGCCTCCGATTTGCCATGCTCATGGTCACCGACGTGGTGCGGCGCACCAGCCGCCTGATTATCACCGACGAACTGCCGGAATTAGAGGTACTGCCTTATCCACGTTTGGCCGACCATACTTTGGAGGCGGTGGATGTGGTGTCACGCAAGAAACAACTGCTGCCGGTTGTGTTTGGCGCTTTGGAGGGTTAAGCCGGTATGCGCGCCGATCGCCTGATCTCGCTGCTGATGCTGCTGCAAACCAACGGCCAGATGACTGCTCAGGAGTTGGCCGACCGCCTGGAAGTCTCGCCGCGCACCATTTACCGCGATTTAGACGCCCTGAGCATCGCCGGCGTGCCGGTGTATGCCGAACGCGGACCGCAGGGCGGCTGCTCCTTGTTGGAAAGCTACCGCACCAATCTGACCGGTTTCACCGACAAGGAGGTGCGGGCGCTGTTTATGTTCACGGTTCCCGGATTGTTGGCGGATTTGGGTGCGGACAAAGCGTCTCAGGCGGCAATGTTGAAGTTAACGGCCGTTCTCCCCGCCCCCTTTCGCCCGGACGTAGACAAAGTACGCGAACGCATTTTGCTGGACACGGCCGTCTGGTTCCAGCCCGCCGAACCCACCCCCTACCTTTCGCTGGCACAAGAAGCCGTATGGACGGATCGCCGCCTGCGCATGACCTACCGGCGCGGCGATGGACAATGGGTGAAACGGCTGGTCGATCCATATGGTCTGGTCGCCAAGGCGAATGTATGGTATATGGTAGCCGGCGCATACCGCACCATCTACACTTTTCGCGTTTCGCGCATTCAGGACGCAGAACTGAGCGACAGCACATTTGAACGGCCGTCTACTTTCCACCTGCCCGACTACTGGAAAACGTGGTGCGCGCAATTTGAAAAACAGATGGCCCAATACCCGGTCACGCTGCGCGTTTCCCCGGCCGGCGTCACGCCCATCGTGCAACTGTTAGGCGAAGGCATGGTGGCGCTGCTAACCGCCGCGCCCATCGACGAAGACGGCTGGGTGACCATCAATCTACCGTTTGGCTCGATGGAAGACGCCTGCCGCCAGTTGTTGGGCTTGGGAACGGCCGTCGAAGTCACCGCCCCCCTCGAACTACGCCAACACCTGCACAAAAGCGCCCTGGCCGTCGCCGCCGCTTACAAAGCCTCATAACCAACCTTGCAGCCCATAAACCACCAAGCCCACATACTCCTTTAACGCCCGCGTCGTCATCTCCAGATATTGCGCTTCCGGGATCCAATTGAGCGCCTGCACGGCCAGGTCAGGCGCAAACATGAGCGCCCAATCCGCATCCGTCACCTGAAAATCGGCCGCCGCCGGAATGACAACAAAGCCCTGCGCCTCAAACAAGCGCACAGACCGCGGCATGTGGGTCGCCGACGTCACCAGCAAAATGCGCTGTTCGCCAGTCGCCGCCAACACCTCGCGGGTAAACGAGGCATTCTCATAGGTATTACGCGACCGGTCTTCCAGCACCAGCGCTTCCGGCGGCACGCCTAACATACCCAAAAACGCAGCCATACTTTCCGCGCCGCTGGGAATGCCTTCCGGATTTACCCAGGGAACCGTGCCGCCCGAAACCACGATCTTAGCCGCTTTGCCCTGGTGATAGAGCCACGCGCCCAAAATCTCGCGGTCGCCGGCTTCGTTCACTTCCACCAATGTGCGGGGAGCGATTTGCGGCAGCGCGCCGCTGCCCAACACCACAATCGCCTCTGCGGTCGGCCAGTCTCCGGGCGGGCGGAACTGCTGCTCCAGCGAACGGGTGATGGTGTAAGCGGTGATGCGCGTGCTGCTGAGCCATAAGAGGATGACGGCCGTTACCAACACCACTCGCTGCCCCCGCGGCCATCGCCCCAAAAACATCGCCGCTATAACCAAAACAATCGTTATGCCCAAGGGATAAATCAAAACAGGCAAAAATTTGGAGAAAAAGATAAACATGACTTGAGCGTCCTGCCGGATCAAGATAGACTTAACCGATTATCAATTTGGGATTAAAAGATGAAGATAGCCGTATTATCAGATATTCATGGCAATTTGCCAGCCTTACAAACCGCCACCCAAGACATCGAGTCCTGGCAGCCAGACCTCGTTGTGGTTGATGGCGACATCGTCAACCGTGGGCCTCTGTCGCTGGACTGCCTGGAATTTGTCCAGGCGAAACAGCGCACGGCCGATTGGCGCGTCGTGCGCGGCAACCACGAAGATTATTTACTCGCCTGCGACCGGCCAGATGCGCCGCGCAGCGGCCCGGAATATGAACTGTGGCGATTTGCCTTTTGGGCGCATGATCAATTGAATGGTCATCTGGCTGTTTTGCAGACGCTGCCCAATCAATTTAGCTGGACGGCGCCAGACGGCAGCGAATTTCGCGTGGTCCATGCGTCTATGCGCAACAATCGAGACGGCATCTACGCCGATTCCAGCGACGACGTGCTGTACCAACAAATCGCGCCGGTGCCGGGCGTGTTTGTCACGGCCCACACCCACCGGCCGCTTATTCGCCGGTTTAATGATTCGCTGGTGGTCAACGTTGGCTCGGTAGGCGCGCCGTTTGATCGGGATACGCGGGCGAGTTACGGCCGTTTCCTGTGGACCCATGACGGCTGGCAATCAGAAATCATCCGCCTGCCTTACGACGTTGCGCAAACCGAACGGGATTACGTCGAATCCGGCTTTTTGGATGAAGCCGGGCCGCTGGCCCAACTGATGCTGGTGGAACTGCGCCGCGCCGGCGGCCTGATTTACCGCTGGGCCAAACGCTACCAGGACGCCGTTCTGGCCGAAGAGATCGATTTAGCCGACAGTGTGCGCGAACTACTGCATGATGAAGATTTACGGCCGTTCCTCGGCGCGCCCGGCTGGACGTTTTAGAAACCACCCATGACCCAATCCCGCCCCATCCTCTACGACACGCATATGCACACGCCTCTTTGCAAACATGCCAGCGGCCAGCCGGAAGAATACGCCGCTGCCGCCGCCCGGCGCGGATTGGCCGGCATCGTCATCACCTGCCACAATCCCGGCCCCTCGCCGGACTGGTCGCCGCAGGTGCGCATGTCCATCAACCAGTTTGACGAGTATGTGGCCATGGTGGCGCGAGCCAGAGAAGCGTGGCACGGCCGTGTCGATGTGCGCCTCGGTTTGGAATGCGATTACCTGCCCGGCATGGAAACCTGGATAGAATCCCTGCTCAACCGCGCGCCCTATCACCACGTCCTCGGTTCCATCCACCCCCAACTCGATTATTACCGCGACGCCTACGATCACGGCGATCCTGTCGCCTTCCAGCAAACTTACTTCGACCATCTGGCGCAGTCGGCCGAAAGCGGGCTGTTTGATACCGTCGCCCACCCCGACCTGGTGAAAAACGTCTTTCCCCGCGCCTGGCACATGGATCGGCTGTTGGACGATGTGCGCCGCAGTCTGGACCGCATCGCCGCCACGGGCGTGGCGATGGAACTCAACACTTCTGGCCTGCACAAACGCATCCGCGAAATGAACCCCAACCCCACCATCCTGGCCGAAATGCGCCTCCGCGACATTCCCGTGGTGATTGGCTCCGATGCCCACGACCCCAGCCGCGTGGGCGCAGACTTTCTACCGGCGATGGATTTGCTGGCCGCTGCTGGCTACACGCAAACCAGCTTCTTCCTCGACCGCCAGCGCCACAACGTAAGCCTGGAAAACGCCCGCGCCAGCCTGACCCAGGGCATTTAAACTTAAAAGACCCCAAGGGTTTTTAAAAACCCTTGGGGTCTTTGCTTTTGCATTCCCGCGCTAGAAAATCGCGGAGGCCAGCTGCTGGCGATAGGCGCGGGTTAAGGGGTCGCTTTCTCCAAGTAGTTCAAACAACCCCAACATGACTTTCTTGGCTGCGCCGTCGCGGTGTGTTTTGTCGTGGTGAACGGCCGTTAACAAACTATACAGCGCCGTCGAATACTCACGCCGCCGGATGGCGTCGGCCGCCTGGCGGTAAAGCGCGTCGATTTCGCCGGATCCGTTGAAGCGGCTCTGGTAAGCATCGCACAGGAATTGGGCCAGAGGCAGCAGCTTGTTGGCCGCTTCTGTCTGCGGCGATGTCGGGAACGATTGCAGCTTGGGCAGCGCGCTGCATCCATCTCCTTTTTGCAGCAGATCGCGCGCTTGTTGCAGGCGGCTGGCCGGGTCATTGGCCGGAGCCTGCCCATTGCCGTTGGCGGGCGGCTGATTGGCCGCTTTCCCGGCGGCTTTGGGCAGACGCTGCAGGAATTGACGCACCATCGGTTCCGGCTGCGCGCCGACAAATTCATCCACCAGGTTGCCATTCACAAAGGCTTTGACGTTAGGAATGCCGCGCACGCCGTACTGCATGGCTAACTGTTGATTGTTATCGGAGTTGACTTTGGCCAGGGTAAAGGCGCTGTTTGGCTCGTTGGCCAATCGCTCTAACACCGGCCCCAACATGCGGCACGGGCCACACCAGGGCGCCCAAAAATCGACCAGCACCGCTTCTTGATGGGAGCGGTCTACCACTTGCGTTTGAAAATCCGCCTGATTGACATTGATTACTTTGCTCATACCTTACCTCAACTTTTCAGGTGTAAAACTGGGGCATACGTTACCTGAAAAGCGTAAGAAATGTATCAAAACGGCCGTTTCCCTTACACAACCCTTACAAATTCTTAGCCAAACGATAACCGGTTCTTAAACGGCCGTTAACACCTGTCCCCTATTCTTCTAACCAGACACAAAAGAGACAAAATAAGAACCCTCAGGTGAGGGCCTCTCAGGAGAGACCATGACTTTACATATTCTGGTTACGAACGATGATGGCGTTTCGGCCCCCGGCTTGCTGGTTTTAGCTCAGGTCATGCGCCAATTTGGCGAAGTAAGCGTTGTCGCGCCCGATCATGACTGGTCGGGACACGGACATACCAAACATTTCAAACGGCCGTTACGGGTGCAAGAAGTCCGTTTGGCCGATGGTACCAGCGCCCTGGCCACCGATGGCAGTCCCGCCGATTGCGTGGCGATGTCTGTGATGGGTTTGCTGCCGCATAAAATTGATATGGTTGTTGCCGGCATCAACTCTGCCGCCAATCTGGGCCACGATGTTTCCTACTCCGGCACAGTTGCGGCCATTAAAGAAGCCAACATTTGGGGCATCGCCGGCGTGGCTGTGTCGTTGGACATTCAACGCAACAGCCAGCAGCAGCCCAATTACGGTCTGGCGGCCAGCGTTACCTGCCAGGTTGTACAAATTGTTATCCAAAACCAGTTTCCAAACGATGTTTTCTTCAATGTCAATGTTCCCGACATACCGGCTGAGCGTTTCCGAGGCACGCGCCTGACCCGGCAGGGGCTGCGAGTTTACCGCGACCGCCTGGAAAAAAGACGCGACCCGCGCGGCGACAATTATTACTGGATTGGCGGCGACATGCCCACCGGCATCCCCAAAGAAGGCACCGACATCGGCGCTATCGCTCTGGGCTTCGCTTCCGTTACGCCGCTCACACTGGACCTGACAGCCTACCACGTGTTAAGCGACTTCAAGAGTTGGGGCTGGCAGCCGGCCGAACTGTCAGAAGCCAATGGCACGGCCGTGCCCCACGCCATGCCCGTCCCCGCCTAACCCGTTCGACCCTTTGTTTTCCTCAGCGAGACTCCCTCACTCGCTTCCTATACATCTCTTCTCCATCGAAAATAATTTAACGCAAAGGCGCAAAGGCGCAAAGGCGCAAAGGCGCAGAGAAAAAATCTGCGTCATCGGCGAAATCTGCGGATTTTCATTTATGGTGTTGAGCTTGCGCTCATGTTGTCTCATCTCTGAAAAAGCCAGACAATCGCGTCTGGCTTTTTCCATTTCCCCCGACCATAAGCCCAAACCACAAGCTCGTAAATGAGAGATAAAACGGTTCATACGGCCGTCTTACACTTCTCTGACTTACTTCTAACGTTCATCCATACAATAGAAGCATACATAAACACGAAACACCTGAACTTGTTTCAGATGATTGTTGGAGGATGATCATGAGTAAAATTATTGGTATCGACTTAGGTACAACCAACTCCGTCGTCGCCGTCATGGAAGGCAGCGACCCCCTGGTAATCGCATCTGCTGAGGGCGGTAACACCGTCCCTTCCGTCGTGGCCTTCACGAAAAAAGGGGAACGACTCGTCGGACAAACCGCCAAACGGCAAGCCGTCGTCAACCCGGAAAACACCATTTATTCCATCAAACGCCTCATGGGACGGCGCATAGACGCCGAAGAAACGCAGCGCACGCAAAAAATGGTGCCCTATGAGGTGGTCGCAGGGCCGCAGCAAGACGCCCGCGTTTCCATTCCGGTGGTCAACAAAACCTACTCGCCGCAAGAAATCTCGGCGCTGATTCTGCAAAAATTGAAGCGCGACGCCGAAGCTTACCTGGGCGAAACCGTCACCCAGGCAGTCATCACCGTGCCCGCCTATTTTAACGACAGCCAGCGCCAGGCTACCAAAGACGCCGGCAAAATCGCCGGGCTGGAAGTGCTGCGCATCATCAACGAGCCTACGGCCGCAGCGCTGGCCTATGGGCTGGATAAGAAACACGACGAAACCATTCTCGTTTTCGATCTGGGCGGCGGCACATTCGACGTGTCCGTGCTGGAAGTAGGCGATGGCGTGATCGAGGTGCAATCGACCAATGGCGACACCCATTTGGGCGGCGACGACTGGGACGAACGCATCGTCCAGTGGATGATCGAGCAGTTCAAAATGGACCAGGGCATTGATCTGAGCCAGGACCGGCAAGCCTTGCAGCGTCTGCGCGAGGCGGCCGAAAAAGCCAAAATCGAGCTGTCTTCTCTGATGCAAACGGAACTCAACCTGCCCTTTGTCACGGCCGATGCCAACGGCCCCAAACATTTGCAGATGACCCTGACGCGGGCCAAATTCGAACAGCTTACCAGCGATCTGGTTGACCGCTGCCGTGTTCCTTTTAACAACGTATTGAAAGACGCCGGACTCGACGCCAAACGCATCGACGAAGTGGTGCTGGTTGGCGGTTCTACGCGGATGCCAATGATTCAGGAATTGGTGCAGTCGTTGACCGGCAAAGCGCCGAACAAAAGTGTTAACCCGGATGAGGTTGTGGCTTTGGGCGCGGCGCTGCAAGGCGGCGTTCTGGGCGGCGATGTGAAGGATTTGCTGCTGCTGGATGTGACGCCCCTAAGCCTGGGTCTGGAAACGCTGGGCGGCGTGATGACCACGCTGATCCCGCGCAACACAACCATCCCGACCAAAAAGACGGAAGTTTTTAGCACTGCCGAAGATAACCAGACGGCCGTCGACGTCCACATTCTTCAGGGCGAGCGACCCATGGCGGTAGACAACAAAACGCTGGGCAACTTCCGGCTAGACGGCTTGCCCCCGGCTCCGCGCGGCTTGCCGCAAATCGAAGTCACTTTCGACATCGACGCCAACGGCATCCTGCACGTCACGGCCAAAGACAAGGCCACCGGCCGAGAACAGCAAATTCGCATTACGGCGTCTACCAACCTGAACGAGTCGGAAATCGACCGTATGGTCAGTGAAGCCAAAGCCCACGAAGCGGACGACCAGCGCCAGCGCGAACTGATCGAAGCCCGCAACCAGGCTGATCAACTGATTTACACTGTGGAAAAGAGCACGAAAGAATTGGGCGACAAATTAGCCGCCGCCGAGCGCGGCAACATCGACAGCCTGATCGCCGATCTGCGCGCCGCCGTGAAAGGCAGCGACATCAACCAGATTCGCAGCCAGAGCGAGCGCTTGCAGCAGGCCAGCTACGCCATCAGCCAGCAGTTGTACCAGACGCAGGAACAGGCGCAGCCTGGCGGCTACACCAACGGCGCCAGTAACGGCAACGGCCGTTCCCCGCAAGACGAAGGCGTTGTCGAGGGTGAATTTCAGGAAATGTAAGGCTGCGGCCTGAATTCCGGCAATAACAGAGCAAAGGGCGGGCCTGTGCCCGCCCTTTTTTGACATTGGAGACACTATGTTTGGCGATTATGATGAGTATCGACGGCGTTACGGCCGTTCACAACCACAACCCATCACCGAAATCCCACCACGGCCAACAACCAAGGGCGGGATAAATGGGGACTACGGCCGTTTGCGCCAGGAACTCGCTCAATGGCAATCCAGCGCCGCCGAATGGCGCGAAGCGGCCGAGACCTGGTATACCACGGCCAAACAACAACAGGCCGACCTGAAACGGCTGGAAAACCAACTGGCGGCCGCCAACCGCCAACTGGCGGCGCTGAACAAACAGGCAGCCACCCTCGCCCAGCCGCCGGTCGCCGCACGGCCGTCGGCGGACAACGCCGAAGAGTGGCGCGAAAAATATGCCCGTCTGGCGGCCGATTATGAAAACAGCAAAAAGCGGCTGGAGCAGCGGTATACTTTAGAAGCGCAGCAAAATCAGACAAAACTTCTGCGCGACATGCTGCCCCTGGCCGATAATTTAGACCGCGCCCTGGCGCATCAAGACAGCCAGGACGACGCCGGTCTGGCGTTGATTCGCAAATCGTTTCTGGTGACTTTGGCGGAGTATGGGGTGCAGCCGATTGTGGCCGAGGGACGGCCGTTTGACCCGCAGCTTCATGAAGCTGTAGGCGTCGTAACCAATCCTGCCGCCGCTGGCATGGTGGCTGCCGTAGAGGAGACCGGCTACACTTATCAGGACAAACTTCTGCGCCCGGCGCGCGTTTTGGTGGCGGAGTAACAAAGCTTTAGTCGTCAGTCTCAAATCGCAAATCTCTTTCCGAGGGACTTATGAAAGTACAGGATTATTATCAGACACTCGGTGTGAGTAAAAACGCCGACGAAAAAACAATTAAAAAAGCATACCGAAAGCTGGCGCGGCAATATCATCCGGACGTTAATCCCGGCGACAAAGGCTCCGAAGAGCGCTTTAAGGCCATCAACGAGGCGTATGAAGTGCTGAGCGACGCCGACAAACGCCAAAAGTACGATCAGTTTGGCGCGCAGTGGCAGCAGTACGAACGAACCGGCGGCCGACCGGAAGATTTTAACTGGTCGCAGTGGGCGGCGCAGCCCGGCGGCGGGCAGTCACATACTCGCACGGTCAGTCCGGAAGAATTTGCCCAGATGTTTGGCGGCGGCAGCAGCGGCGGCTTTTCCGATTTTTTTGAGACGTTGTTTGGCGGCGCAGGACGGGGACAAAGTGGCGGCTATGGATTTGGCGACTTTAACACCCGGCAGACGGCGCAGCCCAGGCCACGGGCCGGCCGCGACGTGGAACACACGGTGCAGGTGACGTTGGAAGAGGCGTTTCATGGCGCGACGCGTACTTTGCAATGGGACAACGGCCGTTCCATTCAGGCCAAAATCCCGCGCGGCGTCGATACCGGTTCGCGCATCCGTCTCAGCGGCCAGGGCGAAACCGGTCAGGCTGGCGGGCCAACCGGCGACCTGTACCTGCTGGTGGAGATGCTGCCCCACGCCACGCTGCAGCGTGATGGGGATGATTTGAAGTTGAAGCTGCCGGTGGATTTGTATACGGCCGTTCTCGGCGGCCAGGTTGAGGTACGAACCATCGACAAAAGCGTCACCCTGACCATTCCGGCGGAAACAGCCAACGGCAAGGTATTCCGACTGGGCGGTCTGGGCATGCCCAATTTGCGCCAACCAGACAAACGCGGCAACTTATACGTGACGGTGGAAATCAAACTGCCGCAAAAATTAACGGTTCGGGAAAAGGATTTGTTCGCAGAACTACGCGAGCTAAGGAAAGCGGATTAAACCACAAGGAACCTCCGGGAGGTCGAATAGGTGAGTATGAAGCAGCCAGTTATCCCAGCGAAGCAACCATTTCTCCTGGTGAAGCAACCATTTCTCCCGCGTCGGAATCATTTCTCCCGGTGAAGCAGCCATTTCTCCCACGTCGGAATCATTTCTCCCGGTGAAGCAGCCATTTCTCCCGCGCCGGAACCATTTCTCCCGGTGAAGCAACCATTTCTCCCACGTCGGAATCATTTCTCCCGGTGAAGCAACCATTTCTCCGGGGGATAACTCATTTGGGTGTTTGCAGATTGGTCGCAAGAGTGCGCGCCATATCGTTACAGCCGTGTTCCGTTTCCGGCTAATCGCTTACGGCTGACGAGTTCCCCCTGTCGAAACAACCGCTTCGGCAATAGATTTCACAAAAGGCAGTTCGGCCAACTGCTTGACTTGCTCGCCGGTGGCCTGGCCTTCGGTAAAGTTCATCACGCCTACGGCCGTGCGGGTCACTGTCATCGATTCGGCCAAGACGGCCGTTTGCGCTTCCGTGGGCGCGGCGTAAAACTGCACCACCACATCATACGCCTTCTGCGGCTCAGAAAACGCGCCTTTTAATTTATCCGCCGGGTCAATGGCTGTTATGGCGACGATGGTGTGGTTGGCTTGCAGAGTGGCGAGGGCGGGAACGGTCGTTGCCGGCACATACGCCTGAAATTGATACTCGCCCACCGGGTCGAACAACACAATACCTGCTTCACCTAACTGGCGCTCCGTTTCCGCATTCAACGTGCCGGATAATTGCACCAGCACATAAGCGCCTTCCTGTTGATCCATCATGGCCTGCACCTGCTCCGGCAGGGTGTCAACAGCCCCATTCACCGGGGCGCACGTCGCCAGAAACGCCAACATCAACATGCTCCCCAAAACCACCAGTAAAGTTTTCATGACTTGTCCTCCTGTCTCTATGCAGACCCTAAGGGTTTCTTCAAACCCTTAGGGTCTTGCGATATGTCTACCTATTCAACGAGGTGGAGGCGCTGTTTGTTCCTGTGTACTCGAGAGCGTGCGCTGTAACGGCCGTCCATCAGAGCGCACCTTTGTTGAGGTTATCTGGTGAGTGAGGGGACGAACAGGTCACAGTTGTGGTTAACAAAATTGGCCGGGTCGCTGCCGCCGGTTTGCAGTGTGCCCGCGTCGCGGAAAAAGGCCACCACACCAAACGGATACTGGACCGGCTGCGGGCAAGTCGTTGGAATCGGATCGTTGAAGCGAATAAACCAGCGTACCACACGGGCATGATTGGCGATGGTCTCACCAACGGCTAAGTGCCAGAGAATACCCCCACCAGTGTTCATCAATTCCGTGTCGTCGTAGTAATGGGAACGGCCGTCATCCGTATACACCCGCGCGCCCTCCACTGTGAAAGCCGTGGTGGAAGGTACCTGTAAACGCACATAACTGCCCGGCGCTGCAAACCCGCTGTTGCTGAGCGTGGTATACAGATAAAAAGCGCCACCGGCAAACGTGCCAACGGCCGGGGAGAAGGTTGTCGTCGGCGTTAAATTGGCCGGTTTAAGCACAGCTACAGATGCCAGGCCATATGGCTGCGACGAAAGAAGGCTGAAGGCTTCCACATGAATACGCCAGGAACCGGGCACGCCGCTGGTCACTTTTACATATTCGACCGTATCGTCGGAGGTTTGCGAAGAACCGACTTGCACGCCGCTGCCATCGTAGACCTTCACATCCAGGTCATTTACCACATCATCAAAATTACCGGATACCGGATCGGCCCAGGTAAGAACGACGCGAACCTCATCGAAGCCGGCGGGCACGGTGAAATAATGGTCGTTGCTGTTGCCGGTGGCTGCAAAAGAATTGGTCCAGAAAGTGACATCGCTGACGCCGCTCTGGTCGTAGATGGCGTGGAAGGTGTTGAGCATGCCACGGCCGTAATGAGCCGTATCCGCGCCGCCCACATCCGTCGCCGAGGCGATAAACGCCGCTTTCACCACCTCCGGCCAGCCAATGTACTGTGGATAAGCGTCCAAAAACTGCGCCACGCCGCCGGTCACCTGCGGCGCGGCCATGCTCGTCCCATTCCAGGCGTCGTAATACCGGCTGTCGCTATAAAAATACCAACCCACCGGCGAGGTGATCTTGACGCCGGGGGCCATAATATCTGGTTTTACGCGTACGCTGCCGTCGCCGTCCACATCAATCGGGCCATAATTGCTAAAACAGATGCGCTCTCCTGGCGGCCAATCCCGGTCGCCAACGCTGTTACAGGTAGTCACATCCACGTTGGGCCAGTTGCCGTCTTTCACCGCGCCCACGGTGATGGCGTTTTTGGCCGTGCCCGGGCTGCGCGAAAGCAGATTATCGTTGTGGGTGATGATGACCATGTTCATCCAGTTGCCGGAATATTCGCCGCGCACAGCTCTATCGGCCAACTGCGAACTGACGGCATAGGTGCCATTGCCGCCGCCCCAACTATTGTTGGAAACGTGGCCGTTGTGGGCTGCGCCACGCTGCAGGGATGCCTGATAATCGGCGTCATAATAGCCGTAGCCAAACGGAACATTGCAGCAAAGACGGTAGATCAAAAAGTTCACATCCGGGGCGATGCCCTGCCAGGCCAGATCGCCGCTTTGCACGCCGCTGCCGCCGATGCTGCCGGCGACGTGTGTGCCGTGGCTGTCGATGGCCGCCGCGTCTGTGCTTGCCGGTAGTGGGAACCAGGCGTATTGATCGACGATGCGGCTGAGCGGCAGGTCGGGATGGTAGGCGCTGCCCTGGTGGGCAATGCCGGAATCCATGATCATGACGTTGATGTCCGTACCGTCGAAACCGCTGCTTTTGAGGATGTCGCTGCCGGTAGCCAGATTGCCTTCCAGATTGGCGCGGATTTCGGCTGGGGCGTCGGGCACGGCGGGGGTTTCGGCCAAACCGGATTCGTAGCGGATTTGTTCGTGGATGAGCTGCACGGCCGTGTTCGCGGCCAGCGCGGCCACATCTTTAGCCGGAATCACCCCCTCAATCAGGTGCATGGCGGCATCAGAACGGCGTTCGATGGTCATCAGGGCGTTTAGTTCGGCCAGTTGGGCGTCTGTGGGCGTCTCAAAAAGCTGCACGGTGACGGCGACGCCGGCATCGGGGTCAGCGAGGCTGTTTAGCCGGGCTTGCAAACCGTCGGTGATGTGGAAAGCGGCCGGAACCTGCCCGACAAAGTTGATTTTGCCCTGGTCGATGGCGGCGGAAACGGCCGTTACCGCCTCTGCCGGAATTTTGGCGTAAAAGGATAATTTATCCAGCGGGTCGCCAAAAACCACGCCCTGCGCCTGCAACGATTCGATCACCGCCAGGTCAACCGGATAGGTGAACTGCATCGCCAGATATTCAGTGGGCGCAGGGGCGGCGGCGAGCTGCTGGCGCAAATCGGCGGCCAGGCCTGGCGTCGCAACGAGAATGTTTTGAGCGCCAAAGCGGATGACGCTGGGGTCGATGTCGCTGTTTGCTTTGGCGGCGGGCAGGCCGCCATCCGTGTGGCGGATGGTGGTTGGGTCGTCGAGGTATTGGCCGGTGAGTTTGTCGTAACCGATGTGGGCTTCGGTGAGCGTGGCGGTAACGGCCGTGTCCGCGCCAGTCTGCAACAAACTGGATACATTGGGGTCTTCGGCTGTGCCCCACCGGGCATACGCGGCGGCCTGATCCTCATCCAGCCCTATCTGGCTGCCTTCTTGCGCGGGCGGCAGCGCAAAACTGCCCCGGGAAAACAACAGAACAGCGACAAAAAAGGTCAAAACAAACATCCATTTTGCAGTTTTCATTTCACCTCCTGAGTGGAACGGGACCATTAAAAATGAGGGCTTTGGGATTTCGTGGGGTCCGACGTGATGGGTGATGGGTGATGGGTGATGGGTGATGGGTGATGCGTGATGGGTGATGCGTGATGGGTGATGCGTGATGCGTGATGGGTGATGCGTGATGCTATTCTGATCACGTATCACGCTTCACTGAGCGTCTAACCCTGAATTCCTGAAGAGCCTTAAAATGATGGGCATCAGGGTCCACGGCAAATAATCATTTACATTGTAACATAGCGCCGGAAAAGGCTATGGGTAAATTTTTAGCGGATGAGGGGAAGAAAACCGCTGTGGACGGCCGTTTGTAAACGGCCGTCCGCAGCGCCAATAGAGGAATCAGGCGGGCAGGTCTTCTTTGCGGGCTTTGCCCATGGCGATGAAGCCGGGCAGACGATGCCAGGTGCGATCTTCGATGGTTTTACGCGAGGTGGAGAGGGTGAGACGGCCGTTGGCTGCATCATACCCTTCGATAAATTCTGTCGGGATAAAATAATGCTCGCCAATCTCAAAAGAAAAAATTTCCAGATAGGCCGCATAATGGGTGGTCAGGTGAGATTATCACCAACCCAAAAGAAGGAGGTCTGGAGTAAGCGGTAGAATTACCGCATGAAAGAAAGAAATACAACCAGACCTCCCTTAGAAAGTTTAGCATGTGTCAACCCCGACTGCGACCTGTATGGTCAAAACGGGGGTACAAACCTGCTCATTCGAAAAGTATACGGCCGTGACCAAATTCGCTATTTGCGCTGT
>JAKQCM010000322.1 GCA_029559155.1 Chloroflexota bacterium
GGCCAGGCTGATAGCTTCGTTCGTGATTTCTGTCAGCATCCCATCCAGCGGAGCAATGAGGATGTTGACGGCAAAGATGGCGCTTACCCCGCCAAAAGCGGCCGCCACGCCCGCAAGGGGATGACGGCCGAGGCTGAGGAAAGCAATTGCGCCGAGTGGAATCAAAATCAAATAGCCTGCATCCGTGGCCACACTCGAGAGTACGCCAACGAAGATGAGGATGAAGGTGATCAGTTGGCGCGGGGTCACTTTGACCGTTTTGCGTATTAAGGCTCCCATTAGCCCTGATTCTTCGGCCACGCCCACACCAACCATGGCGACCAAAATGACAGCGACAACACTAAAGCTGGCAAAATTGGACACAAATGAGGTGAAAATGAAGCGCAGGCCTTCAACAGAAAGGAGGCTTTGTATGGCAATGGTCTGCTGCTTTATCTCAAATTGGGCATCGTAAGGCTCTGTGGGCAGGATCTGCCCAGGTTCAGTGGAGTCTGTGTAATAGGCTCCTTGGGATTGAACCTCGACTGGGACGGCAATGTCTTCGGTTACGCTAACTCCGAGTAAATAGAGAATATGGGAAAGCGCCATTACGATGATGATCAGGTACAAAAACATGAGCACTGGGTGGGGGACCTTGTTGCCAACACGTTCAATGCCATCCAACATTTTTTGAGCGAATGATTTTTTCTCGCTCACGGCCGTTTCTCCGTTACCTTTTGTCATATTCTCTCCTGTTTATTGATTCTCACGGAAGATGTGTCACTATTGAGCAAGCAGCGCTAATTCTTCAAGATACACAATCGCGGTTTCAACACCACGGTGGAACATCTCGATGCTAAAGCGCTCATTCGGAGAATGCAAACCATCGTCATCCAGACCATAGCCCATCATAACAACTGGAATGCCCATTAAATCAGCAATTTCAGCCACAACAGGGATGCTGCCGCCGCCGCGAGTGAACAGCGGTTTTGCACCCCACGCTCTCTCATACGCACGAGAAGCCGCCTGCATCTCGGGGATATCAAAAGAAAAAAGCGCCGGCTTGCCGGTGGTGATTAATTTTACAGATACCGACACAGTAGGCGGGGCAATGGACTCGATATAGGTTTTTATGTGCTCATAAATCTTGTTCGGATCCTGATTGCCCACAAGGCGTGAACTAAGCTTGGCTCCTGCTTTGGCCGGCACAATGGTTTTGGGTCCGGGTCCAGCCCAACCGCTCCACAAGCCATTAATGTCTAGCGTGGGACGGGCAGAAATTCGCTCGCGAATGCTGTAATCGGCGTCGCCCCACAGGGCAGGAATCCCTGTTGATTGCTTAAATTGTTCTTCTGTGAGATCGGTTTTGGCGATCATGGCGCGTTCTTCGGCCGTTAATGGCACAACATCATCATAAAAACCAGGCACCGCGATGGTATTGTCCGGATTGTAGAGCTTGCCGAGAATTTCCACCAGGGCCAGCGCAGGATTATGGACTGCGCCGCCCCACAAGCCGCTGTGCAAATCATCGGTTGGCCCTAAAACCTCAATTTCCAGGTAAGTCATACCGCGAAGACTGTGGAGGATGGATGGCTCGTCTATGGTACGCATCGATGTGTCGCTGATAATGCACACATCAGCCCGAAGGAGATCAAGATGATCTTTAATGAAGGGAACAAGATTGGGGGAAGAGATTTCTTCTTCACCTTCTATGAAAAACTTTACATTTACCGGCGCCGTCCCGGCTGTTTTCAAGTAAGATTCGAGGGCTTTGACATGAATAAACAGTTGCCCTTTATCATCAGTCGCGCCGCGAGCATAGATTTTGCCATCTTTTTCTACCGGCTCAAAAGGCGGGGTAAGCCAACCATCAGCTATTTCGGCCGGAACCACATCATAATGGCCATACACCAGCACAGTTGGCTTATCCGGGCCTGCGCCAAGCCATTCACCATAGGCAACCGGATGGCCTGCGGTAGGCATCACTCGAGCATTATCCAGCCCTAGGTCGCGCATGTGATCCACCAACCAGACGGCCGCGCGCTGCATATCGGCAGCGTGAGTCGGATCTGTGCTGATACTGGGAATGCGCAAAAAATCGTGAAGCTCCTTTCGGAATCCTTCTGCGTGAGTACGGGAATAATTTCGTGCAGAATCACTTAACGTCTTCATGGCTGATTTTCTCCTGCTTGACAGGGATATTTACCTTTTAGAGCATACTATCCAAGAATAATGAGTTGCGAAAATTGTGAAAATTGGTTGGTGCTTGATTTGCACACAAAATAGTAACTGATTAAACAACATAATTCTATCAGCATTAATACTGCCGTCAACGGAAGGTGGACAAAGGTGGACAAATCCTCGAAAACGCACCGTGCCATACGCTCCGCTCGCTGGTGTATTCCTTCATTGGGGCAATTTTTGCTGATTACGTTTGGGTAAAATGCTTGCCGCGTTCTCGATTCTTGTATCGAGTCGGTTTACCCATATAATTGATTTGTCTTTTGCGGGTTTTTACTGTGTCTGTATTTTACATGAATCTGGTTGTTTTTATCTTGTCAAATACTGGACAAGAATTCATAACCCTAATGATTGGAGGAGATATGGTGATAAAACGAAGGAGTACCTTTTGGCTTATTGTTTTGGTTGGGCTAACGGCCGTCAGCCTCTTTTTAGCAGGTTGTTCAGGCTCAGACCCCGTGCCCACAGTCGCACCGACGGCTGAAGTGCCGCCAACCGCCACGCCCACGGCGCCAGAAACAAGCGATACCTCGTGGACGGACGTCGAAAAAGCTGGCAAACTCGTCGTTGGCGCTTCATTCGACTATCCGCCGTTTGAATTTTACACCGAGGATTTCGAACAAACCGGTTATGATGTCGCCCTGATTAACGAAATTGGCGACCTTCTAGGCGTCGAAGTTGAAATCAATGACATGGCCTTTGATGGTCTGGGCGATGCTTTAATGCTGGGTCAGATTGATGTGGCCATTTCCGCCATTTCTTTCACCGACGCCCGTGATGCTGTTATTGATTTTTCCAACGTTTACTATGTCAGTGAAGATGGCATCCTGGCACAAAAGTGGATGCAAATGGAACCCATCACCACTCCTGAGCAAATAGTCAATTTGCGCGTAGGCGTTCAGCGCGGGTCCGCTTTTGCCGATTGGATTCAGGACGATCTGATTGCCACAGAAAAGATGAGCGAAAGCAACCTGTTTGTTTATTTGCAGGCCGGTGATGCCCTGCGCGATTTGCGTCAAAACCGACTGGATATTGTCATTGGCGATCTGTTACCGGCTCAAGTGGCGGTAAAAGCTTTTGATGATATTGAATTGGTAGGGCAAGGGCTAAACCGTGAACGATACGCCATCGCCATTGCGCCGGGAGCCACGGCCTTGCAGAGCAAACTCAATGAGGCGTTGATTACGTTGCAGAATAACGGCCGTCTCGCCGAATTAGCCGCCGATTACCTTGATCTCGACGCCAACGAATTACTGCCGCTCCCCACGCCAGACCCGAACCCGCAGCCCACACCCGTCCCGCCACCCGCTCCTGCTTGCCGCGATGGCATGACCTTCATTCAGGATTTGAATTTCAACGACCAAAATATGACCAATCCGCCTCAATTCGCCCCCGGACAGCCGTTCCAAAAGGGTTGGCGCATTCTGAATAGCGGTACCTGCACCTGGGACAGCACCTACACCTTTGTCTACGTGAATGGCAACACGCCTGCCGCGCGCATGGGAGGTATGCCCCAGCCAATTCAAGGCCAGGTCGCCCCCGGTGAAACCTACGACGTATCCGTTGACCTGGTTTCCCCACTTGCCCCAGGAATCTATCAGGGCTTCTGGACTATGCGCGGCCCCACCGGCCTCCTATTTGGGAACCGTGTTTGGGTAGGAATCGAGGTTGTCGGCGCGCCCACGGCCACGCCCATCGCCACGCAAACGCCTGCGCCAGACATCAACTTTACCGTCAATCGCACCAATATACGGGCCGGAGAATGTGTCACTTTCTCCTGGAGCGTCAACAATATCCAGGCCGTATTCTTCTATCCGCAAGGCGCAAATTGGCCTGATTTCGGTGTAACGGGGCAAGGTACAAGCGTGCAATGCCCGGCGCAGACAACGACCTACGAACTGCGCGTTCTGAGGCGAGACAATACCTTTGAAATCCGCCAACTCACCATTTTTGTCGAACAACTGCCGGGAGCGCCGACGATTAATCGCTTTACGGTTGACCCGAGCCAGATTAACACCGGGCAGTGCGTGTCCATTACCTGGCAGGTTTCTGGCAATGTGAGCAGCGTGCGCATTTTGCGCGGCGGCAATCCGGTTTGGGATGGTGCGCCAATTAGCGGTTCGACCAGTGATTGCCCGCCAGGAGTTGGCCGCATCCCGTACACGATTGAAGCCATTGGCCCCGGCGGCACCAACCGCGATCAGCGCGATGTGACCATTATCCAGCCGACAGCGCAGCCGACGCCTCAACCGCCAACCGCCACGCCGCCTGTCATCCCAACGGCCACGCCCCAACCACCCACGATCAATTCCTTCGTCGTCAGCCCTGGTCAGATTACGGCGGGGCAGTGCGTGAATGTTACCTGGGCCGTTAGCGGTGGCGCAAGCCACGTCAACATCCTGCGTAACGGGGCACGCATCATTGACGGCGCGTCCTTTAGCGGCGCATTCCCGGACTGCTTGAATCAGGCGGGGACTTACAATTACCGTTTGGAGGCGTCGGGAAATGGGCAAACCGTAACCCGCGAACAAACGGTGGTTGTTTCGGCCAGTGTGCCGCCTACGCCAACCCGTTCGCCGCTGGTTGGCGTTAACTGGACGTTGGCAAACATGAATATGAACCAGATTGTTCCGCCTGGGTTGGTGATAACGGCCGTCTTCGACGACAACGGCCGTGTCAACGGCAGCAGTGGCTGCAATACCTATAGTGGAAACTATACGGCCGTTGGCAATACGCTAACCGTTGGACCATTGGTCGGGACAAGCATTTCCTGCGACCCAGACACGATGGCGATCGAACAACAGTTTTTGACACTGTTCCAATCGGCGGCAACGTATAATATATCCGCCTCCGGTCTGACCATCTTTAACAGCAGCAGCATCAATGTACTGGCGTTTACCCGCGCAGCTACGCCCCGGTAAGCACCTCAGCGTTTAGATGAATTACAAAAAAAAGTCCTGCACGGCCGTGCAGGACTTTTTCTGTGCGGTAATCAGGTGTTAATTTCAAGATAACATGTCCCCGTTTGAACGCTATCTGTCCCAGTTGCAAGAATATGTGTCCCTAAATTTCAGAAATATTTGTCCCAATATTTGCAACATAATATGCGCGATAATGTTCATTATGTTGCGAATAAACGTGCAAAACAGCACAATATAACCCTGAAAGCAGGGTGTAAGTGCGAGATTTTTCGCAACATAATAATTTGGCGAGCGACATGGACCAAACCGAAGCCCATATTTGGGTGCAAACGTGGTTGGATTATCTGGCGACACAGGGGCGGAGCAAACACACTCTCGGCGCGTATCGGCGGGCCATCAATCATCTGGCTAATTGGAGCCAAACTACTTATGGCGAACTGTTCGACCCGGCTCATCTCATCGCCCGCGATATTCGTGATTGGAAATCCTATCAACAAACAGTAGAGCAGGCAGCGCCCAGCACAATCAACCAGCGACTTGTCGGTGTCGCTTCTTTTTATAAATGGGCGATTACCAATAAGGTTGTTGAGCAAAATCCAACTGTAGAAGCAAAAAGCATTCGCCTGCCGTCTCGGCAACCAAAGAGCCTCTCGTCCCAAGAGTTGCGTCGGCTGTTAAGAGCCGTACACCATGGCGGGTC
>JAKQCM010000334.1 GCA_029559155.1 Chloroflexota bacterium
CGACAGCCTGAGTTCGGACATGCAAGGCGGCCTCAATTATGGCATCGACACCTGCTGGTATAATCCGGCGGGCAAACCGGCCAGCCTGCCGGTGACGTATGAGATTCGGCAGTTAGAGGAGCTGCTGAGTATTTTGACTGAGAAGGAAGCGTGATGCGTGATGCGTGAACCACACCATTCACGCATCACGCATCACGCATCATGATCACGCATCAGAAATCGCCTAGGAACATCGAACACATCGCCATTTGGACAAACCAACTGGAACCCATGCGGGCGTTTTATGAGCGGTATTTTGACGGCCGTTCCTCTCCCCTGTACACCAACCCGCGCACCGGCTTCCAATCCTATTTCGTCAGCTTTGGCGATGGGGCGCGGCTGGAGCTGATGCAGATGGACGGCATCGGAGAAAATCCGAACACGGCCGTTACCCAACATCTCGGTTACATCCATCTGGCCATGAGCGTCGGCGGGGAAACGGCCGTCGATCAACTGACCGAACGCCTGCGCCAGGACGGCTACTCCGTCCTCAGCGAGCCGCGCCGCACCGGCGACGGCTACTACGAAAGCGTCATCCTGGACCCGGATGGGAACCGGATTGAAATTACCGTATAGGAGGAATACGTGATGCGTGATTCGTGATGCGTAACCCGACGAATCACGCATCACGAATCACGCATCAATCATGTTAGCCAAACGCATCATCCCTTGTTTAGACGTGAAAGACGGCCGTGTCGTCAAAGGCATCAACTTTGTGCAGCTGCGCGACGCCGGTGACCCGGTGGAACAAGCCAAAGTCTACGACGAAGCCGGCGCCGACGAACTGGTCTTTCTGGATATCACCGCCACCCACGAAGCCCGCGACACCGTCATCGAGATGGCCAAAGCGGTCGCCGAACAGGTCTTCATTCCCTTCACCGTCGGCGGCGGCATTCGCACCGTCGACGACATGCGCGCCATACTGCGCGCCGGCGCCGACAAAATCAGCATCAACTCCGCCGCCGTCCACAACCCCGACCTCATTACCCAGGGCGCGGAAGCCTTCGGCAGCCAGGCCATTGTGGTGGCGATTGATGCGCGGCGGGTGGAGGAGACTAGAGATTGGAGATTGGAGACTCAATCAGTCTCCAATCTCCAATCTCCAATCTCCCCTCATTGGGAGGTCTACGTCTCTGGCGGGCGCACGCCCACCGGCTTGGACGCGGTGCAATGGGCGCAGGAAGCCGAGCGGCGCGGCGCGGGCGAAATTTTGCTGACGAGCATGGACGGCGACGGCACGCAGGAAGGATATGATCTGGCATTGACGCGGGCGATTGCTGACGCCGTTCATATTCCGGTCATCGCCTCCGGCGGCGCGGGCACGCTGGAGCACTTCGCCCAGGCGCTCACCGAGGGCGGCGCGGACGCGGCGCTGGCGGCCTCGCTGTTCCATTACAAACAGTTGACCATCGCCGAAGTCAAAGATTATCTCGCCCAACAAGGCATCCCGGTGCGCCAATGACCTCCGAAATCCGAAATCCGAAATCCGAAATCAGGTTTGATGAGAAGGGGTTGATTACGGCCGTTATCCAAGACGCCGCCACCCATCAAGTCCTCATGGTCGCCTGGATGAACGCCGAGAGCCTGCGCCTGACGCAGGAAACCGGCGAAACCCACTTCTGGAGCCGCAGCCGCCAGGAACTGTGGCACAAAGGGGCCGCCTCCGGCAACGTCCAGCGCGTCCGCGCCATCTACGCCGACTGCGACGGCGACACCCTGCTCATCCTGGTAGACCCCGCCGGCCCCGCCTGCCACACCGGCGAGGTCAGCTGCTTTTTTAGGGAGATTGGGGAGTAGAGACTGGAGATTGGAGACTAGAGATTGGGGATTCGACTACTCGACCACCTGACCACCTGAACACCTGACCACCTGATTACCCGACAAAGGACCAACCATGACTGACTTTATCGACACCTTATTTGCCACTATTCAAGACCGGAAAATCAACCCCAAACCCGGGTCTTATACCAACAGCCTGTTTGACGCCGGCGAGGACGAAATCGTCAAAAAAGTGGGCGAAGAGGCGGTGGAAATCATCCTTGCCGTCAAAGGCCAGGGCAACGAGCGCATCATCGAAGAAACAGCCGACCTCGTCTACCACCTGCTCGTTATGCTTGCCGCCCAAGACCTCACCTGGGACGACGTGCGCGCCGAACTGGAAAAACGCCACCGCTAACGGCTGTGCATGAGCAAAAATTGGCGAGCCTCAGATTAATCACGATTGCCCGGCTACTGGTTAAGCAGATAAACCGGACTGCAGCAAGAGCCTATCACCGTCAATCAACTTGAGAGAAGCATCTCGGAGTTGACGGCCGCGACGCTAAAGGTATCAATGACTTTCCCATTCGTGGAATTACGCACTTCATTCGTAGTCCAGTTGTTGCCAATATGCTGGCCGTTCCAAAATACGCCCCCGCCAGAGGCCCCTTTTCGCACGCTGCTGCCCAGTATAATTTGCGTCACGTCTTGTTCGGCCGTGATACGCTCAATGCGCACCCATTCCACCCAGGTTGTCGCGCCATCCCAGTTGATTTGCGCCACTTCC
>JAKQCM010000338.1 GCA_029559155.1 Chloroflexota bacterium
ACTCTACACTCTACACTCTACACTCTACACTCTACACTCTACACTCTACACTCTACACTCTACACTCTACACTCTACACTCTACACTCTACACTCTACACTCATCAACGCACAACTTTATCAGACGATCAGAACCGGAAGAAAAGGAAGGGAATCATGAAACGAGCTGTCAGCGTCAGCTTAGGCAGTTCTGAGCGCGACAAACAAGTGGAAATCGAGCTGTTCGGGGAAAAAGTAATCATCGAACGGCAAGGCACAGACGGCGATGTAGACAAAGCCATCGCCCGCTTTACCGAATTAGACGGCCAGGTTGACGCCTTTGGGGTGGGCGGCATCGACCTTTGGGTGCAAATGGGCGACAAACGCTACCCCATTCACGACGCCCAAAAATTGGTTAAAAATGTAAGCCAGACGCCTGTCGTAGATGGCAGCGGCCTGAAAAACACTCTGGAGCGCATGGTCGTGCAAACGTTGATCGACGAATTAGGGCCGCAAATGGCCAACGGCCGTGTCCTGATCACCGTCGGCGTAGATCGGTATGGCATGACGCTGGCCTTCTTTGAAAACAACTACGAAGTGGTTTGCGGCGATCTGATGTTTGCCCTGGGCATTGGTATTCCCGTGCGCTCGCTCAAGCAGCTGCACCTGTTAGCCAAATTCCTGGTTCCCATCGCCACCCGCCTACCGCTTAAAATGCTCTACCCCACCGGCGAAAAACAAGACGAAATCATCCCCAAATTTACCAAGTATTACGAATGGGCGACGGTCATCGCCGGCGACTGCCACTACATCCGGCGGCACATGCCGGCCAATTTGCAAGGCAAAATCATCGTCACCAATACGACCACCATGAAGGATATGGATTTGTTCCGCGAACGGGGCGTGACCCATGTGATCACCACCACGCCCCAGTTGGACGGCCGTTCCTTTGGCACCAACATGATGGAAGCCGCGTTAACGGCCGTGGCCGACAAAAAACGCCCGCTCTCCCATGCCGAACTCAGCGACATGCTCCGCCAACTCAACATGAAACCGTCAATCCACAAATTATGAGTCTGTATCCACCCAAACCAACACCCCAACAGACAACCGGAGGACTATCCTGATGGACTGTATCATCATCGCGGGTGGGCTGGCCACCCCGGAAGAACCGATGTACGCCCTCACCCAGGGCAAACCCAAAGCGCTTTTAACCATGGGCAACCGCACCATGCTGGAGCGCGTCGTCGATGCCGTGCAAGGCTCGCAGTACGTAGATGAAGTTGTCGTGGTGGGCTTAGGCAGCGACATGGGCATGACCTTTCAACGCCCGGTCAACCACCTGCCCGATCACGGCAGCCTGGTAGCCAATATCGTCGCCGGCGTCAATTGGGTGCGCGACCGAGACCCCAACGTCAAAATTGTCTTAGGCGCTTCCGCCGACGTGCCGCTGATAACCAGCCAGATGGTCGACACCTTGATTGATATGTGCCGTCCATTCGATGCGGGCATTTATTACACCTATGCCAGCCGCGAAACCATGGAGAAGCGCTTCCCTCATTCCAACCGCACCTTTGTGAAACTGAAGGGCATAGAAATTGCCGGCGGCGACCTGGGGATGCTGGACCCGGCCGTCCTTACCAACAATGAAGAACTGTTCACCGCCCTTTCCAATGCCCGCAAACATGCCTGGAAAATTGCGCGCGTTGTCGGCATTGGCCTGCTGCTAAAATTCTTGTTCCGCCGCCTGGGACCAAAGGAAATTGAAGCCGAAGGCCGCCGAGTATTGGGCATGCCGCTAAAAACCATCAACCTGCCCTACGCCGAAATGGCCATGGACGCCGACAAACCCCACCAGGTAGAGATGCTGCGCGCCGAGTTGGAGCAATTAAGTCAATAACGCATGGCGGCCGCGCCGCGCGGCACATTCACACTTTGCATGAGTTTCACTCCCTTTCTTGATCGTGACAAAGCCTGGTCGCAGCGATTAGCCGACCGGGTGGCGGGTCGATTTACGCATAAGCTGGCCTGGCTGCTGGCGCGTACCGGCGACAGTTGGCTGTGGGCGCTGGTTATCGGCTGGTTGGTTTGGCGGCGGCAGCCGTTGGGCTGGGCTTTGTTGTGGGCGGCGGCGAGCACGGCCGTTATCGTGGCCGTTAGCAAGGGCATCTTTAAACGTAGACGGCCGTCTGGCCCCGGCCGCGCCCTTTCCACCGACAAATACTCCTTCCCATCCGGACATGCCGCCCGCGCCGCGGCCGTCGCCCTGACGCTGTCTTTTGCTCTGCCCATTTGGACGCCGGTGTGGTTGTTGTGGGCCACGGCCGTTTCTCTTGCCCGCGTCGCCCTCACCCGCCACTACCTATCCGACATCGCCGCCGGTTGGCTTGTCGGTTTGCTGGTCGCTCTCCTTATCAACCTGCTGCTGTGACAACACGTTGTCCGTTGGCACTCAATGTTTGACGAAGAGGTCCGTTATGAACCCCAATTACATCGCCATCGAAGGCGTCATCGGCGTGGGCAAAACCACCCTGGCGCGCCTGCTTCAGCCCCGCTTCGCCGCCTCCATTCTGCTGGAAGTTTTCGAGGAAAACCCGTTCCTGGCCGAATTTTACGGCGACCGCGAGCGCTACGCCTTCCAAACCCAGCTTTTTTTCTTGCTCAGCCGCTATCACCAACAGCGCCTGGCCGTGCCCGAAGCGCTGCGCCGCGGCATGCTCATTTCCGACTACACGTTTGCCAAGGATGAATTGTTCGCCTGGCTAAACTTGAAGGACGATGAGCTGGCGATGTACGGCCGTGTCCATGCCGCCCTCGGTGAAAAAATCCCTAAACCGGGCCTCATCGTCTACCTCCATGCCGACCATGATTTGCTGATGCGCCGCATCACCCTGCGCGACCGTCCTTACGAGCGCAACATGGACCCCAACTACATCCGCGAACTAACCTCGGCCTACGAAGCGTGGCTTTCTAACCTGCAAGACATCCCCGTACTCACCATCGACACCAACAACCTGGATTTCCTGGCCCGCGACGAAGACCTGAACCACGTCGAAACCATCATTCGCGCCGCCCTGGCGCAGCAACCTGCTCCTTCACCCGACAGCGAAGCGCGGCAAACCCTGCTTAACGGCGGCGGTCTGCCAGCCTACCAACAGTTCCATCGCCAATTAGACGCCAGCAAAAGTTTTGATCCTGACCTGTTTTTTAATTACATTTTGTTGATGGAGGAAACGGGCGAAATCGCCAGCGAGCTGGTGAAAGTGTGGGGTGACAGCCGGCGGATGGTGGAAGACGGCCGTTCCGCCGCCGAAGCCCATCAGGAAGCCCTCAACCGCCACCGCCCCAACCTGCGCGGCGAACTGGCCGACCTGCTGGCCTACACCCTTAAACTGGCCAACTACGCCGGCATCGACCTGGAACAGGCTTATCTGGAGAAAATGAAACAAAACATCGGCCGCCAATGGCCCCAGGAACGAACCTTGCCCTGAGGCTGTGAACGTGTCCGTGTTCCGAAAACAGCCAAACGGCGGCTCTGCCCTTGGAGATTTTGCGTGATAACGATTTTTGACTGGCGGTTTTCGGGAAAACAAGGTGCAACCAGACACGGCCGTTGGTGTTCTCATTAGAAACATGGCCAAACTACGGCCTGATAAACAAGCATTATGTTGAGATAAGGAGAAAATCGAATGTCGTTTGAATTGCTGTGCGCCACCATCATTGCTTTATTATTTGGCACAATGATTTGTTTTGGCGGTTATCGCCTGTTCCTGGCGCTTCTGCCGATTTGGGGATTCTTTTTCGGCTTTGGCCTGGGCGCGCAGAGCGTCCAACTGTTGTTTGGCCAGGGATTTTTGTCCACCGTGACCGGTTGGGTGGTCGGGTTTGTAGTGGCCATCCTGTTCGCCGTTCTGTCGTACCTGTTTTATGCCTTCGCCGTGGCCATGATTGCCGGATCCCTGGGGTACGGCCTGGGCATTGCCATGATTGGCGTGTTCAGCGCCAACCTGACGCTGATTAGCTGGATTGTCGGCATGATCATGGCGGTTGTGTTCATTATTGTCACGTTCCGCTTTGCGCTGGCGAAGTACATGATCATTGTGGCCACGGCCGTTGGCGGAGCCGCCGCTACCATTGCCACCCTGGTCGTTGGCGTCGACAACGTGCAAGTGCTGCGCCTGGCAGAAAATCCCGCCAAAGTAATGGCCACTGGCTCCTTTATCTGGACCCTGTTGTTTTTGCTGATGGCCGGCGCCGGCATGGCTATGCAAATCGCCGTCAACCGCGCGTATGAGATTGAAGCCTATAATCGTTGGGCAGAAATTCAAGCCCAGGCCTGATCGGTTTAAATCACACAAAAACCCTTAGGGTCTCAAAAAAAGCGAGCCGCCAACATTGGCGGCTCGCTTTTTTATTTCCAGCAACCATGCCCATCAAACTTCTTGCTCTTCAAACACCGCCAAAGACGTAATCAGCAGCATGACAATGAGGGCGGCGCTGGCGGCCAACGCGCCCGCATTGGCCGTCGCCGATCCCAGTCCCATTTGGCTGGCCCAGGCCACCAACCCGGATGGCGCAACCGAGCCGATCACCGGCAGCGCGCCCATCAACAGAAGCAGCACAGCGCCCAACAAGCCCAGCCCTGCGCCTGCCCCCACCGAATCGCCAATGGCGCTGCCCAGCAGGGTAACGGCCGTATAACAAAGCAGCCATACCCACAACAATCCGCTGCCCAGCAAGAAAGCCACAAAGTCCAACGGTCCAAACAACACCAGCGTGTAGTAATACGTGGCCAGAGCCGCCAGCAAGAAAGCCACCGCATACAGCAATGCCTGGGCGACAAACTTGCTGAGCAAAAACGCCCAGCGTGGCATCGGCTTGCTGAGAATGAGCGCCGCCGTGCCCCGCTCTTTTTCGCCGGCCACCGCGCCCATGCCCACCAAAATGGCGATGATGAAGCCAAACTGGGTGATATTTTTAATGTACTGCGTGATAGCGTCGTTGATCGTTGGCTGCGGGATGAGGCTGGCGAATTGTTCCGCGCCTTCGACCATCGTCAACATTTGCGGCGTGAATTTGGCCAGCAGCGGCGACATCAACCCAAACAGCAGAAAGACCGCCCAGATGACCAACACCCGACGCGTGCGCCACTGCTGCTGCAGTTCTTTGCGTGTGGCTGTCATAAAGGCGCGCCATTCTTCACGCACGGCCGTTATCCGATGCGGCTCCGCCAATTCCGCCTTGTCCCGCGTCCACCATAACCAGATTGCGCCGGGAATCAGGGCCGCCGCGAAGACCAATTCCATCTGCCAGCCCGGCACAGCCAGCGCCGACAGGTAAACGGCCGTCGTATCCACCAGCGCATGATACCCCACGCCTACCACAAAATAGAGTGGGTTTCGCCGGACAAACGCCTGCCACACCATCATCGTCACCACCACATGCAAACTCATCGCCACCATGCGCTCGATCACCGGGATCACAGCCGCCCACGGCGAGGCCAGGAAAAACGACAACTGCTGCTCCACGGCCGTCAGTTGTTCCGGTGACAGGTTCAACGTATTCAGGTCGGTGTTTTGCAGGCTGAGCAGCGAACTCACCGAGCCGGCCACCAACACGCCGCCAATCAGCATCGCCTCAATGCCGCCATGTCCCAACCCCACCATAATGCCCTCGGTCCAACGCTGCGCTTTGTTGAAGCGGCGCAGCAGCCCAATCGCCGCCGCTCGCGCCACGCCTTCACATAAACCCGCCGACAGGCCCAGGATAACGGCCGTTTGCAGCAGTTTCGGCGCGTCGGCCGCCACCGGACCAATCACGCCCAGGTCGGTTAGCCAATTGTTGAGGGGGATGTGGTACGCCTGCGACACGACAAAAGCGGCCGCCCCCGCGCAAAACAAATACCAGGGCACGACTACGCGCCGCCGCCACCATACCGCCACGACCACCGGCATTAAAATCATGACAACAACTGCAATTGTGTAAGCCAGAATTAACATCATCTTTTAACCTAAAAACAACGAAGACCCGAAGGGTTTTTTGCCCGGTACCTCCAGGTAAGCAGGGACAAAAGCCCTTCGGGTCTTTTCCAGGTCGCCTATGCGCTCATTTGTAAAAACACGTCTTCCAGCGACGGCCGTATCCATTCATACCGCGTCAGGGTCACGCCTTGCGCCAGCACCAGCGGCAAAATTTGCTGCTTTGCCTTTTCTGGATTGGCGACGGTAATGCGCACGGCCGTTTCGTCCAGATTGTCTGGCGTAACGGCCGTTACCCAATCGGCTTGCTCCAAAGCAGCGATGAGCGACGGCCGTAAACCCATACACGCCCGGTCAAGCACCAGCGCAATCACGTTGGTGGCATACCGCGACAACAACTCGTCCCGCTCGGCCACCAGCAGCAGCTTGCCCTTGTGGATGATGCCCACCGTATCACACACCCGCTCCACGTCGCCCAAAATATGGCTGGACAAAAACACCGTCACGTCGCCGCGCAGCCGGTTGATCAGGTCCAAGACCTCATATCGCCCCGCCGGATCCAACGCGCTCGTCGGCTCATCCAAAAAGAGAACGGGCGGCCGGTGCAGCAGTGCCTGGGCAATGCCCAATCGCTGCCCCATCCCGCCGGAAAAACCGCCAATGCGCCGTTTCGCCGCATCTTCCAGGTCTACCAGGGCCAGCACGTCGCCAATGCGCTGTTTGCGCGTCGGCCCGTCCAGATTAAAAATTCGGCCCACATAATCCAGATATTCCAACGGCGTCATCCAGTTATAAAACGCCGGGTCCTGAGGCAGATAGCCAAACGCGGTGCGTGCGGCGCTGTCGGAATTCGTCGTTTCCATGCCCTGAATCCAGGCCGAGCCGGCGGACGGCCGTGCCAGACCGGTCATCAGACGAATGGCCGTCGTCTTACCGGCCCCATTTCGCCCCAAAAAGCCAAACACCGACCCGGCGGCCACTGTCAGGTCCAGCCCGGACAACGCCTGCACGTCGCCATACTGTTTACTTAAATTTTCGCAATGAATTGCCGGTTGGTTCATACCTTCCAATCTCCAGGCGCTAATCTTCACCCCGCCCGACCAAAAAATAGATGATCGGCCCGATGGTGTTGATAAAGATGATGACCAGGACCCAAACCCATTTTGGCCCGCGGGTAGACGGCCGTCGCGCTAAATCAATCAACGCCGCAATCATCAAACCCAACTGTAAAATGACCAATGGCAGCAGCAGCGCCAGATTTTGTTGTACCCACTCTAAACCAGTCATGTCGTTTCCGTTCCTTTTTCGTTGACGGGATGGTTAATAAAAACAAATTTGCGTTTAGCACGGCCGTTTCCCGGTTTATTTGTCGCCAGTTTGACAAACGCCGCGTTTAAATCCGCATGCAACGTATCCATTTCAGCCAGTGAAGCATAAAAAAGCAGTTCCGAATAACCCACCCGGTCAGCCAGCAAATCCAGGCCGCCCGTGTCCGCCTCGGTTGTTTCCAGGTAATCGGCAAACCCCCGCATCACATTCATCATGTAAGTGGTGAAGTACTGCATGTGCTCAACGGCCGTTAGATTCGCCACGTCCTCAGCATTGAGATGCAGCGGCTGCGCCAACTGATACGTTTTCTCCTGAATCCCATTCACCAACCGCGCCTCCGTCACGGCAATTACCTCGCCTGCCAACAGCAGCTTCAGGTGGCGGTAAATGGAGGATTTAGGCACATCGGGCAGTTGATCGGCCAACTCCTGGGTAGTCAAGGTCTCTCCGGCCATCGCCTGCAATATGCGAAGGCGCACCGGATGCAATATCAGATCGGCTTTTTTCATCGCTCTTTCCTGTTTTATTATCAACGTTGCAAACATTATCATTATTGATAATGTTATTCAATATGATAATGAGATATTCTCATTTTGTCAAGCAGTTTCCCGCCATCTGGTCAGGCAACTCAGCCGGCAGCACTGCATGGCGCTGGCAAAAGAACAAGCAGGCGGTTCACCGCATCGCCAGGATCAAAAAGTCCCCGGCACTGCACCAGTGCCAGGGACTTCAGGTGGCGATTATCCAAAGGACGGCCGCCGTTCAATGATGAGATGTCCGGGCTACTAACGTGTAAATGCCCTAATCATCAATACGCGGGCCATACCCGGCCGAAGACGACCCCCCATCACTGCTGGTCACGGTGATGGTTCCGGCGTGATGCCCCACCTGGGATACCGTCAGGGTGCAGGTGCTGGTACAGTTAACCGGACCGGCCGTGTGGTTGCTTTGTGAATCAACGGCCGTAATCGTCGTGGGCGAATTCACCGTCACCGTCACACTAACACTATTACCATGACCACCGTTGCTGCGGGTGGCCGTGACACTGGCAATACCACCACCGCCGCCGCCCAATGAACTGCTGACCCGGCTGAACACCTCACCAACCTGCGGCCCCAAAATGGTTAAAATGGCGATGATAACAACCGCCACCAGCATCAGGAGCAAGGCATACTCAACCAGGCCTTGCCCTTCATCTCTGCGCTTCTGCAATAATTCGTTCATGATAAAACCTCACTTAGATAAAATAAAAAGGGGATACGGATAAAAAATGTGGGGCTAATCATAAAGTAAACCGCAACCAGATGACAATACCTCGTCTGTACTAAAAACAGGTCAATTTCAAAACAAATCGCCAAATCACTGCCTGCATTTCTTCCCCAAATTGGTACACTTATATCCGATCGTCGTGTTACGCAACATTTGGAGAATGGATTATCTTAAAACCCTTTACTTTTCTGCGTTCTCCGCACTCTGCGGTAACATTCAAAGAAGATGAAATGAGCATAGGCTCAACACCGTAAATAAAAATTACACAGATTCTTAACGGCGTTCACCCGCGTCAATCCGTCTCTTATTTTCAAGGGAGACGACATGAGCGCAAATGCAACACCATCAACGAAAAGGACACGGATGAACACGGATTTCACGGATTCTTATCCGCGTTCATCCGCGTCAATCCGTGTCCTATTTTCACAGGAGACGACATGAGCGCAGGCTCAACACCATGAATGAAAATCCGCAGATTTCGCCGATGACGCAGATTTTTCTCTGCACCTTTGCGCCTCTGCGCCTTTGCGTTAAATTATTTTCACAGGAGACAACTATGCCAGGAGTTATTTCTGCCGGCGGGCCGCAAACGGCCGTTGCCGGAGCCGCCATCTTACAACAGGGTGGGAACGCCGTAGACGCGGCCGTCGCCGCCGCCTTCGCCTCCTTTATCGCCGAAACTGGCGTAGTCCACCTGGGCGGCAGCGGCATCGCCCACATTTTCGATCCACACAACGGCCGTTCCTTCGTCTACGATTTCTTTTCCACCACACCGGGGCTAGACGGCCGTGCGCCGGCCGAGATGGATTTCCAAAAAGTGACCATCGACTTTGGCGCCACCACGCAGGACTTTCACCTGGGGCGCGCCTCTGTGGCCGTGCCCGGCAACATCGCCGGGCTGTGCACCCTGGCCAGCAATCACGGCCGTCTGCCCCTTACCGCGCTCCTCCAACCGGCCATCAAACTGGCTGAAGCAGGCACGGCCATCGAGCCGTTCCAGGCCGACACCTGCAAGCTGCTGGCCCCGCTGTACACCCACACCGCCGGAATACGCGAGATATTTGCCGCCAACGGCCGTGTCATCCAGCCCGGCGAGCACCTTTACATCCCCCATCTGGCCGACACGCTGCGGGAATTGGCTCAAGAGGGCGCGGATTATGCGCGGCACGGCCGTCTGGCCCAGGCCATTCTCGCCGATCAGCAGGCGCACGGCGGCCTGCTCACCGCCGCCGACCTGACCCGCTACGAAGTGCGCCAACTGCCCTCCATCCGCCTGCCCTACCGCGAATTCGAACTGCTGCTGCCGCCGCCCAGTTCCACCGGCGGCGTCCTGACGGCCTTCACCATGAAGCTGCTCGCCGGCTTCAACGTGCGCCAGCTCCGGCACGGCTCCGCCGCCCACCTCCAATTGTTATACGAAGTGATGGCCGCCACCGGCCGCGCCCGTGCCCATTGGGACCGCAGCAGCGACGCGCTGC
>JAKQCM010000353.1 GCA_029559155.1 Chloroflexota bacterium
TTGCGCCGGTTCAACCGCCGCGAGGGGTTTGAACTGGGGTGATGAGAGGGTGGAGGGGATGACGGCCGTTCCCCCACCTAACTCGGTATTGGCAAACGGGGTGAGGCATGGACAGAAAACAAAAGACCGTGCCAGAGTAGGGAGATACCTAATATGAACCAAAATTTATGGCTCAAGAGGCTTCTACAAGTCGGAGTTATTGCGATCATATTCGGGATTCTTCTTTCATGTGTACCCAAGGAAACACAAGGTACAAGTTCTTTGGTACCAAATCCAACACTTCAAGTAAATGAAACGATAACAGCTTTGACGGTATCAAATACTCCGTTGCCAGCGACTCAAACTAAAGAAACAAGCTTATTTCTAACCTTTACGCCTACGCCCAGTACCACAGTTAACGCTAATATCTTGACAGCTACCCCTTTGGTATCTCTTACTTCCAAAAACGAATCTATGCCATTTGAATTTAATGGGAAGGTTGTTTTCAGTTTAGCTCCTAATAAATATACCGATGAGTCAACTATTTGGTTAGTGGCATCTCCTGAATCTGAACCTGAATTGCTTTTACAAGAAAAGGGTGTTGGGTTTACTCAGCCTCTTATTTCACCGACAGGCCACTACCTGGCATATGTTCGATATGAAGAGGAAACCGCCAATATTTGGGTTATGGATATAGTTACCAAAGAAAACAAGCAATGGGGCGGTAGCTTTTCGATAAAGTACATCGATCGGCAAGGCAGTCGTGAAGCATGGAATGGCATAACTTTGCAGGCATGGTCTCCAGATGAGCAAACTCTGGTTTTTCAGACGTGGGAACGTGATGTGCTGCTGGATGAACCGATATGGAGTTATGTTTTGTATGCCAATGGTGACTCTAAGCAATTAGGTTCACGCATTCACGATATAAGTTGGTCTCCCACTAATCCGAACGAGTTGGTTTTTATATCTGGACTGGAAGGCGTTTATCAAAGCAATGCTACAGGAATACTGAGTCCTACTCTTGTTTTAGCTGCTCCAGAACTATATGCAGGTAGTGTTTCCTGGCATCCAGATGGGAAGCACCTCGCTATTGCAGCAGGCTTGCCAAACGAAACACCTTTGCTGATGTTGAACCTTGATTCGAGGGAAGTGGTCAAGTTAGCAGAGGGCGTTCCTGGATCACAATTGGTGCGGTGGTCACCCAACGGAAATCTCCTCTTTTGGAAATTGCAGGATTCAAGCAAACTGGTGCAGTTTTCAAACGATACCTTCGAGTCATTTACAGCCCAGATATTTCCTGCAATGAATTCATATTTAGATCCAACTGGCGAGCAAATTTGGTTATCAGATAGTAACCATCTCGGTTTTTTACAAGGCCCATCAGTCTCTCCAAATGAGGTGAATTTGTGTTTTTATTCAACATCAGGTGAAAAGATAGACTGCCCCGTAAGGAGCGAAGTTGTATTCAATCAACTGGGTTTGGGTGAGTCTAGCGCACGGATAGTCTTTAGTTGGGTACCATAATGATTTAGGTGTGTTGTGATTTCCTGGGTAGTGTGTCCCTAATGGGAGGAGATCGGTGGTAGAATGAGCAACGGCCGTTCCCTGTTCCCTGTTCACTGTTATCCGTTGATTGTTAGGCACGGCCCGCACAGCCCTCGTCCCCACCCGCACAGCCCTCATCCCCACCCGCACAGCCCCCATCCCCACCCGCACAGCCCCCATCCCCAACTGCACGGCCCTCGTCCCCACGGGGACGGCCGTTGCCGTAGCAGGGATGACCATTGCCGTAGCGGGGATGACCATTGCCGTAGCAGTGATGACCATTGCCGTAGCAGGGATGACCATTGCCGTAGCAGGGATGACCATTGCCGTAGTGGGGACGGCCGTTGCCGTAGCGGAGACGGCCTCGCCCAGACGTAAACGTCCGGGCTATAAAACAACGCCGGGTGAACCCGGCTTTTATCTTTGTTTAGCCCGGTTCACCGGGCGTTGTTTGGCAGCCTGGGGCTTTAGCCCCAGGTGAAGCGAGCAAACGTCACCGCCAATTCTGGAAAACAAGCAGCATAATCTGCGACACCGTCACATTAATGATAATCGCCAGGGGAAACATCAGCGTAAACCCCACCGAGGGCAGCGAATTCTTCGTCTGGTCCTGGGCGTAATCCAGAATGGCCGGCTGCGGGGCCATCATGCCCGCCAGCAGGCTGTAAGGAATCTTCACCACCTTGTAGCCCACCACCATTGAGATAAACGTCGTCACCACAATCAGCGCCCCGCCCACGGCAAAAATCAGCCAGCCGTCGCCGCCGGTAAAGGCTTGCAGCAGGGCATATCCAGAGCGCACCCCGATGGCCGCCAGCAGCAAAATCAGGCCAAACTGCCGCAAAACCAGGTTGGCGCTGTACGGCATCGTCCAGATGATCGACCCCGTGCGCCGCAGCGCGCCCAAAATCAGGGCCACCACCAGCGGGCCGCCGGCCACGCCCATCTGGAAGCTGCCGCCGCCGGGCAGGGGGATGGGGATCAGCCCCAGCAGCAGCCCCAGGGTAATGCCCAGGCCCATCGTCAGCAGGTTGACGTGGCTCAGGGTGGCGTAAGAATCGCCAAACAGGGTGACCAGCGCCGGGATTTCTTCACGGGGGGCCAGCACGCGGATGCGGTCGCCCAGTTCCAATACGCTGTCGCCGCCCGCCAGCACCTCCACGTCGCCGCGCCGCAGGTGGGAGACCAGCGCGGCGTGGCTTTCCTTCAGATTCAGCGCGGCCACCGGCTTGCCGACGATGGCCGGATTGGAGACAAACAGGCGGCGGCTGACGTAAACGGCGTGTTCGTGCACCAGATTTTCCGGCGCGGCCACGCCAAAATCGGCCTCCACCCGGTCCATGTCCTCTTCCGTGCCGGCGATGACGATCTGGTCGCCGAGGTTAAACGTGGTGTCGCCGCCGATGAGGCCGATTTCGTTGGGGCGGTAGATGCGGCCAAAGAGGGCGTCCCAGTCGTGTTCGCGTTGGAGCTGGCGGAAGGGGAGGTGGGTAACGGCCGTTTCCGTCACCACAATCGTCCGGTAGCCCAACTCCTGCGCCACCGGGTACACCTTGCGCAAGGCAAACGCCTCAGCCGCAAAATCCACCCGCCACAAACGCAGCGTCACGGCAATCACCAGCATCCGCCCCAGCACCCCCAGCGGATACACCACCGAAAACCCGACCACCGCTTCGGCAATAGCCGCGTCCGGCTGCGGCACATTGACTTGCAGGTAATCCAACACGCTCGCCAGCGCCGGCGTATTGTTCGCCTGCCCGGTAAAAATACCGACCACGCTGGCCGGGTTTAGCTGCAAAACGAGACCAATCGGAACAAGCAGCAGCGCCGGCAGCAGCAAGCTGCCCACAATAAACAGCACTTCGCGCAGCCCTTCGCGCTGGAATTTGGCAAAAAAGCCCGGTCCATTGCTTAAACCAATGGTGTATACAAACAGCACCAACCCCAAATTCAGGTAAGCGTCGGGAATGGTTAAATTGGGGTCCATCGCGCCAAAGGCCAGACCCACAAACAACACAGCGGCCACGCCCAACCGGTTCCCCCGCCACCCCAGCTGGCCAAGCCAGTAACCCAGCGCCGCCACCAAAAACAGCAAAAGCAGCGAATTGGCTTTCAGTAATTCGACCATAATCTAAAAAGCCTGGCCTCTTGAGAAGCCAGGCTTTTGCCTTCCTGAGTTATTCTTTGTACATCGACTCGATTTCTGCTTCGAAGTTTTGGTTCACAATGCGCCGCTTGATCTTCAAGGTCGGCGTTAGTTCGCCGTCTTCGACGGTGAAGTCACGCGGCAGAACGCGGAAATCGCGCACCTGTTCCACGCGGGCAAAATGGACGTTGACGATCTCGTCGATGCCCTTTTGCAGCGTTTCGCGCAGCTTGGGATGATTGTGCAGTTCCTGGCCGGTTATGCCGTTTTCACTGGCAAACTTGTTGGCCGCCGCCGGGTCCAGCGTGATGAGCGCCGTGATGTAGCGGCGTTGTTCGCCAATGACTACTGCGTTGGCTACCATAGGAATATTTTTCAGCGCGGCTTCGATGTTCTTCGGCGCAATGTTTTTGCCGCCGGAAGTGATGATGATTTCCTTCTTGCGGCCAACGATGGTCAGGTAGCCGTCTTGGTCGAATTGGCCCAGATCGCCAGAGTGCAGATAACCGTCGTAGAGAGTTTCTTCGGTAGCGGCCGGTTCTTTAAAGTAGCCTAAAAAGACGTGTGGCCCTTTAACCATAATCTCGCCATCTGTGTCCAGAACGACTTCAGTGCCGGGCAAGGTGCAGCCCACGGTGCCGATTTTGTTGGCGTGGGGCAGATTGGTTGTGGTCGGCCCGCAGTCTTCGGACTGGCCGTACAATTCAAACAGCGGGATGTCTACGCTGTTGAAGAAGCTGATGATGTCGGGCGAGATGGGCGCGGCGGCGGTGATGCAGAATTTGGCGCGGGTCAGGCCCAGGCCTTCTTTAATGGTGGAAAAGACCAGTTTGTTGGCCAGATTGAACTTGATAGCCAGCAGCCCTGACGGTTCTTTGCCCTGCCGTTTTAAGGCCGAAGCTTCTGTGCCTACGTCGATCGCCCAGGCGGCGATTTTGGCTTTGGCGCCGGTGGCGTGGCTTAATTTGGCGACGACGCCATCACGGAAGCGTTCCCAGATGCGCGGCACGCCGAAGACGAGGGTGGGCTGCACTTCGCAGAGGTTGCTGACGAGGTATTCTTGGGGTGAGTATTGGGCATAGTAGACCTGGTAGCCCATAGTAACGGCCGTGTGGATGGTAAACATCTGTTCCGCAATGTGGGAAAGTGGCAGGTAGGAAAGCGACGAATCGGACGACGTAATGCCCAACAGTTCGGCCGCCAACTGCGCCGTCCAGACCAGATTGTTGTGCGACAGCATGACGCCTTTGGGCGGCCCAGTGGTGCCGGAGGTATAGATCAGTTGGGCCAGATCGTCCGGCTTTAGGCCGTTGAGCCGTTCGTCGACCTTGTCGTCGCCGATGCTTTCACCCTGGGCCAGGAACGCTTCCCAGGTTAAGACCATCGGATCATCTACAGAGGCCCCTTTCATGAGGACAACTTTTTTAAGGCCAGGCAGTTCGTCGCGCTTTTCGTTGATCTTTTGCCATTGAGCTTCGTCTTCCACCAGGACGAAGGGGGCTTCGGAGTGGTGGACGATGTACTGGACTTCGCTGGGGGAATTGGACGTATAAATGCCGGAGGAGTGGCCGCCGGCCAGCATCCCGGCCAGATTAAAGATTGTCCATTCTGGCCGATTAAAGCCGAGAATGCAGACACCTTCGTCTGGCTGAAAGCCAAGGGCAATCAGGGCCTTGGCTGCCTGACGCACTTCATTCAGATAATCCTGCCAGGTTGTTGGCACCCAGTGATCAGTTGCCTTGACGTAATAGGCAGGGGCATTGGCTCGTTTACGGCCGTTTTCGTGCAATCGATGCAGAACGGTATCCACGGTCATCTGTCTTCTCCTGAATTTGGGGGTTGAATGGGGCGAACGGGCTGTGAGCGAAGCAAAAAGGCCAAGCCATAAAGGGGAATGTATCTGGTTTTCTTTGGCTCAAAGAATTCTTGCAAAGTGCTCAACCCGTTCTTGTAGACTGATAAAATTGTGCGTCAGGTCAAAAATGTTACGGGAATTTCACGCCTATTTCCAATGTATCATAACCTGTGTCAATAGGCAATTTTATTTTTTCGCCAGACCCGAAGGGTTTGAACCTTAGGATACTCGACTAAATTGATGTAAAACTCTTCGGGTCTAACCCTACTTAAAGGGTTGGCCCAGAGATAGTTATCTTGCGTTCGTGCAAACCCTTTGGGTCTTTCGAGCGCCCACCGGTAGACTGTTAATCTCTCATCCAGACGCGTCTCGGTCATCTTGCCCGGAAGATCATCACCGGAATGGGTGACATATGGCATACCCGGCGCGTAGAAGTAGGGTTAAAATCTGGCCCGATGTCTGAGACAAACCATCAAGACGTGCAGTTATTTGCGGTAACGGCCGTTGGCCCACTGCCTTTACCCGTTCCCCCGGCTGCCCGCTCCTTCGATGACCTGTATGAAGGTCTGGCGCTGGGCGTTTATTCCGCCTTACGGACTTTTGCACACCATCAATTTCTCTACCTGGCGGCCCATATCGCGCGCACCAGGCAGTCGATGGCCTTGTTGGGCTGGGATTACCAATTGGATGAGGCGGCGCTGCGCCGCGCGCTGCACATGGTTTGCTCGGCGTACCACCGGCCAGAGGCGCGGGTACGGTTCGACGTCTTAGCCGAACCGGCGCTGCCGCTGGGCACGGACAGCCGCCTGTTGATCGCGCTGATGCCCTTCACGCCGCCGTCGCCGGACATGGTAGCCAATGGGGTGCGGGTGGATTTAGCGCCAGATTTGGAACGGAAACGGCCGTTAGCCAAAACGGCTGATTTTGCTGTTACCCGCCGGCGATATCCGGTCGGGCAGGCGGAGGGAGTTTATGAATACCTGCTGGTAAACGAGCAGGGCTATATTTTGGAAGGCACAGGCACAAACTTTTACGGCGTGCGAGATGGGATTGTGTACACTGCCGGGCAAGGCGTGTTGGAAGGCATTACGCGCCGGATTGTGTTGGATTTGCTGCCGGAGTTAGGGATTCCTGTGCGCCTGGAGGCGCTGCATCGGGACGAGGCAGGCACTTTGGACGAAGCGTTTTTGAGTGGTTCGTCACGGGCAATTTTGCCGGTGGTGGGCATCGCGGGGAAGCAGGTGGGAAACGGCCGTCCCGGTCCCATTGGCCTGCGCTTGCTGATAGCTTATAATGAATTTGTGGCCAAGACCATTCAACCGGCCGTTCTGGCATCCGCTATGTGATGGGGCAAGACGCTCCGTTTACAATCTGTCAGCAAAAACACAGGTATAAGATGAGTTTTATGCAATTACCCGAACCCGATCTGGAGCAGTTTGCCCTCACCCTGTTCGATATTAACGCTGTGCGCCTGGGTCAATTCCGGCTGCATAGCGGCGTCATTTCGCCGATTTACCTGGATTTACGCATGTTGGTGTCTTATCCGGCGGCGCTGCGGCTGGCAACGGCCGTTTACCAGCGTCTGCTCATTGACCTGGAGTTCGATTTGTTGGCCGCTGCGCCGATGGCCGGGCTGCCGCTGGGCACAGCCCTGTCGCTGGCCACAGACCGGCCGCTCATCTACCCACGCAAAACGGCCAAAAGCTATGGCACGGGCAAAGACATCGAAGGCGCGTATCAGGTGGGACAAACGGCCGTTGTCCTTGACGATTTGGTCACTTCCGGCGACAGCATCTTACAAGCCATCGTGGCCCTGAAAGCCGCCGGACTTCATGTCCGTGACGCCATCGTCCTTGTAGACCGCGAACAAGGCGGCATGGCGACGCTGCGCGAAGCTGGGTACCAGCCGCACGCCGCCCTGACCATTCGCCAACTGCTCGCTACATTGGAAACATACAACCGCATCACACCGCGTGACCGCACAAAAGTATTACAAGGTTTGTAACCCAACAGACCCGAACGGTTTGCTCAAGAGAAGTCAGGTAATAGGAACTTAAACCCATAGGGTTTTTCCAGAGCAATTT
>JAKQCM010000358.1 GCA_029559155.1 Chloroflexota bacterium
TACAGTATGTTTATCACATGGGCGGCCTATGGCCTGGCGATTCTGGCCGCGGGCATTCGCTTCGATAAAATGGCAATCAAGGCGCTGGGAATGCTGGCTTCGGGATTTTCCGCGGCAGGACTGTTCCTGCATCTGCCGCTGCACAACAAGGACGATTTCAATTTTGTCTTCAACATGCCGTTTGTTACATGGGTCTGTGTGTCCGTAGCGATTCTGATGGGGCATGTCCTGTGGCGGTTGAGCGGGGCGACAAAGGATAACGAAAACCCGCTTGGCTCACAGGTTTATTACACGGCTGGCGCTCTGTTGCTGGCGCTGGGCTGTATGTTCGAATGGTACGCCCATTGCGACTGGCAGGTGGCTTCCGGTGATGTTGGCGGAGCTAATTTCATCATGGGCAGTATCCTGATTTGGATTGTGCTGGTGGTTGCTTTATTGGCCCGTCCGCTTCCTCCGGCGGGACTGCTCGTAAAAGCTGTGGGGCTGCTGGCCGCCCTGGGCGGCGCCGTTTGGACGGCTTATGGGATGAACAAAGTGTACTATCAGGCGTTTACGGTTTTTGCGAATGTGCCGTTCGGAGTTGCGATGCTGTATGCGGCCATGCTCCTGCTGGCCGGCTGGTATCTCCGGCGGCTGAACAAAAACGCCTCCCGCCGGTCAAAGGTGCCTTCGCTGACGGTGCTGGCCGGGCTGATTCTGATTTGGGTACTGCTCAGCGAGCAGATATATCTGTATTGGGATTGCGGCCATCGCTACGGCACTATCGGCGACAACTGGCGCTTCCTGGCGCAGATGTATATCTCCGTGTCGTGGGCGATTTACGCGGCGGCGCTGCTGGTTTTGGGTTTTGCGTTTCGCGCCCGCGGCATTCGTTATCTGTCGCTGGTCATCTTTGCAGTTCTGCTGGCCAAAATCAATCTGGACATCTGGAACCTGCGGACGGAATACCGTATCGCCACGTTCCTGACCACCGGCCTGATTCTGGTCGGCGTGTCCTTCCTGTACCAGTTCCTGAAAAAGAAGGGCTTCTTTGAAATGCGTGAAAATCAGATCGCCGAAAAATCATGAATATTATGAAAAAAAAATTATTCTCATTGATAACCCTATTGGCCGTGAATGTTACCGTATTTGCCGACTTTGACGCCCGCCGCGAAGTCATTAAATTGATGGAAAACGCCGGCATGGAAAAATACCTCAAGCTTCCGGTAACAATTTCCGCCTTGTCGTCCGGCGTGCTGTCAATTGCCGATGAAGGGCTTTTCGCCATCCAGCATGAACTCTTAACGCCCGAAATTGCCGCCGAGCCGAATATCGTCATCGCCGAAGGCGTTGCGATTGACCCGTCGGCGGATAAACTGGTGATTGTCACTCACGGCTGGCTGGATAAGGGCGAAAAATCGTGGCCCAATAAAATGGCCGATGCCGTCGCCGCCCGTGTCGAGCCGAACGAATGGGTCTGTGCCGCCTACGACTGGAAGGGCGGCTCGGTGGTCTTTACCTCCGTACAGGCCGCCGAATACGCGCGGGATATTGCCGGGCTGCGATTAGCCGCGGCTGTCCTCAAGCTGGACAAGCCGTTTAAGCATATTCACCTCATCGCCCACTCGGCGGGGTCGTGGGCAATCCACGCCGCCGCCAAACGCATCGCCGAAGTCCGCCCCGACACCAGCTTTCATTTAACGTTTTTCGATGCCTATGTGCCGGACAAATGGGACCCCAACGAATTGGGACATATCTTCGCCGACGAGCAAAAGCAAACGAACCAATACTGGGCCGACCACTACTACACCAAAGATATTACCTGGAAAGTGACCGAGTATGATTTAAAATTTGCCCATAATGTGGATATCTCCGGCATCGATCCCCTTATCAAAGAACACGAATTTCCCTACCGCTGGTATAAAGCGACCATTACCGGCGCCTACGACCGCTGGGACGAAAAAAACGAAACGGTCGTTGTTCGCTTTGGCGATATCGACTACGGCTTCGCCCGCGCCCACGAATCCGGTACCGAAAACTGGACCCAATCCCGAAAACTTGAGCTTCATAACACGGCCGTGAAAATTTTTAAGTAAAAATTTCACCTGTTCTTAACGGCGGTCTTGGGTGCCGTCCGGCGACGTGAAGCAGCCGGAAAATTGTTACATCCCTTTCTAAAAAAATTCTAAATTCGAAGCACTAAACAAATAGCCAGTATCCAGTAGACAATAGACAATAGGTAGTAGGAATTTTGCTGTTTGAATAGATTCTTCGCCTTCGGCTCGGAATGACTATCGTGTCACTGACGTTCCACGCTCGGAAGAATCGGGCGACTTACGTCGCCGCGCTTTTATTTAGTTTTTTTGCAGGGGTT
>JAKQCM010000370.1 GCA_029559155.1 Chloroflexota bacterium
TCAGGCCCCCGACCGCGCCATCCTCGTGCAAAACGGCAGCACCATTGCTGATGAAGACATCACCAACCCCGACAACCTCGTCGAAGTGCTGAAGCTGTTTTGTGAATATCAGCCGCCCGAATACGAACAGTGGGACGTGGCCGTAGACGAATTCAAGGAGCGCGTGCCGGAACTAGCCCAAAGCCTGCTGGCGCTGATTGAGGTGGAGCGCAAGCAAAATAAGAAGTTCCGCGACGCCCTGGTTAACTTTAAGGAGCTGATGCGCGACGCCATCAACCCCAACCTCTCCGACTCCGCCGTGGAAGAGATGCTCATCCAACATCTGCTCACCGAGCGCATCTTCCGGCGCGTATTCAACAATCCCGATTTTGCCCAGCGCAACATCATCGCGCGGGAAATTGAGAAGGTGATTAGCGCCCTCACCAGCCGCAGCTTTAGCCGCGCCGACTTTCTCAAGAGCCTCGACCGCTTTTACGGCGCGATAGAAACCACCGCCGCCACCATCGAAGCGTACAGCGAGAAACAAGACTTCCTCAACACCGTCTACGAGAAATTCTTCCAGGGCTTCAGCGTGAAAGTGGCGGATACGCACGGCATTGTCTACACGCCGCAGCCGATTGTGGACTTTATGGTGCGCTCCGTGGATGACATTCTGAGGCGGGAGTTTGGTAAGGCGGAGGGTTTGGCCAGCGAGGGCGTGGCGGTGCTAGACCCCTTTGTCGGCACAGGCAACTTTATGCTGCGGGTGATGCGCCAGATTCCCAAGAGCAAACTGCCGCACAAATACGCCCACGATTTCTTTTGCAACGAGGTGATGCTGCTGCCCTACTACATCGCCAGCATGAACATAGAGCATGAATATTATGAACTGACGGGGCGGTATGAACCGTTTGACGGCATCTCGCTGGTCGATACCTTTGAACTGGCGGAAGGGCGGCAAATGCCCCTGTTTGCCCCGGAAAACACCCAGCGCGTCCAGCGCCAGAAGAACGCGCCCATCTTTGTCATCATTGGCAACCCGCCGTATAACGCCCATCAGGTGAATGAAAACGACAACAGCAAGAACCGCACCTATCGCGTTTTAGATGAGCGTGTCAGGGAAACCTACGCCAAAGATTCTCGCGCAACCAATAAAAACGCTTTGTCAGATGTCTATGTCAAAGCGATTCGTTGGGCTTCTGATCGAATTGGTGACGAAGGCATCGTGTCGTTTATCGCCAACAACAGTTTTGTGGATAGTTTGGCTTTTGATGGGATGCGGCAACATTTACGCCAAGATTTCAACCGCGTTTATGTGCTGGATTTGAAAGGCAACGTGCGTAAAGATTCTATGCGTGATGGGATTCCAATCGGCGAAGAACACACTGTTTTTGGCTTGTCGGCAATGGTTGGCATTGCCATTATGTTTTTCGTCAAAGATAAATCATTAACGGATCACAAAGTCTTTTATCAAGCGGTCGATTTCAGAAGCACACGCATTGAGAAGTTTGAGTATTTGGAAAAGGCTGAGTTAGTATCAAAAATCGAATGGGTTGAGATTCCGCCAAACAAAAAACACATTTGGTTAACGGAAGGGCTTCAAACTGAATTTGAAGATTTTCTGCCAATTGGTTCAAAAGAGGCTAAAGCTGGTGTAAGTGATGCTATTTTCGACACTTTTGGTAATGGTGTAAAAACGAATCGTGATATTTGGGCATATAATTTTAACCATTCCACGCTCATCAACAATATTCAGAACACAATTGAGTTCTTCAATATGCATGTTTACAAATGGGCGACACTACCACAAAAGCCCAACGTTCTTGATTTTATTGACAATGACAACTCTAAAATCAGTTGGAGTAGAGACTTGAAAAATGATTTACTTCGAGAAAGAATTGCTGAATATAATGAGGAAAAAATCCGAGTAGCCCAATATCGACCATTTACGCGCCGCTTTTTATTTTTAGATCGAATATTGAACGAAGAAGTTTATCAATATCCATCTTATTTCCCAACACCAGATTCTGAAACTGAAAATATTGTCATTTGTGTGGGTGGATACGGGCGGAAATCTTTTGCAGTTACAGCATGCAATTTAATTGCTGATGTCAATTTTTATGGCGATCCCCAACAATCTTTCCCCTTCTACACCTACGCCGAAGATGGCAGCCAGCGCCGCGAAAACATCACAGATTGGGCGCTGGCCCAGTTCCGCGCCACCTACCAATCGTCAATCGAAAATCAACAATCCCCAATCACAAAGTGGCACATCTTCCACTACATCTATGCCCTGCTCCACCATCCCACCTACCGCGACACCTACGCCGCCAACCTGCGCCGCGAACTGCCGCGCATCCCCTTCGTCGCCCCAGAACATTTCTGGCCGTTCGTGCAAGCCGGTGAACGCCTGGCCCACCTCCACGTCCACTACGAAACCCAGCCCGAATACCCGCTCACCCACATTGAAAACCCAGACTTGCCCCTCAACTACCGCGTCGAAAAAATGCGCCTGAGCAAAGACAAAACCAGTCTCAAATACAACGACTTCCTCACCCTCTCCGGCATTCCGCCGCAGGTATTTGATTACAAGCTGGGCAACCGATCCGCCCTGGATTGGGTCATCGACCAATACCAGATCAAAACCGACAAGCGCAGCGGCATCACCAACGACCCCAACAACCTGGAGGACGAAACCTACATCCTGCGCCTGATCAAGCAGGTGATCAGCGTCAGTTTGGAAACCGTCGAAATTGTCAATAACTTACCGCCGCTGGAGATTGTTGAGGCGTAGGGATTGGACCAATCGTGGAGATAGGTCCAATCTGGCTGCGGAACGGCCGTCGAACCCGTGAAAACCATGATCGGATGCGTGAAAACCATGATCGGACCCGTGAAAACCATGATCGGACCCGTGAAAATCATGATCGAACCCGTGAAAACCATGATCGGACCCGTGAAAACCATGATCGGACCCGTGAAAACCATGATCGGATGCGTGAATATTGTTGTCTTACGGTCGGGAACGGCCGTTTATTAACCAGTCGCCGCCTTACACCCTCTTGCAGGGCGAAGGCGGAGCCAAAAACATTATTGGAGAAATTTACATGACAAGAGAACGACGAAACATCAATGCATTCCTTCAACAAGTGCGCCTCGGCATCCAAAACGCCCAGGACGTGCCGGAGATCGCCAGCGCCCTGGCCGGCTTCGGCTTCGACGCCGCCCGCGTCCAGGCCGGCGCGACCCTGCTGGCCACGGCCGAAACCCTGCAAGCCGTCCAGGTAAAAGAGTACAGCGAGCAGTACCAGGCCACTACCGCCCTCGATGCGGCTCAGGCCGCCGCCGACAAGCTTTTCGGCACGCATCGCAAACTGGCCAAACTGGCCCTGCGCGATGATCCCGAGGCGCAAAAAGCGCTGCTGCTCCACGAGCGCAAAAAGGAAACGCTGGACCCGTGGCTGGGGCAGGCGGGCGTCTTTTACAAAAACGTGCTCGGCGACCCGGACATGCTGGCGGCGCTAGCCCAGTACAACGTAACGGAAGCGCAGCTGTTGGCGGGGCAAACGGCCGTCGTCGCCGTCGCCAACCTCAACGCCAGCCAGGAAAAAGAAAAGTCCGAGGCGCAAAAAGCCACCAAAGCCCGCGACAAAGCCCTGGACGACCTGGATGATTGGTACGTGGAATTCCGCGAACTGGCCCGCATCGCCCTGGAAGACGACGCCCAACAACTAGAAGCCCTCGGCCTGGGCAGCATCCCCTAACCCCGCCTACCCACCTGCCGGGGCATCAATGCCCCGGCAAAACAACAGCGCCCCGTAAACGGGGCTGAAAGAACAAACAGCCGGGTTTACCCGGCGTCGTTTTCCTGCCGGGGTGTTCACGCCCCGGCAGCACTCTGGCCGCCCACCCTGCCGGGGCATCAATGCCCCGGCAAACAGCAGCGCCCCGTGAACGGGGCTGAAAGAACAAACAGCCGGGTTTACCCGGCGTCGTTTTCCTGCCGGGGTGTTCACGCCCCGGCAGCACTCTGGCCGCCAACCTGCCGGGGCATGAATGCCCCGGCAAAACAGCA
>JAKQCM010000387.1 GCA_029559155.1 Chloroflexota bacterium
CTGCGCATCCTGCGCGTTTCCCAGCTAACACCTGATCCGGCAGGAAAGTTTATGACGGCCGGCATTGCGGCTATCCTCTTTTTCCAGACGGTCGTTAGCGTGGGCATGAACGTGCGTATCATGCCCGTCACCGGCCTTACACTGCCGTTCGTGAGTTATGGCGGCAGTTCTCTGGTCACATTGTTCATCGCCATTGGGGTCGTTCAATCCGTCCTCATGCGCCATCGCAAGCAAGATTTCGGCTGATAACCCATTTCTACAGACACAGCCCAGCTGCAAAGGGCTATCGCATATTCGGTTTACGGCCCGTTTCGCCCGGCGCTGAAGCCGCCGGGCTGCCAAACAACGCCCCGTAAACGGGGCTTTTTCCCTCTTTTAGCCGGTTTCAACCGGCGTTGTGTGGCTGCCGGGGCGTAAACGCCCCGGCGAGGCCACACCAAAAGCTTTAGGCGCGGCGAGTATGCGATAGCCCTACCCAGCTGCAGCGAACGGTAGGCATCCACCCGTGATCGCTGTATACTCCCCTCTGAAAATTCCAAAAGGTGACAAATTTAACATGAATGTACGTTTACGTTTCGCCCCCAGCCCGACGGGGTTTTTACACATTGGCGGCGCGCGCACAGCTTTGTTTGGTTGGATGTTTGCCCGCCGTTTTGGCGGGCAGTTTATCCTGCGCATTGAAGATACAGACCAAAAACGGGAAGTTGCCGGCGCGGCTGACAATATCATGGCCTCCATGCGCTGGTTGGGCATCGACTGGGACGAAGGGCCAGATGTGGGTGGCCCTTTTGGGCCGTATGTGCAAACCGAACGCGTGGAGCTATATCAGCAGTGGGCGCATTGGTTGGTGGATGAGGGTTTCGCTTATAAATGTTTCGCCACGCCGGAAGAATTGGAAGAAATACGGCTGATGCTCCAGGCCAAAGGAGATATGTCCGGTTACGATCGCCGCTACCGCGATTACCCGGCCGAAAAAGTGGCCGAGTTGGAAGCGCAGGGCAAGCCTTACGTCATTCGCTTCAAAATGCCGTTGGATGGCGTGACGGTGGTGGAAGATATGATTCGCGGCGCAGTGACGTTTGACAACAGCCAGCTTACCGATTATGTGCTGTTGAAATCGAGCGGGCTGCCTACTTACCATCTGGCGCATGTGATTGATGACCATTTTATGCAGATCAGCCACATCACGCGGGGGGATGAGTGGTTGAGCACGGCGCCTTTGCATTTTCAGTTGTGGGAGGCGTTTGGTTGGGAACGGCCGTATTACGCCCACATGCCCGTCATCCTTAACCCCAGCGGCAAAGGCAAGCTGAGCAAACGTACCCAATCCTTCGTGGATGGGCAGTGGCAAGTCCTGGTCCGCGTGGAAGAATTTCAGGCACAGGGCTACCTGCCCCAGGCCGTCAACAATTTCATCGCCAATGTCGGCTGGTCTTCAGGCGATGATCAGGAAATTTTCACGATGGCCGATATTGTGCCGCGCTTCGATTTACAAGACGTCAACCCATCGCCAACCAGCTTGCCGTATGCCAAGCTGGATTGGATAAACGGACAGCACATTCAGCAAATGGACCCCTTGGATCTGGCGAAGGCCATCAAACCTTTTCTGGAAGCGGCCGGTTACGAAGTGAATGTGGAAGCGCTGTTGGCCGTTGTGCCTGCCATGCGCGTCCGCCTGAAACGTCTGACAGAAGCTGTGGATTTCTTACGTTTCCTCTTTGTAGATGACGAGCCGCTGGCGCTGACAGTGGACGATCTGGTACACAAGCAGCTGCCAGCGGAAGCAGCGCAGCAAGGCTATGCGCAAGTGCGCGAGTTTGTTCAGACAACGCCGCTGTATGATCTGGAAACCATCCAAAATCGGGTGACAGAAATTGGTGAAGCGGTAACTACAACCGGCAAAGCCGGCGCGTTTTTGGGAAAACTGCGGCTGGCCGTTACCGGGCAGCAGGTTTCGCCGCCGGTATTTGAATCGATGGTTGCTTTGGGTCGCGAACGCACCACTGCCCGGCTGGACGAAGCGCTGCAAATCCTGGAAACGGCCGTCTGACACAGCCAACAGTTCGCCAAAAACCATTTGCCGCGCCTTGTTCCTTTTGGTACAATGCAGCCCGTTCCCTTGAGGGATAGTTTAACGGTAAAACAGCGGACTCTGACTCCGTCGTTCCTGGTTCGAATCCAGGTCCCTCAGCTAACAAAAAGACCTGCAAAAGCAGGTCTTTTTTATTTTCTATGAGGCCTGGCCCTTTCTTACTCCTCCGCCAAGGGATACAACCCCAAAAACACCGTGCCGGACTTTTCAGACGATTGAAATGAAACGCTGCCATGCAAATAATTTTCGCTCAATAATTTCATGCTGTACGTCCCCAACCCGCGCCCCACTCCTTTGGTAGAAAAAGAACGTTGAAAGATCTGTAATTGAATATGCCGGGGAATATAGTTGGGGTTATACACCCAAAAACGCGCCATGCCTTTGTATGTGTTGCAGCCGACGGTGACCGTTTGGCCCGGTTTACAAGCCTCCAGAGCGTTTTTGATCATGTTGCTGATCACCCGCTTCAGCAGCCCTCTGTCGGTCACCAGTTTCAGGTCTTCCACATGGGCGTCCAGGCGGACAAACCGCTTCTCGGCCACAGGATGTCGTTGGTATAGTGTGGTGACTTCCTGCAAAAACCGCAGCGTCTGCACCGGCGTCGGATCTGTTTTTAATTCGTTGTTTTCTGCGGCCACCAGTTGGCGCTGGGCTTCGATCTCGTCAATCAACTGTACCGACGCCTGGTCTAGAAGCGTATCGAATTCAAATTCCGCGAGTTCGTTCAGATCGCTGGATTGACCCATCAGATCAGCCAGACCGCGAATGGCAAATGCCGTATTCATAATGTCGTGGAAGAAGACGCGTTCGAGGATATTGCGGCGTTTTTCGTGGCTGATATTCTGCACGGCGAAAACGGTGTAAGGCTCATCGTTATAAGTGATTGGCGTGGCTAACACACGCAGGTCCAATGATTCTTCCTGCTGGCTGGAGCCTGTTCGCGTGATGCGGCATTCCTGAATATTTTGCTCGCCGCGCTGGGCCTGCAAAATCGCCTGTACTGCGCCGCAGGTGGAGCAAAATTCCGACGTGCCGCAGCCCGCTTTCATTTTGTGGGCGTGGATGCAGTTTAGGGCTTCACCAGGGCGCATGCCGATGACTTCCATTGCTTTTAGCCCAACGGTTACCTGGCGGAAACGGTCATTGGTGTACACAATTTGTCTTTGGGCGTTTAAGATTACCAGCCCATCGGGAACTGTATTGAGAAGGTCGAAGGCGAGTGGCACGGCCGTCAGCGATTGATGCTGCCTTTGTACCTGATCAATAGACGCCCGATCTGGTGATGCGTATTTTGTTTCGAGTTGTTCAAACAGGGTCATTCTAATCTCCTCGCTGGTTGGGTAGATTGGTTTTCCCAACAGACATTTTATGCCTTATAGTGTACCCAATTGGGCGGATCCAGCGCAGTAGGAGAAAAGTCAAACGGGGTGGGAAACGGCCGTTTCCCACCCCCTACTTTAGTCATAATTACTAACAAACTGTCATATAAAATTGGTGACATTGCACAGATGACAACATCTGCCTGTTCGCAGTATCTTCGTGCGTAGTCTGTTAGCAATTTAAGGAGAGCAAATGGCCAAGAAAGTTTTCAGTCAGGGTAAAAATCATCACAAAAGTTCCGCCAAACAATCGAAAGGTTTCAGCGGCAGTAAAAAGAATGCCGCCGGCAAACAAGCCGCTAACGCCTCGTTTGGCGATAAAGTCCGTGGTTACTGGCAGCGATTGTTCAAATAATCGCCTGTTGAGTCCTCCTTATGATGGGACTGGTGGTCTGGAAGAATTTTCCTTCTTGAACTGCCAGTCCCGTTTTTTATGCCACGGCCGTTGCAAACTCCTTTCCATCTTCAGCGCAAATCAACTGAATTGCATTCCGCCCCGACATGGCCACGATAGGCACGCTGCCGCCAGGCTCCACCCACTGCCCCACCATGTAAAAGTTGTCTAAATCAGGCAGCGTCTTACTCATGCCCTTCACCATCATCATCATGGTTTTGTCGGTCAACAGCCAGCCACAGGTGGAGCCAAGCCAGTTGCCGGTGTACCGTTCGTAACTGAGCGGCGTGGCCACATCCTTCATTTCGATGTCGGCGCGGATGCCGGGGTATTTGGTTTCCAGAAAATCAATGAGGATGTCGGCTACCTGAAGCTGTTCGGTGTCGTAGAGGCGACGGCCGTAAATCCGCTGCCAATAGCCGTAATTGCTCTCCAGGGTCAGGTGAATGATCGATTTGCCTGCCGGAGCCAGACTGGGATCGAAACAAAAGTGCTTCACGGTAACGGCCGTGCGCTCTTCCCCGGCAATCAACAACGGCTCATCCAGCAGGTAAGTCATCCAATGCGGCAGCGCCGACAAATCACGGTTCACGCCCAGAGCCACCAGGATTTGTGAATGGATCGGCAGATGGCCGTCATAGAGCTTGCGCACCCTGGCCGTTACGAATTCCTCGCCCAGCATATCAAACAATGTGCCGCGCCCATCGGCGGCTGAAATCACGTAATCGGCCCGGTGAATTTCGTCGTTGTAGAGGCGCACGCCTACGGCACGGCCGTTCTCGACCAAAATTTTCTCCACCTGCGCCTTGTAACGAATTTCGCCGCCCAAGTCCAGATAGCGCCGCTCGATGGCCTGCGCAAACGCCAGAGAGCCGCCCGCCGGAAAACCGGCATTGCCTGTCGCCATAAACGCCAGCACCGACATGCCCACCATTACCGGAATATCCGCCCAACCAAACATCAGGGGAAAGGCGCGGCGCAGCAATGGATCCTGAAATTTGTCGGCAAATTCGCGCGCCGACGTCATGCCCCACTTTGCCAGCGGCAGGGCATACGGCACAATTTTCCGGTTAAATTCCAACCAATCGCCCGGGTTCATCAATTCGCGCGGTTTTTTTTGCATCAAGGCCATGTCGAACTGCTCGAACTGCCGGATGCCATCACAAAAATCCGTAATCAGGTCGGCGTCCGCCGGAGAGAGGTCTTTCATGTGCGCTTCCAGGCGATTGGGATCGGCGAAGGCGGTAAAGGCACGGCCGTTCTCAGCCACAATCGTCATAAATTCGTCATGGTTGATAATCTCTCTGCCCTTGAGTGCGCCCAGCTCTTCCCAAACCTGGTGAAACGGCTGCCCCGGCGCCGAACCAAAGAGGTAATGGATGCAGCCGTCGATGGTATACCCTTGCCGTTCCCAGGCCGTACACAGACCGCCAGGAATATCGTGCAGCTCAAAAATCTGCGAGCGATAGCCGTTCATCTGAGCATAACAACCGGCCGCCAGCCCGGCCACCCCCGCGCCAATGATGATGATTGTTTTTTCCATCGGTGTTTCCCTTCCTTAATTCAGACTGCCGTATGTCAAAGGCATTATCACCGAAAGCCAGGCAGGGAGGAACGGCCGTTCATCACCATCCGCCGCGTCAATTGTCACGCGCTCCCTGCGCGCCTCCCCAACCCGGCCACATTACGCTAAAATCAGTCCATGTCATGCACGCATCGCCGACGCCAACCAGCCCTATGAGCCTGCTGCCCTTCACCCTCATCCTGTTGTCTACCGTCACCCATGCCTGGTGGAATTTCCTGGCCAAACAAGCGGGCCACAAAGACATCTTTCTTGGCCTCAGCAAATTCGCCGAGGTCTTCCTCTTTGCCCTGCCGTTTGTGTGGATTGTGTCGCGGAATGGCTTTGCTGCCCCTGGCTACGAAGGGCGCATCTGGATGTATATTCTCGTCGCTGCCCTGCTCATTTTTGCGTACTACATTTTCCTGGCGCAGGCCTACAAACGCGCCGATTTATCTGTCGCCTACCCTATCGCCCGTTCCAGCGGCCTCTTTCTGCCCTTCCTGGCTTATGTTTTTCTGGGCGAAACCATCGACGCGGTGGGGGCAACGGCCGTCACCCTGATCGCTCTCAGCGTGCTGCTCATTCCCCTCCCCTCCTTCCATCGCGCTGATATTGGCCGCATCCTGGGCCAACTGCGCCAGCCCGGCGTTCTGTTTGCCCTGCTTACGGCGCTGGTGGTGGCCGGTTACACATTGTGGGACAAAACGGCCGTCGCCCACATCAACCCGTTTGTGTATTACTACAGCTACACGGCCGTCAGCTGCCTCTTTTACCTCGTGCTGTTGAGCCGTTTTCCCCGCCCCCAAATCCGCGCCGAGTGGCAAACCCATCGACGCGCCATTATCATGGTGGCCCTGCTGGATGTGCTGACCTACGTGATGGTGCTTTACGCGCTCAATCTCAGCAAAGCCACCTACGCCGGAACCCTGCGCCAATTGAGTTTGGTGGTCGCCGTCTTCCTGGGGTGGCGTTTCCTCAAAGAACCCTTGCCGCCGCCCAAACTCGTCGGCGTTAGCCTGATGATCAGCGGCGCAGTGCTCATCTTACTCGCCCGCTGAATTTCAATCCGGGCAACCTGTGGCAAAATTTCTAGGGAAACTTCCGATAAATCTCCCGCCGATGCAACACACGCTGGAACACAACAATTTGCCCGCTGGTATCGATAAACAACCCAATCCGATACTCGCCCACACGAATTTTGTAATAGCTGGGATACCCAACTAACTTCTGCGTTTTCCCGGCTAAAAAGGGGTCTTCCTGAATTTCTGGGCCAAACGCGATGGCCTCCACCCGCCCCCGCACGCTCGCCGGTAAATTTGCCATCTCTTTGAGGAAGGTGCGCTTGTACTGTACCTGCCAGCCCATGGTCACGCTTCCGACAAGTATGCTTCATACGCTTTCCGGGCATCCTCTGCCGTTAACGTTTCTTCATCAGCCACTTCAGCCATCAGCTTGCCCAAGTGATCATCCTCGGTGATTTCTTCAAGTAGATGGCGCAGGACCTGCCAGCTATGCACATCCAACAGAACGGCCGTTTGCCTTCCATCCTTATCCACCACATACTGGGCAGTGTCTAAAATATCTGTCACACTCATGGTATCCTCGTTTTTGCACATGATAGGCATAGTATAACATATGGGACACACGGCCGTTGCCTATTCCCCCAACACCAACGCCTGCGCCACTTGCGGATCCAGCGCCAGCAGGGAACCGCCGCCGGTATTGAGCAGCAGGTTTGCGCCAACGGCCGTTGCCCACGCATCCCCCCACACCCCCGACCGTGTGCCGCCGGTAAACAGATGCGTCAGGACGGCCGTTTCCACATCCACCGCAAACACCAAACTCTCGCTGGCCGATCCCACCGTGGCCTGAGCCGCCAGATACACCTGCCCGTTCGCCGCCAACAGGCTCACCTCGCCCTCAATCAAACCGGCAAAGGAGCGGTCCCACCGAACAGAACCGTCCGCGTTCAGAGCAATCAGGCGGCGGTCAGCGGCATCGGAATGGGCCAGCAGCAGGCCGCCATCCGGCAGACCGATGGCCGCGCTGCGCCGCAGCTGCCCCGTAGGCAGCGCCAGCACACGTTCCGGCGATGAATCGGCAGCCAACTGGTAAAGGCCATCGGCGGCGGCCAGCCAGGCGCCATCGCCAGTGAGAATTGGATAACCACTCATCGGCGCAATTGGCTGCGGCGGGTTATCGCCCGTTACAATCCATGCCGCCCCATCGCTGCCCACGGTAGCAAGAACCAGCGCATCGTCGGCGGCAGCCCAGGCGAACGGCCGTGCTCCCACATCCATCTGCCACACCTGCGACCCATCCGCCGCCAGTCCCCACAGGCGGGTTCCGGATCCCACCACCGCGCCGCCGCCCGGCAGCGGCCACAAATTTAGCGTCCCACTGACGCCCAAATCTACCGACCAAAGAGGATCGGCGGCGGCGGACGGCCAGCGAAACGCCCGCACTTGCCCCTGGCTGTCGGCCGCTACCAGCAGGTCGCCAGCCAGCAGAGCGCTGTTTACCGGTTGGCCGTCCAGAACCAGGGGCTGCCAACGGCCGTCTGCCAGACCCACCGCCACCACTTGTTCACCATCACGCAGCAGCATGGTCGTTTCGTCCGGCTGGCCAATTGGAGATGCGCCGCCGGGGATAAACGGCCGTAACCACACCACGCCCGGCGCGGCCGTCATTCGTTCATTCCAAATGGTTTGGGATGGCGGCAGCCAACCGGCCAACGTGGGGTCTTCGGGCCAATATCCCGGCCCGGGTTGATAGGGTAAGTGGGTGCGAATTTCAAAGTGGAGGTGCGGCGGCGTGCGCGGCTGGCCGATGTTGCCCACCGTTTCCCCGCGCCGCACACAATCGCCCGGCTCCAGAAGCACCGAGGGCGGGTCCAGGTGGCCATAAAACGAATAGAAGGAATGGCCGTCGGCAAAAATATGCTCGATGATGACCACGCCTTTGTCGCGGTTCCAGCCTTCCGGTTCGGCGTACATCACACGGCCGTTGCCGATGCTGTAAACCGGCTTGCCAAAACTGGAACCTTCGCCGGGCGCGCGCCAATCTTCGCCGGCGTGATATTTGTTATAGCGGTCGCGGAACTGGGCAAAATCGCCGCCGCCCCGGCTGACCAGCCGCGCGTCGGGCGGGTCGAGGGGGAAATCCAATATATCCACAATGCCGCAAGTGGCGGCCCGCTGCGGGGCAGGCAGATTGGCCAACTGCGCCGCCCGGGGATTGCCGGTGAGGACGAGAGGAACGGCCGTTGCGGTCGGCGTGGGGGTGGCGGTGGGTGGGAGAGTGGGGCTTGGCACGGCCGTAGGAGGGAGCGTGGGGGTGGCGGTGGGCGTGGGAGAAACGGCCGTTACCGACGCAGTCGGAAGCAAATCAGCCACCCGGGTTGCGGCGATAGGTTGATCCGCCTGACGGCAGCCGGCAAGAACAAGCAATATAAAAAAGACGGCGGCAAACGATTTTGTCAAAGGGTCCACCTGTTGACCTCTATCACTATGTTTGCAGATTGATAGATAGGACGCGGATAAACGCGGATGCGGCCGATATTCGCGGATAAAAGCCAACTATATCCGTGTTTATCCGCTGCATCCGTGAAAATCTGCGTCCTATTTCTTAAAAGTGCAAACATAGTGCTTCACGTCACATTCCGAATGATTCTCAATTTGGCAAAGCAATGCTCCTGGATGATTCCTAAAGCCTCCTGGATGGTTCCTAAAGCTTCCTGGATGATTCCTAAAGCCTCCTGGATGGTTCCTAAAGCTTCCTGGATGATTCCTAAAGCCTCCTGAATGATTCCTAAAGCCTCCTGGATGGTTCCTAAAGCCTCCTGGATGGTTCCTAAAGCCTCCTGGATGGTTCCTAAAGCCTCCTGGATGGTTCCTAAAGCCTCCTGGATGATTCCTAAAGCCTCCTGGATGATTCCTAAAGCCTCCTGGATGGTTCCTAAAG
>JAKQCM010000390.1 GCA_029559155.1 Chloroflexota bacterium
CAGCGTGCCGGGGATGGCGTGTTTCTGGCCGTCGCTGCCGGTGTATTCGTTATTCAGGCTGTCTTTGCCGCTGATAAAGGGGGTCTGGTAGGCAACGGCCGCATCGTAACAGCCCTGCGCGCAGCGCACCAGACTGCCCAATCGGTCGGGCAGATTGGGATTGCCCAGCAGAAGTTGTCCAGAATGGCCACCTGATCGGGGTCGGCGCCCACGGCCGTTACATTCCGCAGCGCCTCATCCACGGCGGCAAAGGCCATGTGGTATGGGTCGAGGTCGGTGTAGTGGGGGTTGATGCCGTTGGATAGGGCCACGCCTTTGACTCCGCGTTCCACACTTCTTGGAACAAGAACGGCCGCGTCGCTCGGTCCGTGGTTGGCGTAACCGGTGAGGGGTTTAACGGCCGTTCCTCCCTGCACCTCATGGTCATATTTGCGAATCACATCCTCTTTGGAGCGAATGTCAGGGTGCGCCAGCAGGCGCATAAGTGCGGAGTGCGGAGTGCGGAGTGTGGAATGCGGAGGGGTCTCTTTCAACTCCGCACTCCGCACTCCCCACTCCGCACTCAGTTTCCGCTGCGGGATGCCGTTGTGCAGAAAGTCCATGTCCAGTTCGCCGACGAGGGTGTCGCCGTAATGGATGTGCAGACGGCCGTCGTTGCCAAACGCGCCCAACACCGTCGGTTCCACATCCTGCCCGGCGCAAATTTCGGCCAGCCGGGCGAAATTGTCCGGCGGCACAGCCAGCACCATGCGCTCCTGGGCTTCACTCAGCCAGATTTCCCACGGCCGTAGCCCCGGATACTTCAGCTTGACGTCCTGAAGCTGCACCGTCGCCCCCAGCTTCTCGCCCATCTCGCCCACCGCCGAGCTAAACCCGCCTGCGCCGCAGTCGGTGACGGCCGTGTACAGCCCTTCATCGCGGGCGCGCAGCACCACTTCCTGCACTTGCTTTTCCATGATGGGATGGCCGATTTGCACGGCCGTGCCCGCAATCTCACTTGTCGCTGTGTCCATCTCCATGCTGGAAAAGGTCGCGCCGCGCAGCCCATCGCGCCCCGTCCGCCCGCCAATGGCGACGATCAGGTCGCCCGGCTGCGCTTCCGTGCGGTGCGAACCGCGCGGCAAAATGCCCAGGCAGCCGCAGTAGACCAGCGGATTGGCCGTGTAACCGGGGTGGTAGTGGATGGAGCCGTTCACCGTGGGGATGCCCATCTTGTTGCCGTAATCCTCGACGCCGTGAATCACCCCATCGGCGATGCGCGCCGGGTGCAGGACGTTGGTCGGCAGGTCGTCGTGGGGCAGGTCGGGCGGGCCAAAGCAGAGCACGTCGGTATTGGCGATGGGGCGGGCGCTGACGCCCAGCACGTCGCGCACCACGCCGCCTACGCCCGTATTCGCCCCGCCAAACGGCTCCAGCGCCGAGGGATGATTGTGCGTCTCCACCTTAAACGCCAGGTCAAACTGCTCGTCGAAGGCGATGATGCCCGCGTTGTCCACGAAGGCGGAGCGCACCCAGGGTTTGTTGATTTGCTCCGTGGCGGCGCGGATGTAGGTGTTGAGCAGGCCGTTGATGGTTTCGGTACGGCCGTCTGGCCCCGTGTATTCAATCTGCGCCTTAAACGTCTTGTGGACGCAGTGTTCGCTCCACGTCTGGGCGATCATTTCCAGCTCTACGTCGGTCGGATCGCGCTCTTCGGCGCGGTAGTAGGTCTGGATGGCCTGCATTTCGGCCAGATCCAGCGCCAACCGCCGCTCCCGGCTGATGGCCAGCAGCGCCGCCTCGTCGGCTTCGCGTAGCCATATTGTCTCGACCGTCGCGTCGGCGGCCTGATAGGCGAAGAAGGGCGGGCTGATGGGCGCGTTGACGGTGAAGCGCTGCACGACAGGGTTGGCGAAGATTTCCGCCGCCAGCGCCTGGCAGGTGGTCTCGTCCAGTTCGCCTTGCAGGTAGAAACGCTGCCCGGTCGCCGCCCGCTCCAGCCCGGTCACGCCCAACAAATGGGCCGCCTTCACCAGATTCTCAGCCGGCGGGTCGGTGACGCCCGGTAGAAGGGTGGTTTCAACGGAAAATCGTAAATCGCCAATCGCCAATCGTAAATCGTCAATCGCCAATCGAAAATCGTCAACCGAAAATCGTAAATCGTCAATCGCCCATTCTTCCGTCACCGGATCGGCCAGCAGTTCAGCGGCGATGTGGGCGGCGTCGGCGGGGGTGAGACGGCCGTGCAAAAAATAGATGCGTCCGGCGTGGCAGCCGGTCAGTTGGGTGTAGCCGAGCTGGTGGGCGGCCTGGCGGTAGGCACGGCCGTTTGTACGGCCGTTTTCCAGGCGCGGCGTCACGTCGATGCGGAAAGTGGTGGTGGGTGGTGTGGGGGGAACGGCCGTGTCTATCGGTTCAATCTGCGCTGTCATCTGCTCTCCTCATTAAAAAGGACACAGACCGGGCATCCGCTTGCAGACCCTCATCTGTAACAAGCTGCATCTCTACCTGTGTCCTGTATAGTCATCCAAAAAATAAACTCCCGCTTCGTGTATTGACACTTGGCGGGAGTAAAATTGATGTGCGATTGTCAGGCTGTTGGAAAAAAGGTGAGCGGTTGGCGCCTGTTCAGGTATAGTCGACTGCCGGGTATCGGCGGCGGCATGAAAATAAGCCGGTTTAGGCTTTCAGTTTTCAGGCATTTGCGGGTTGATCCATCCATCATTTGATGATTGTACCGGAGTCATTCCAGCCATGCACCCGTTTTTTAGAGATTGGTGAAAGATGTCCAACGGCCGTGACTTCCACTTGTTATAGATAACCAAGTTTCTTTGCTTCATGGGTCAGCTCATCCCTGAAATTAGGGTGCGCAATCCCAATCAGCGCCTGCGCTCGCTGCCGGATCGACTTGCCATACAGCGAAGCGACGCCAAATTCGGTCACCACAAAATGGACGTCGTTGCGCGTGGTAACCACCCCGGAGCCGTGCTTCAGCATCGGCACAATGCGGCTCAGTGTGCCATTTCGCGCCGTCGATAACAAAGCGATAATCGGCAGGCCGCCCTTGGATCGCGCCGCGCCGCGAATAAAATCCACCTGCCCGCCCGCGCCGCTGTACAGACGCGGCCCAATCGAATCGGCGCACACCTGGCCTGTCAGATCGACTTCCAGCGCCGAATTGATGGCCACCATGGCGTTGTTTTGCGCGATGTTGAACGGATCGTTTACATAATCCGTCGGATGAAGCTCAATTAACGGATTGTTGTGGATAAATTGATACAACCGCTTCGTGCCAAACAAGAACCCGGCCACAATTTTGCCCGGATGGAATGTCTTGCGCGAACAGGTAATCACGCCTCGTTCAACCATTTCAATCACGCCATCGGAGAAAAGTTCGGTGTGAATGCCCAGGTCTTTGTGGCTCCCCAGATTTTGCAGCACGGCGTCAGGAATACTGCCGATGCCCATTTGCAAGGTTGCGCCATTGGGGATCATGGCGGCGATATGCGCGCCGACTTGCAGATGCTCGGCAGAGGCGCCGCCTTGTGGCGCTTCCGGAATGGGGTAATCGGTTTCCACGATGCGATCCAGGCGGCTGAGATGGATGAAGCTGTCGCCCAAAGTGCGCGGCATTTGCTGATTAACTTCCGCAATGATCATACCGGCGGATTCGGCCGCCGGTTTGGTTGTGCCAACTTCCACGCCAAAGGAGCAAAATCCATGCTCATCTGGCGGTGAAACGGATATCAGAGCCATGTCGATGGGCAGGTAGCCATCGCGGAATAAGCCGGGGATTTCATTGAGGAAGATGGGGGTAAAATCGGCGCGCCCTTCTTGCACGGCCGTCCGCACATTATGGCCAATAAATAGCGCGTTGACCCGGAAACTGTCTTGATAGATGGGGTCGCAGTAAGGAGCAGGGGCAAACGTTAAAATATGAGTCAGTTCTACGTTGCGTAGTTCCGGCGCGCGTGATGTCAGCCCTTTGGTTAATTCTACCGGAACGCCTGCGCCGCCGCCGACGTAGATGCGGTTGTTGGATTGGATGACACTGAGCGCCGTGGCGACATCAGTGACTTTGCTGCGATAAAGGTTTTCCCAATTCATCTTAAAACATCCTTAAAGGCGGATCCTCCAGGTGATAAATGGACTTCAACCTCGCGGTTGAGCGTGGCGGCGATGTCCGGGTGGGTTAGTTTGCCGTGATAAAGGACAACGCCGCGAAGTAAGGGGGTGCGTTTTTGCACCGCGCCCAGTAAGCCATCTTCGCCAATTGCCAGCAAGTAGGGCAGCGCGGCGTTGGTGATGGCGTAGCTGGTGGTTCGGGCGACGGCCGAGGTGATATTTGGCACACAGTGGTGGATAACTCCCTCGGCGATGTAGATGGGGTCGCGCAAGGTGGTGGGGCGGCTGGTCTCGATGCAGCCGCCTTCGTCGATGGAAAAGTCGATGACGATGGAACCGGGCCGCATACTGCGAATCATTTCGCGGCTGACCAAGACGGGGGCGCGTTTGCCGGGTTCCAGCACCGCGCCTACCAACACGTCGGCGAATTGGACGGCGCGTTTGATGTTGAATTCGTTGGCCAACATGGTGGTTACTCGCCCGCCGCAGCGTTCGTCTATTTGGCGCAGGCGGGGGATATCGCGTCCCAAGACGGTCACTTCGGCGCCGAGGCCGGTGAAGGCGCGGGCCGCATTGCTGCCGACCACGCCAGCGCCGAGGATGACAACGGCCGCTGCTGGCACGCCGGGCAAACCGCTTAATAAGATACCCAACCCATGTTGGCCGGGTAAGCTTTGGCCGCTGCGCAGCAAATTGCCGGCGATGACGGGAGCCATGCGGCCGGCGACCTCGCTGGCGGGCAGCAGCACTGGGCGAACGCCGCCGTCTTCTTCCAGTTCTTCGTAGGAGATGGCGGTAATTTCATGGTCGGAGAGGGCTTTGAAGAGGTCGGGGGAGGCGACACGCAGGTGCATGAAGGAACAGATAATCTGGCCTGGACGAAACAGGCGGTGTTCTGCGGCCGTGGGGCGGGCAACTTTGGCGACGATGTCGGCACGGCCGTATGCTTCGGCCGTCGAGTAGACAATTTGTGCGCCGGCGTTCCGGTAATGCTCGTCGGTGAATCCTGCGCCTAAACCGGCGTCGCGCTCCACGTACACGGTATGGCCAGCTTTTGTCAGCGCATGAACCCCGGGCGGGGTAAGGCCGACTCTCATTTCTAAATCGCGGATTTCTCTAGGGACTCCAAATTCCATGGTGCATTTCCTTTTGCGTAGTGGGAAATAGGGCGTAATTTTTTACGCCGCGTTTTTGGGTTCAGGCGCCATAATGGGCGTATGGTTTGGGCGAGTCTCCCTGGGTATGCTGCCAGGCCCGCACAACCATGCGGAAAATGTCTGATTCGGTGATGATGCCAACCAGATTTCCCTGGTTGTCGGTGACGGGCAGGCTGCCGATGGTGTGGGCGAGAAGCTCCTGCGCCGCTTCGCCAATGGTGGCGTTTTCGGAGATGGTGATTGGGTCGGTGGTCATGATTTCGGCGACGGTGAGGCGGGCGAGCATAAAACTGAGTTCCCAAATGTTCAGAGAATTAACCGGCGAGGGCTGGGCGTTGCGTATATCGCCATAAGTGACAATGCCAATGAGACGGCCGTCTTCCCCCTCCACCGGCAGCCGCCGAATTTTATGGCTGGTCATGATTTCGTATGCATCTGACAGAGTGGTGCTTCCTTTCACGGTGACCACGTCACGCGACATCCAATCCCGAACCATTTCCAGTTTCATCGATCCTCCTGTAAACCAATTGCTAGCCGGAGACTCAAAAAAGACGCCTGCCGATTGTGGGCGGCAGGCGTCTTTGGTATGTTTTAATTGGCCGTTTTGTTTACGGCGCGTATATACCCAATGGCCAGAATGAGCTGAACGATGATGATGCCGGCCGAAATGAGGCAGTATCGGCAGACGGCGTGAATGATAAATATTTCCAGCGCAGTGAGGTAGAGGGTGAATACCACAGCCAAACCGGTCAGGCCGACCATAATTTCCGGCAGATAATCATCCAGAATGTCAACCCAATCTTTCAACCAGGCCACCATAAAAATGGTGATGTAGCCGAGCAGACCGATGAGGGCGACGGGAATGGGGCCAATGGCCGAGTAGGGTGCGCCAGGACCGCTTACGAGGCCGCAGTCTTCAAACCCACCGGGTTCACAAACGCCGACAATATCGCCGTTATGAAAGAGCAGGAGAAAATAGGCGACAAACATGCCGACTACGGACAGTAATTGGATGACGCGGATTTGCCAATCGTCGGGTAGCTTCATCTAGACCTCACGAACCGAGTTCACTGTCTAGCAGCTGCTGGAAGTTGGCGATAGGCAAGTTGCCTTCCACTTTTTGCCCGTTGATGAAGAAGGAGGGCGTGGCGGAGATGCCGCTGCGGTTGGCGGCTTGAATGTTGGCGCTTACGGTGCTTTCGTAACGGCCGTCATCATAACAGGCCGCAAACGCTGTGGTATCCAGCCCTAAATTGCCCGCCACCTTCAAGAATCCATCACGCGTGTTAAAGTCCGGGGTTCCCTGAATGCCAAACAATGCCTTGTGGTAAGGCTCGAAGGCGCCTTGTTCGTTGGCGCACAGCGCCGACGCGGCCGATGGTAACGTCGGATAGCCGGCCTGGCCGCCCAGCGCATAGGGCAGGGTTATCCAGCGTACCTGGCCAGATTCCACGTATTGCGCTTTTAAAATGTCTGCTGAATTCAGGTTGAAATTCGCGCAGTGGCCGCAGCCATAATCGGATACTTCGACCACGGTTACGGTGGCGTCTGCCGCTCCGGTAACCACGCAATTGGCCGGATTCGCGGCGCAGTAGTCTTCTAAAGCCAGGCTGCGGGTAGGGGTGGGTACGGCCGTTGGCGCGCCGGACCCTTGCAGCGAGGCGAACAAAAGGCCAAATAAACCAACGACGCCCAGGCCGATGATACCGCCAATAATGACCCAATTGGTTTTTCGTTCATCTTTTTGTGCGCTTCGCTTGTTTCTTGATCTCGTTGCCATACGTCATTAACCTTCCTTATGATAAAAATCTTGTTGTGTACTATGTGTGAATGGTCTGTTGGGAATGATCCAAAGGATTGCCAGTTTTTCCGGCGGACTAATTTTCCCATAAGAGTGTGTTTGCTGCCAAAAGTGGGCGGGCTGCTTAATGGAATGCTTAATGGGAACTTGTCCGTTAGGGGGTGAAAACTGGCAATTGGGCGGACACGGCCGTTCCCAAAATTTTCCCCCGTCTGCTGTGCTATGTTACACTACGCCATCATGAATGCACGTCTTGTTGTTTTTATTTCCGGGTCGGGCACAAATTTGCAGGCGTTGATTGAGGCGGTGAACGGCCGTTCCTTACCCGCCGAAATTGTGCTGGTGGTGTCTAATCGAGCCCAGGCATACGGGTTGGCGCGCGCGCAAGCGGCCGGTATCCCGACACACGTATTGAGCCTGAAATCGTTCAGAGAGGCTGGCAAAACCCGCGAGGATTATGACATTGCTCTGGCCGAATTGGTTCAGACGTATCATCCGGACCTTATTGTGCTGGCCGGTTGGATGCATGTCCTCAGTCCTGTTTTCCTGGCGCAATTTTCGGGCCGGGTGATTAATTTGCACCCGGCGCTGCCGGGGCAATTTGTGGGCACGCAGGCCATCGAACGTGCGTTTGCCGCCTACCAGGCGGGGGAGATCAGCCAGAGTGGCTGCATGGTGCATGTGGTGATTCCTGAAGTGGATGCGGGACCGGTGATCGATACGGCCGTTGTCCCTCTCTTTCCCACCGACACCCTCGACGATTTTGCCGCCCGGATGCATGCCGCCGAGCATCGGCTGATTGTGGCGGCGGTTTCCCAGGTGTTGGCGCGTGATTGAAGTACAGCTTGTGCCGGTCAAATTCTCTAAAACTTCAGATAAAACGGCATGAGATAGAGCGGACGGCCGTCTAAAACCGGCAGCGTATCGCCAAACAACATCCGGCCGAGTTCTAGCAGGGCGTCCTCTGGGGCGGGCGGGGTTTCTTTGGCTTCGAAGGGGCGCGGGAGGATGTAACGGCCGTCTCTGGGGTACAAATTGGCCACCGGCACGGCGGTTTCATCATCCATTTTCCAGCCGGCCAACTCCGCCGCCTTGTGAACCGCATCCACGAAATCGCCAAAGCTGTCTACCAATTGATGGGCTTGCGCCTGCCGTCCGGTCCATACCCGGCCTTCACAAATGGCGTCTAATTCCTCAACGGGGAGCTGACGGCCGTTGGCCACCACCTGCTTAAACTGCTCATAATTGTTCACAATGCCCGCCCAAAAAATCGACCGTTCCTCATCCGTCAGCGGCGCGGAATCCTGGTAAAGTCCGGCGCGCGCGCCGCGCTGCAAACTCGCCTGGTGGACATTCAGCTTTTCATATAATCCTTTGGTACTCACCCGGCCGCTAATGACCCCAATCGAACCGGTAATGGTTCCCTGCTGACACATGATATGCCGCGCGGCTGCGCTGACGTAATAACCGCCGGAAGCGGCGACATTGCCCATATAAACCACCACCGGCTTTTTCTGGCTGATGCGCTCGATCTGGCGGCCGATCAGATCGGAGGCCAGGGCAGAGCCGCCGCCGGAATCCACATGGAAAACCAGCGCGGCCATGGCGTCCATCTCTTCAGCCTGGCGCAGCAGGCGCACCAGGGTGGCTTCGCCGGCCGTCGATCCGCCGAGGAAGGGAATGGGCAGGTCGATGGGCGGCTGGCGGCTTGGTCCCATCATGATAGAGCCTTCCAGACTGACCACGCCGATAAACTGCTTGCGGCGGCGGCGTGATTTTTCCATCAACTGCCCGCGCGCCTCACTCCAGGTTGCCAGCCGCGCTTTGGGCCGCGTTTGTTTCTCTGCTGCAGGGAGATCGGCCACAACCCCTTCCACCCCTTCTCCCCCACTCTCTTCCTCAGCCTCTAGCTCTAGCTCTCGCTCTCGCTCCTCCGCCAGCAAATAAGCCAGTTCGTCTTCATAAGCAAGCGCATCGATCAGCCCTTCGGCCAACGCTTCTTCTGCAAACAACGGCGCACGGTCAATGAGGGATTGCATATCGGCCTGGGAGAGGCGACGGCCGTCGGCCATATCGGCCGTCAGCATGTCGTAACGATCTTCCAGCAGCCAGGTAAGCTGCTCCTCTTCTTCGGGCGTCATCTCCGCTTTGCCAAAGGTGTTGAAGGCGGTTTTGTAGGGCGAAATCTGCACCACATCCATCTCGATGCCCACCTGGGCCAGGGCGTCTTTCAGGAAAATGGCTTCCATCCGCAGGCCCAGCACTTCAAACTGCACTCCCGGCGGGGCGATGATTTTATCGGCGGCCGTGGCGACGTAATAGTGGGCCATGTCCAGATAGGGCGTGTAAACAATCACCTCTTTGCCTGCTTCCCGCAGGCGGCCGATGGCGCGGCGCACGTTTTGCAGCGTGCCCAGCCCGGCGCTAAACCCCTGGAATATAAAGACGACGCCTTTCACGTTGTTGGCGTCGGCAATGGCCCGGAGACGGCCGTTTACCAGTTCCATACTCAACGGCGGGGCAGGCAGCGGCAGTTGGCGTTCGATAAAACTGCGCGGCGGGTCGGCCCGTTCCGGCAGCGGCCCGCCGAGGGGCAAGACCACATAATCCAGCCGCGCATGGCGCGCCTGCCGCAGCCAATTGCGCAGGGAAATGCCGCCGCCGCTCCAAAGCGTGCCCAGGTCGGTTCCCACCTGGCGCAGCTCGCGCGCCAATTCGCTAAAAAAATCGGGTTGTTTGACTTGTTCGGTCATAGGTTCGCCTGTTAACAGGAGACCTGACGGGCGTTCTTGAACTCGTCAGGTCTGACTGATTTTGTGGTCTGGTAACCGCGTATCGCGTTTGGCCAATGATAGCCGATGCGTTATAATGCGTCGACATTAACAAGCCGCCTCGGCGGCGTATAAGACACAGGGAGCTGGGGCAAGCCTGGCTGAGAGGATGACCACATTCGTCATCGACCTGCGAACCTGATCCGGGTAATGCCGGCGTAGGAAGATTGTCAATTTTGCCAATATTCAGAGCCACCCGGAGAGGTGGCTTTTTTATTTGCCCAAGATTACTGCCGGTCCGGCCGTAAAACCCGAAGGGTTTTGGTTTCTGGGACTAAAACGTCATGGTCGAAAAACCCTTCGGGTTTTGGTGTGGGCTGCTGCCTGACGGTAAGAGGATGGAATCATGACCGTTTTTGTATTTGCCAATGGAGATATTGAGCGGACAGAGTGGATACGGCCGTTACTTCCCCAGGCCGCTTTCATCATCGCCGCGGATGGCGGCACGCGCCACTTGTTTGCCCTGCAAATGCCGCCGGACCTGGTCATCGGGGATATGGATTCAATTTCGCCGGAGGTGATGGCCTGGCTGCAAAGCACGCCGGCCCACCTGATCACCCATCCAACGGCCAAAGATGAAACCGACCTGGAACTGGCTTTGCTGCACGCCCTGTCTTTTGACGCGCCCATCTGGATTTTTGGCGCATTGGGCGGCCGCCTGGACCAGACGTTGGCGAATATCTTGCTGCTGGCGCACCCGGCGCTGCGCGGGCGCACGCTGCGCCTGATGAATGAGTACGAACGCGCCTGGCTGGTGGAAAGACACACGCTGGTACACGGCCGTTCCGGCGACCTGGTCTCGCTGATTCCATTGGATGGAGATGTGACCATTCAGGCGACGGCCGGGTTGGCCTGGCCGCTGCGCGATGAGGTTCTGGCCTTTGGTCCGGCGCGCGGCGTGAGCAATGTGATGACGGCAGATACCGCCGAAGTCTGGCTGGCTGCCGGCCGGCTGCTGTGCGTGCATACGCAGCAAAGCTGGCGGCGCTAAACATACCCATAAAAACCACCATCAGGTTTGTGGTTTATTTCTGAAGAGACGACATGAGCGCAGGCTCAAGACCATGAATGAAAATCCGCAGATTTCGCAGATGACACAGATTTTTTTCTCTGCGTTCTCTGCGCCCTCCGCGGTTTTAT
>JAKQCM010000398.1 GCA_029559155.1 Chloroflexota bacterium
TCCCACCGGATCACCACCCACCAGGAGCCCCGCATGCCCCCAGACATCGCCGACAAGCGCCGCGCCTTCGCCGCGCTGCACCAATCCGGCTGCTTCGTGATCCCCAACCCCTGGGACGCGGGCAGCGCGCGCTATCTGCAAAGCCTGGGCTTCCGGGCACTGGCCACCACCAGCGCCGGCTTTGCGTGGTCGCACGCGCGGGCGGACAACGGCATCACCCGCGACATGGCGCTGGCCCATCTGCACGAGATGGTGGCGGCGGTGGACCTTCCCATCAATGCTGATTTTGAAAACGGCTTTGCACCGGACGCCGCCGGCGTGGCCGAGAACGTGCGGCTGGCCGCGGCCACCGGCGTGGCCGGCCTGTCGATCGAAGACTCGACGGGCGACCCGGAGAAACCGCTGTTCAAGCTGGACGAGGCGGTCGAGCGCATCCGTGCCGCGCGCGGTGCGATCGACCGGGCTGGCGGCGGCGTGATGCTGGTCGGGCGCGCTGAATGTTTCCTGGTGGGCCGCCCGGACATGGCCGAGACCATCGCGCGCCTGCAGGCCTACGCCAATGCCGGGGCGGACTGCCTGTATGCGCCCGGCGTGACCACGCGTGAACAGATCGTCGCGCTGGTGCAGGCGGTGGCGCCCAAACCGCTCAACCTGCTGGTGGGGTCGGCCAGTGAACTGACCGTGGCCGACATCGCCGCGCTGGGTGTTCGGCGCATCAGCGTCGGCGGCGCCCTGGCGCGTTCGGCCTGGGGCGGCTTCATGCGCTCGGCGCGGATGCTGGCGCAGCAGGGGCGCTTCGACGGCTTTGCGGACGCCGCGTCGGGCAAGGACCTCAACGCGCTGTTCAGTGAGCCGGGGGCGGGATCGCCGTGACGGAGCGATCGGACTCCGCTGTCAGCGCTTAGGTCATTTGAAAACCATAGCAAACAAAGACCATTCTGCGATGGGAACGGGCCATTTTGAAGGCAAGAAGCCGCAAGAGGTGCCGTCAGAGCTGCTGCGGTTCCATCCCAGCGTTTTCACCGGCCAGGCGGACGCGGGAATAGCAGCCGGCGGGGGCAGCCATGATCGGATTGACGTTTCTGGCCGTCGGGCTGCTGTGACTCGCGTTCAGTGTCTACGTGGGGCTGAAGCTGCCCAAATGGCTCGGAACTACGGGCGTTGCCAGACAGGATGGTCGATTCGGGGTGGATCGGCTACAGTGGGTTGAAGGTATCGGTCGCTGACGCACAAGCGGTCGTCCAGGCCCACCTGAAGGAAATTGAAGATGCATGGCACCATCATTTCGGCCCCTGAGGTCACGAACATCTCCAGACACGGCTTCTGGCTCCTTGTGGGAAACGAGGAGTTGCTGCTTCCGTTCGAGCAGCTCCCCTGGTTCAGGTCCGCAACCGTCGAGCAGATCACCCACGTCGAGCGCCCATCCCGGGATCATCTGTACTGGCCCAGCCTGGACGTGGACCTGGCGGTGGATTCCATCCGTCATCCTGAGGCCTTCCCGTTGGTTTCGCGGCGTTGACACCATGACTTCATCCGAAGGGAATGGATTTCTGCCTCGAATTCATAGAATTTGAGCAATTCAATAGCTTATCCACTTGCGCGTTCCTAAGTCATTTTGTATCGACATGAAAACTATCGAATATTATCTTGTGCCAGACAGGAGAGGTTTTGAATCTGATCCGTTTGGCTACAGTGCATTGGCATGGCAAAAGTGGGGTATGGCTCAAACCGTTGCAGGTTTTTTCGTTGATATAAAAAAACCACCAACAAGTGAAGATCTGAAGTCCCCATTACTTTGGTTGAGCCAAGCTCACGCTATGTCCGAGGCGGCGATAGCGGTGATTGAGAGAGAGCCGGACTTATCTCATTTTCCTGATCTTACAAAAGGTGTCTGTCACAGTCAGTATTTTGCGATCGCTTTGATGTTGGTTGGCTATAGTCTAGAGATTTGTCTTAAAGGAATGCTTATTATAAAAAAAGGCGTAACTGGCTATACATCAGAAGAGAAAAGCTATCGACATCATAAGCTTGATGAACTGTCGAAATTTGTGCCTGGACTAGACGATCGCGACAAGGCAATATTAAAAGTTTTGACTCATTTTGTTAGTTGGGCTGGCCGCTATCCAGATCCCGGGTCCGGTCGGGAATCCAGTACAGAAGAAATATTTTCACTTTCCGAAAAATATCAAATTTCAGGGCGAGATTTATTCGCTTTGTCCGCTAGAATAATGAGTCATGCATCAGAAGTTTGTGCTTAGCTTTTGCCATTAATTCAATTCATTATATGTAACAAGGAGCAGCATGCCAAACTCTGTTTCACAACTTTGTTCTTGACCGTTCTTCGTTAAGATCTTCTAAACAAGTGTCCAGGTTTATACCAAGTGCTATGCGAAAATTTCTACTTACCCTTCTCTTCATTGCTCAAATACCTCAGGCTTTTGCACAAATTTTATGGAGCGGAACATTGACTGGCATGTCAGTCGATCAAGTTTTAAAAATTCACCCTGATGCTACAGAGAAAATTGACAAGCCTGGCCGATTGGACAATGGTGCAGTTGAGAAATTGCAAGTAAAGCGTGTTGAAATTGAGGGTCTTGATTTCACGGTGTCATTCTACTTTAAAGATGACAAACTAACTCAAGTTACCACTGCGTCGAAAGATGTACCGACTGATTCAGCCGTCTACAAGTACCGGGCACTTTCTGTCGCCCTGAAGTCGAAGTACGGTGAAGAAATTGCTAAGAAATTCGATGCCGGAAAGCTCGGCACAACAGCCTCCAGCACTTGGTCGAGTGGGCGCTCCACAATCAATTTATCGCTATTCGCTTTTGGTGCGGGCCCTGCCAGTATATACATTATCTACAACTCAACCCTCGCATCCACGGCAGACAAACTCTAAGACAGAGTTAAATTTTTGGACGTATCATAAATACTCCTTCAATTTATAAAATCCGCCCCTCTCATTTCGGGCTTTGTAACCATCATCTAGTATTCTGAATTTCGTTAATAATCCGAAGGTACGGGTATTAGAGGAATATTTTGGTTAATTAAAAATTAATCATGGCTCCAAAGGCGAGGTGCCCCCTTTGCGCACCATCGGCCACTGAACGCGGTCGCGGTTGGCTCCAAACGCGCCTGCCAGCCACCTCAGAGCACGCTTTCAGCAAATGTTGATCATTTATTGCCTCTTCCCAGCGTCAAATGGACGTATTTCGCTATGAATTCAGGATCGATTGAATCCTCATCCAACCCCTTCGGCACCGCGCCGCTGGATGTCACGCCCGAGGTCCGCGCGGCGCTGGGCGCCGGCAAGCCGGTCGTGGCGCTGGAATCGACCATCATTTCCCACGGCATGCCGTATCCGCAGAACGTGGCCACCGCGCTGCAGGTGGAGGGCGAGGTGCGCGCCCATGGGGCGGTGCCGGCCACGGTGGCGGTGGTGGACGGGCGGCTGAAGGCCGGGCTGAGCCGCGCGGAGATCGAGAGCCTGGGCCGCGCCGGGTCGGCCGTGCCCAAGCTGAGCCGGCGCGACCTGCCGCTGGCCGTGGCCGCCGGCCGCACCGGCGCGACCACGGTGGCGGCGACGATGATCATCGCGGCGTTGGCGGGCATCCGGGTGTTTGCCACGGGCGGCATCGGCGGGGTGCACCGGGGCGCGGGCGAGAGCTTCGACATCTCGGCCGACCTGCTGGAGTTGGCGCGCACGCCGGTGGCCGTGGTCTGCGCGGGCGTAAAGTCGATCCTGGACATCGGCCTGACGCTGGAGGTGCTGGAGACCCACGGCGTGCCGGTGGTGGGCTATGGCACCGACCGGCTGCCGGCCTTCTTCGCGCGCGACAGCGGCTTTGGCGTCGATGCGCGGCTGGACACGCCGGCGCAGATCGCCCGCGCGCTGCAGGCCCAGTGGGCGATGGGCCTGCGCGGCGGCATGGTGATCGCCAACCCGGTGCCCGAGGCCCATGCGCTGCCGCGCGATTTGATCGATGCCGCCATCGAGGCGGCGCTGGCGGATGCGGCGGCGCAGGGCATCACCGGCAAGGCCGTCACGCCCTTCCTGCTGGCGCGGGTGAACGCGCTCACGGGCGGCAACAGCCTGGCCGCGAACATCGCGCTGATCCTGAACAACGCCCGGCTGGCGGCCGAGGTGGCCGGCGAACTGGCG
>JAKQCM010000399.1 GCA_029559155.1 Chloroflexota bacterium
TTCCCAGCAAAAACAACACAACGGTGAAGAGTAAAACGATCGATTTTTTCATGGCTGCGTCCTCCTTGGACAGGTATTGCCCTTGTCAATACCTTTAAGACGCAGATGGCCGGCTTTATGTTCCGGGGAAACAGGAAATCAGCGGATCAGGGAGCAGGGATTACCAGAACCTGACCGGCCTGGATGTAGTTGGGATTGATCAGATTGTTGGCCTGCATGATGGCTTGCACGGAAATGTTGTATTGCTGGGCAATTTTGGTCAGGTTTTCGCCGGGTTGGACAACGTGGGTGATGGGTTGGGGCACGGCCGTTTCCACCATAACCGCTTCCGTAGCCATCGGGACTGCTTCTGTGGCTGTGGGCTGAACGCTGCTGTCTGTGCTATCGGTTGTCAGGGCTGGCAAAAACACCTCGCCGGTCGGCTCGGCTGCCGGAGCGGCCGGAACCTCTGTCGGTTCTACAGCGGGAGCAGCCAGTGGAGCCGCCGGACTGCCGCCGCCCATGATCGCAGGCACAATGCGCCCAAATATGAGCGAGCGGGACAGAGCCACGACGAGAATGATGCCCACCAAAACCAGGATCAGCGCGCCGAACTTGACCCATTCGCTGCGCGGATTGTCCTGTGGTTGGGCGTCTTCAGATGGCGTGGGGGATTGGGAAACGGCCGTTTCCGACCCAGTGTCAGTTACTTCATTCGTCATCGATCTTCCTCCTATGTTTGTCCTTCACCAGAGTGGTTATCATTGTATCGGCAATGCCCACATTTTGCCCAACGCCGCAGACTTTTCGGCAATTTCTCTTTTGCGGTAAAATAGATTGCCATCCGTACTGGACACCACGCTCACATATCGCCCACGGCCGTACAAACATCGAGAGTAACGATACAAACCCCAAGGGTTTGCTCCTGAGAATTTAAATTATTTGGGCATCAAACCCTTGGGGTCTTGCCAGAGAATCCTAAACATTTACCATCGAGAAACTATTTTGTCTGAAGTTCCACCACAAACCCTGACTTTATCTGGCCTTCGCCACCGCTGCGCGCAAGAAAGCGACCGCTTCTTCAACCGCCAGGCCTACGATCCCAGATTTTGCTACGAACTGTTTCGCCGGGCCATTTTGCAGCGTGACGATCAGGCCTGGGCATGTGTCTACGGCCAATACCAACGACTGGTCACGCACTGGGTAGAGCGCCACACCGCCTATGCCAGCAGCGGTGAGGAAGCGCAATTTTTCATGAACCGGGCCTTTGAAAAGATGTGGGTGGGCATTACGCCGGATAAATTCACCACTTTTGAAGACCTGGCCTCGCTTCTGCGCTATTTGCAAATGTGCGTCCACAGCGTGATGATCGATTTTGTCCGCCAAAAAGAGTATCGTCTGCGGCTGGAGGCCATCGAGGAAATGCCCCAACCACTTCAGGCGAGGGACACGGCCGTTGAAGACCATATCACCGCCGCCCTCTCCCGCAAAGACCTGTGGCAATGGCTGCAAACACAGCTCAAAGACGAAAAAGAAGCCCGGGTTATCGACGGCTTGTTTGTGTTGGGATTAAAACCGCGCGAAGTTCAGGACATGTACCCCAAAACATTCAACGATGTCAAAGAAATCTACCGCGTCAAAGAAAATCTTATCGCCCGTTTGCGCCGCAGCGACGAGTTGAAATCTTTTTTCTTGGATGCGTGAAAAACGCGCAAACCATCGTTTATCTCTCATAGAAGAGATCATCGAACCCGCTCCGGCCAACTTACCATTGGAGCAGGGTAAAACATTAAACATCAGGAGTGGCATCATGGACCACATCGAAAACAAATTAGCAGCCCAACTTTATCGTTTCACCTGCCCTTCCTCTGAGGATTTGGGTGAATTCCACCTGCAAATGCTGCCGCCGCAAAAAGCCGTTGCTATCGCCCAACACCTGCCGGCTTGCCCACATTGCACCCAAGAACTAACCCAACTGCAACAATACCTGAACGAATTAGCCCCAGAAATTAGCTATAGTTTCCGCGAGCAAGTCCAAATCTGGGTCGCCCAGCGCCTGCCCAGCTTTTCTAGCCCAGCTCCGGGCAGCGCGCCGACTTTGGCATTTCGCGGCCAAACCGACGAGCCGCTCATGTATGAAGCGGGCGAGTATCAACTCAATATCGAGATCCAAGAAGACCCGACCAAACCAGGCCATAAAACCATTCTCGGCCTGTTGATTGGCGCGGACGAACTGAGTTTCCAGGTGCAATTGTGGCAAAACGGCCGTCACCTGCAAACGACCGCCATCGACGAACTGGGCAATTTTTCCTTTACCGCCGTCTTTCCCGGCATTTACGATCTCATCCTGAATCGGCTCACGACTGAAATTCACGTGCAAGCCTTCACTGTTTAAGCATTGCCAACGCTGCGCCTGTAAAGCGCGCCACACTTTCACGCCCTAACTTGCGGTATAACAGATCATATGCCGCTTGTCAGGCGCCAAATACGTCGGCAACCATTAAATCATCCCCTACCCGACCCGCCCTGATTTTGGCTCAAACCATCACCAACACAACGCGCCGCCCAGACTACCAGGGATTCGCCCTGTTGACGCTCTTGCGCGGCCCGTTGCCGCCAACGGCCGTTGGCAAGCAACAGTAACCGCAGCAAAACCACATCATGAATCTGTCTCTGTCAGACACCCACCGCAATACCCCTCCGCTCCACGCCGTGGACCCGGCGTCTTTTGTCGCCGATCTGCAAAATCGCTCATTGGAAATTCAGCCTGTCTATTTCGCCCATCATCTTCACCAATTTAAACGAGCAGAACTAGACACGCTCGCTGCCCTGTTAAAACAACGCGCCGATTACTACATGCGCACCGACTTACAGCGCTGCCTGGTCATGGCCAATCTCATCAAACTAATGGCCCAACACACCGGCAACCCACTCTATCATGCCCTGGGATTACGCGCCGAAGGCAATGCGTACGCCATCGGCTGTGGCGATTTTCCGCGAGGCATCGCCTGTTACGATGAAGCAGCGGAGATTTACGGCCGTTTTCACCGCCCGCTTGAACAAGCCTGGTCGCAAAACGGCAAAATCTACGCCCTGGCCAACCTGGGTCACTACGAAGAAGCGCTCGCCGTCGGCGATTGGGCCGGGCAGATATTCCGCGAACTCAACGAATGGCTGCCTCTGGCCGAACTCACCGTCAACCTGGCGATTATTCACGGCCGTTTAGGCCAGGATACCGCTGCCCTCTCCCTGCTCGATCAGGCCCGCGAACTCTACCAATCGCTTGGGGAAACCGCCCAGGACCGTTTGCTGGTCGTCGACATGAACCGCTCTATTCTGCTGCGTAATCTTGGCCGCTTTCCCGAATCCATCACCACCAACCAGGCCATTTTGCACACCTACACACAGCGCGGCAATACCGTCGACGCCGCCCGCGCTCAACAAAATCTGGCTATGACCTACTTTATTCTCGGCCGCTACAACGAAGCCCTGACTCTGCTGGATGCTGCCCGCGAAGGATTTGGCAAAGACGGCCGTTCCCGCCACGCCATGCTGGTCGAACTCTTTACCAGCGACTGCCTGCTCCAGCTTTGCCGCTTCCCCGAAGCCCTGGAAAAATGCCGCCGCGCCCGCCAGCTCTTCAGCCAACTCGGCGCGCCCTACGAAATCGGCAAATGTGTGCTCAACGAAGCCCACGCCTTCATCGGCCTGGGGCAATATGAACCGGCTCTCACTTCGCTGATGGAAGCCCGCGCCATCTTCGAGCGCGAAGGCAACCGCACCGCCCTGGCCGACACCGATCTGCAAATCGCCAAAACCTTGCTTTACCAGCAGCAGGCCGAAGACGCATTAACCCTGGCCCAATTGGCCACGGCCGTTTACTGCGCCCACAACTCGCCGTTAGGCGAAGCCCGCGCCCAACTGTTGGCTGCCCAGGCCGCCCTGGCTCTGGGACAGCTTGATCTGGCCGCGACGTTGGTGACGGCCGTTCTCGCCATCGCTACCGCCCACAACCTGCCCACCCTCACCCACCAGGGTTATCACCTGCAGGGTACACTGGCCGCCCGCCGGAGTGATCCCGCGGCCGCCCTGGCGGCCTGGCAAAATGGCATCGCCGCGTTGGAGCAGTTATACGGCCGTCTCATGCTAGAATATCGCGCCGACTTCGCCCAAGACAAAATGCGCCTCTACGAAGACATCGTTGCCCTCTATTTGGAGCAAGGGCAGCCAGAAGCCGGGCTGAATTTTGCCGAACGCGCCAAATCACGCGCCCTCCACGACCTGCTCGCCAACCGCCTGGACCTGCGCGTCGAAGCCCGCAGTCCGGCCGACCGGCCGCTTGTCGAGCAGATTCGCTCCTTGCGCGCCAAACGCGACCGGCTCTACCGCCGCTGGCAAACCGGCGAAGAACCTGGCCAGCGTGAAAACCCCACCGCGCAATTGGCCGCCCAACAAACCATCGGACAGCGCGTACTGAACGTGGAACAACAAATTACCGCCGCCTGGCACAGCCTGTTGGTGCGCAACGCCGATTACGCGCAAGACGCCGCCCTCTGGCAAATCCGCACCGAACCTATCCAGCCTTACCTCGATCCCGACACCACGCTGCTGGAATTTTTTGCCCTGCGTGACCAACTCGTCGTCTTTGTCGTCAACCAGGATGACATCCACGCCGTTCACCTGCCCGCCACCATGCCACAGACGCAGCAACTGTTACAGCTTTTGTGGCTTAATTTGCGAGCCGTGCCCGCCAGCCAATCAGCGCGCCGCCAATCGCTCACCGGCAACGCGCAGGGCATCCTGAGCAAACTTTACCAGCAGCTGATCGCGCCCATTGCCGATAGGCTGCACGGCCGTCAAAAACTTATCATCGTGCCCCACGGTCCACTGCATTACCTGCCCTGTCACGCTCTGTTTGATGGGTCCGACTACCTGCTGTCACGCCACGAGATCAGCTATTTGCCCTCGGCAAGCATGCTGAAATACTGCCAGACGGCCGTCCGCGCCCCCGATGGATTGTTGGCGTTAGGCTATTCGGGCAACGGCCGTCTCCCCGACGCCCCGCACGAAGCCCAAACCATCGCCCAATCCTGGGCCGGAACCGCTCTGCTGGAGCAAGACGCCACCCTGGAAACCCTGCGCCGCTGCGCCGCCAATTACCGCGTGCTGCACCTGGCCACCCACGGCGAATTCCGCCCCGACAACCCGCTCTTTTCCGGGCTGGCTCTGGCCAACGGCTGGCTCACCACCCTGGACATTTTCAATTTGCGCCTGCAAGCCTCCCTGGTCACGCTGAGCGCCTGCCAGACTGGCCGCAGCCTTGTCGGCGGCGGCGACGAACTGCTGGGTCTGATGCGCGCCTTCCTGGCCGCCGGCGCCGCTTCGCTCGTCTCCACCTTTTGGCCGGTCGAAGATGCCATCACCGCCGATTTGATGCGGCGCTTCTACCAGGCTCTGGCCGATGGCGCGACCAAAGGCGCGGCTTTGCGCCAGGCGCAGCTGCCCTACATCGACCAGCACCCGTTTTTCTGGGCGCCCTTTTTCCTGGTTGGCGATACCGGGATGTTGTAAAACGGCCGTGCCGCGTGAGCACACGCTTAGCCCTATGAATGAAAATCCGCAGATTTCGCCGATGACGCAGATTTATTTCTAATCTGCGAAATCTGTGTAATCTGTGGATTATTTTTTGAAGGAGATGACATAAGCGCAAGCTCAGCACTATGAATGAAAGGGACACGGATGAACACGGATTGTTATCCGTGTTCATCCGCGTCAATCCGTGTCCCATTTTCGAAGGAGACGGACATGAGTGGAGGCTCAACACCATGAATGAAAATCCGCAGATTTCGCCGATTGCACAGATTTATTTCTAATCTGCGAAATCTGTGTAATCTGTGGATTATTTTCAGAGGAGACGACATGAGCGCAGGCTCAACACCATCAATGAAAATCCGCAGATTTCGCCGATGGCGCAGATTTTTTCTCTGCGCCTTTGCGCCTTTGCGTTAAATTATTTTCGAAGGAGGAATTGCCCGTGGAAAATCGTTCGTTACCAGGTCTCTTACTTGTGCTCGTACTAGTTGTAGCTGTGGCGATTTTTTTGGATGCGCCGGGCTGGCTGCTGCTGGCCCTTTTGCTGCTGCTGGCGGGGTTGATTGGTCTGTTGATGGGGCCGGGACGGCCGTCGGAGCCGCCCCCGCCGCCCGAAGAGCCGCCCACCCCGGAATTCCCGCCGGAAGAATTTTTTGTTCAGGACCAGCTTATTGTCAGCGGTCCGACAGCCGCTGTGGTTACGGCCGTGCAAGCCGCCGGGGCAATCATTCGCCCGGAGCCACTGCGCCGCATCACCTTCGGCGACCTGGACGCTGCTGTCCGCGCCTGCCTCAACGACTGCGCCGAAGTAGATTTTGGCGATTATGTCATTGATCTGTACCAACTCAGCGGCAGTGAAACGGCCGTGGCCGAGGCCATCGCCGCCATTAACCGCGCCGTGGGGCGGGGCGGCAGCGTGCGCGCCGAACCCAACTGGCTCTCCGGCCATCCCTGGGACCCAACCGGCAGTCCGTGGGATCCCACCGGCAGCCCCTGGGACCCAACCGGCAGTTCCGGCGGCAGCAGCCAGAGTGCGCCGCCAGAATTGTTCTTGCGGCAGTGGGCCTTCCAACAAATCAACCTGACCGGTTCACGCCAGCCAGGAACCGGGCGCGGCGTGCGCATCGGCGTGTTCGACACGTCGCCCTATCCAAACCAGGCAGCCGCCACCCTGGATTGGGTGAACAAACCTTCGCCGCTCGCCCTGAAGCTGGCCAATTACCCGGTTCCCGCCGCCGACAATGCCCAAAAAGACCTCAGCAATCATGGCGTATTCTCCGCCGGGCTGGCCCACGCCGTCGCTCCGGCCGCGGACATCCAGCTGATTCGGGTGCTCAACCACAACAACATCGGCGACCTGTTTACCCTCAGCCATGCTTTGTTCGATTTCGTCAAAAACAACGTCCACGGGCAGCTGCCAGAAGGCGTTCTGGGCGCAGTCATCAACATGAGTCTGGGCATTCGCGTGCCGCCGGACGAAGCGGGTTTTAATTTGCCGGTGGAAGTGTTGGCGCTGCGCGACGTGCTGCGCGCCGCGCACTGCGCCGGCATCGTCGTGGTGGCGGCGGCCGGCAACGATTCGGCCAACCTGCCGCAGCCGGAACCGGCCAACCTGCCGGCTAACTGGGCGCCGATCATTGGCGTGGCGGGCAGCAATCAGCAGTTGGGGCGCGGCTGCTTCTCGAATCGGGGAGATCTGGCCGCGCCGGGCGGCGACGGCCGTCCCGACAAAAACGACCC